>JBBQHA010000057.1:0-18095 GCA_038323475.1 Lysobacterales bacterium
GCGCATTGCCAGGCGCTATCGAGCATGCGTGCGCCGCCTCGCCGCCACCATGTGACAAGCCTGTGGAAGCGGACGCGTTCAGGGGACTGACGCCCGCATGAATGCGCGGCGATGGGTCCTGCGACAGCCGCCGCCACGGGGCGTATAACAAGCCCAATCGCCGCCGCATCGCGGCATTTCCGTCATGCCACACCGGGAGAACGCCGTGAACAAGATCCTGATCCCCGTGCTGTTCGCGTTTTGCGTCGGCAGCGCGTTTGCGCAGTCGGGCACCGTGACCACGACCGACGAGAAGGGCAAGGTCGAAGCGTCGACGGCCGTGCAGACAGCCGCCGAGAAATCGGCCGACAGCTTCTGCCTCCGCGAGACCGGCTCGCATCTGCACGCGATCACGAACGAACACAGCAAACGCGCCGTCGAATGCGTCGGTGCGCCAGGTCGTGCGTACACGCGCGAGGACATCGAGCGCACCGGCGCGACCACCACCGCGGATGCATTGCGTCGGCTGGATCCGTCGATCCGCTAGGTTCGCGCTGCACGCAGGCAGGAGACGTATCCCGCCGTGACTGCGGGCTCCGACGACACGCCGGAGTCGGGCGGCCGGCATCGATCCGGCCAATGCCTGCGATATGCTTGGACCATTCCATCGGGGGTGGTCCATGTTGCGGAAATCCTGGCTCGCCTGGCTGTTGGCGTGCGTGTGTTGCACGGCCGCGCTTGCCGCGGATCGCCCGCTCACCGTGTTTGCCGCTGCCAGCCTGCGCGAAAGCCTCGACAAGGTGGCCCACGCTTGGGAAGCGCAAGGACACGGCAAGGTCGTGCTGGCGTACGCGGCGAGCTCCGCGCTCGCCAGGCAGATCGAGCAGGGCGCTCCTGCGGACGTGTTCGTTTCCGCCGACAACGAGTGGATGGATTACCTGCAGGACAAGAAGCTGGTCGAACCCGCTTCCCGATTCGTGCTGGTGCGCAACACGCTCGTTGTGATCGCTCCCGCGGCATCGCCGCTGCGATCGCTCGACCTCGGCAGGCGCGATGCCGTCCTGGCCGCGCTTGGCAGCGGCCGCTTCGCGGTCGCGGAAACCTCCAGCGTGCCCGCAGGCAGGTACGCGAAGCAGGCACTTGAAAAGCTCGATCTCTGGAACGCGCTGGCCCCGCACCTCGCGCAGGGCGAGAACGTGCGTGCGGCGCTCGAATACGTCGCGCGTGGCGACACGCCGCTCGGCATTGTCTATCTCACAGATGCGCGTGCCGAACCGCGGGTGAAGGTGCTGGCCACATTTGCGCCGAAAACCCATGCGCCGATCCTGTTTTCCGCCGCGCGGACCAAGGCGGCGATCGATCCCAGGGACGCGGCCGCGTTCCTCGAATTCCTGCGTGGCAAACAGGCGTCGGAGACCTTCCGCGGCGCCGGCTTCATCGACGGCCGCTGAGCGAACGCCTGCGCATCGCGTGACCGCACTCACCGCCGAGGAATACGATGCGATCGCGTTGTCGCTGCGGGTTGCCGGACTGGCAGTCCTCGTCGCTATGCCGTTCGCAGTCGGCGTCGCCTACGTGCTCGCGCGTTGGAATTTCCGCGGCAAGATCCTGTTCGATGCATTGATCCATCTCCCGCTCGTGCTGCCGCCGGTGCTGACCGGCTATGTGCTGCTGGTGCTGTTCGGGCGACACGGCGCGATCGGCGAGCGCCTCCACGATTGGTTCGGCATCGGCGTCGCATTCCATTGGACCGGCGCGGTGATCGCGGCGGCCGTGATGGCATTTCCGCTGTTCGTGCGATCGGTGCGCCTGTCGATCGAAGCGATCCCGCGCGAACTCGACGAGATCGCAGCGAGCCTCGGCGCCGGGGCGTGGCAACGCTTCTGGCGCGTGCTGCTTCCGCTGAGCCTGCCCGGCATCGTTGCCGGCGGGACGCTCGCCTTCGCGAAGGCGCTTGGCGAATTCGGTGCGACGATCACGTTCGTTTCGAACATCCCCGGGCAGACGCGCACGATCGCGCTCGCGATCCAGTCGCTGATCCAGGTGCCGAACGGAGAACCAGCCATCTGGCGGCTCGCGATCGTGTCGGTGCTGCTGTCGCTGGGTGCGCTGGCCGTATCGGAATGGCTGACGCGGCGTGCATTGCGCCAGCGTCGCACTTGATGCCTCGCCCCCAGAGCCGCCTGTTTCCACCACCACGTCGGTGCTTGCGCGATGCCTGGACGGCTTGTCTCGGCGGATCGTATCCTGCATCGTGAGCCATCGACTCCGGGGGAAGTCAGCGATGAGGCTTGCTGCGATGCGCACAGCTCTGGTCCTTGCCGCATGTGCGCCGCCTTGCGCGATGGCTGCGGATGGCGGGTTCAGCGACACCTCGATCGGCTTCCGCTACGGGACCGGCTTCAGCGAGCCCGGCGTGGTGAACACGACCGGATCGGCCGCCGACATCGCCAAGCGCATCGTCAACCTGACCTGGGTCGATGGCTCGGCGCGCGGCGGCAGCCTGCTGATCGTCGATGGGATGCTTTCGGATTCGGCCGATCCGGACCGGGATGGCGGGCGCGGCGCGCGCGAGGTCTATCTGGTCTATCGGCACACGTTCGCGTCCAGCGCGTTCTTCGGCGGCCACCACGCCTTCGGTCCGGTACGCGACACCGACCTCGTCGCCGGCTTCGATCTCAATACCAAGGACACCGCGTACGCGCCGCGCAAGCGCATGCTCGTCGCCGGGCCGCAGTTCCAGTTCGCGGTGCCCAGGGGCTTCCTCAACGCGGCGGTCCTGCTCGAACGGGAATGGGACCACAACGGCATCGTCGGCCAGGCCGAGAATTTCAGGACGACCTGGGCGATCGAATCCGCATGGATGACGCCGTTCCGGATCGGTGCGTTGCCGGCGCAATTCGAGGGCTATCTCGATGTTTACGGACCCAAGGGCCGCGACGATTTCGGCGACGCGACGAAGACCGAAACCCTGTTCCATCCGCGCGTGATGTTCGATCTGGGCGCGCTCGCGGGCCACAAGGGCCATTTCCTCGCCGGGATCGGCTACGAGTTCTGGTACAACAAGTTCGGCGTCGATCACGCGATCACGCCGGGTGCGGTGCAACACGCCTGGCAGGTTGAAGCTGCGTGGCACTTCTGAAAATCCAGCGAACCGGCCGGATGGGCTGGAGGAAAACCGGATGATGCGGGGAAAACTCAAGGGATTGCGCGGCCGCTTCCTGCTGCTTGTCGTGGCGATCTACGCGCTCGTCGGCGCCGCCTCGCTGTTCGGTTTCTACCGGGTCGCCGACAGCATCATCCACCGGCTCGGCGTCGGCTATGCGACGCAATACGCGAACCAGCAGCGCAGCCGCATCCTCGCCAAGGTCCAGCGCGAACTCGTGCTGACCCAGAAGCTCGCATCCTCGCCGCTGCTGCGTCGCTGGGCGCAGGACGAGAACAATCCGGGCCTGAAACGCGAGTCGCTTGAGGAACTGGAAAGCTACCGCAAGATCTTCGCCGACCACAGCTGGTTCTTCGTAGTCAGGTCGAGCGGCGACTACTACACGAACAACGCCTGGGACGAATTCCGCGGCAACGAGTTCCGCTTCGTCGAGAAGGCCACCGACCCGACGATGGCGTGGTACTTCGCGACGCTCGAACACGTGGACGACTTCGACCTGCATGTCGACTACAACGCGCAACTCGACGTCACCAAGATCTTCGTCAATGCCATCGTCAAGGACGACACCGGTTACAAGATCGGCATCGGCGGGACCGGCCTGGACCTGTCCGCGTTCATCAAGGATGTCGTCCGCACGCGCGACCAGGGCGTGGAGAACATGCTGATCGACGACGCCGGTTTCGTGCAGGGGCATTCCAGCGAAGCCGTGATGCGTGCGATCGCGCACACGACCGACGAAAAGAAGCGGCTGGACGTCTACAGGCTGATGGGCGACGCGGCCGAGCAGGCCCGGCTGAAGTCGATCCTGCAGCGCATGAAGAACGACGAGATCGCCGACGCGCAGACCGAGCTGACGATCGACGGCCAGAAGCGCATCGCCTCGATCACCTACATGCCCGAACTGCATTGGGCCGCGATCGTGCTGGTCGATCCGAGCGAAGTGATCCGCCTGCAGATGTTCCAGCCGATCGTGATCCTGATGGGCGCCGCGCTGCTGCTGACGATCCTGCTTGTGTCCTGGCTGCTCGACCGTCTCGTGCTCACCCGGCTCGCGCGGCTGACGCGGCTGACCCACGACATCGCGGCCGGCCAGTACGACCGCAAGCTCGAGGTCGACCGCGACGACGAGATCGGCCAGCTCACCCAGTCGTTCAATGCGATGACGACGACGGTCGGCGACTACATGCAGAACCTCGAGCAGAAGGTCGAGAGCCGCACCGAAGCGCTGCAGCAAGCGAAGGACCTGCTGGAAGCGTCGAACCGCAAGGTCATGGACAGCATCCAGTACGCGCGACTGATCCAGTCGTCGATCCTCGCCAAGCACCAGGACCTGGACGCGCTGCTGCCCGACCATGCCGTGTTGTGGCTGCCGCGCGACATCGTCGGCGGCGACTTCTATTCGCTGTATCGCGACGACGCGGGCGGCTTCCTGCTCGCGATGGCCGACTGCACTGGCCATGGCGTGCCCGGCGCGTTCATGACGATGGCGTCCAAGGCCTTGCTCGACCACGCAGTCGCGGCGCGCGGCATGCACGATCCCGCCGCGGTCATCAGCGAATTGCATCGCGGCCTGCGCGTGCTGTTGCAAAGCCGCTTCGCGAGCGACGCCGACAGCGGACTCGACCTGGCGCTGGTGTACGTGCCGCCGGACCGCGCGAAGCTCGTGTTCGCAGGCGCCAAGCTGCCGTTGTGGGTGATGGACGCGAGCGGCGAGATCACCGTGCACAAGGGCGATCGCCAGAGCATCGGTTACCGCAAGAGCAACGACGACCTGCTGTTCACGAACCGCGAGATCGTCGTGCAGCCGGGCCAGCGCTACGTGCTGCTGACCGATGGTATTCTTGACCAGCATGGCGGCGAGCATGGTTTTGCGCTGGGCCAGGCGAAACTCAAGGTTGCGCTGGCGGGGTTTCGCGGACGTCCGCTCCCGCAACTCGCGGATGCGCTGGCGGGGCTGTTGGAACATTACCGGGGCGGATTGCCGCAGCGCGACGACATCTCGCTGATCGGCTTCGGCCTCGATTGAACTCAGACGTGCCGGGAGCGATGGATGGACCTGTTCGAAATCAAGGAACAATTGCGCGATGCCGGCATCCTGATCAGCTTCAGCGGCTCGTTCAGCCACAGCATCATCGAGGAACTCGGCACCGCGGTGAAGAAGTACCTCGAGAGTTCCGAGAGCAAGCGGCCGGCGATGATGGACGTGTTCTCGGTGTACATCGAGGCAGCGCAGAACGTGCGTAATTATTCCGAGCGCCAGCTCGCCGCCGGCGCCGACAAGGCGGACCTCGACGCGAACATCGTCGTCATCGCGCGCCAGGACGAGCATTACCAGATCTATGCCGGGAACGCCGTCCAGAATGCCGACATTCCGCCGCTCACCGCGAACCTCGAACGCCTCGCGGGCATGGACAAGGCCCAGCTCAAGGCCCTGTACAAGGAACAGCTGCGCAAGGAACGCGGTCCCGACGACAGCGGCGCCGGCCTGGGCCTGATCGAGATGGCGCGGCGCGCGAGCGAGCCGATGCGCTACAGCTTCACGCCGGTCGACGGTGGAAGTTCCTATTTCAGCCTTTGCGTCACCATTTGAGTGCACGAATGAACAATTTTTCCCTGGCCGCCACCGCCGCAACCCCTGCCGTCGATTTCGACGCGGCCACGGGCGTGCTCGCGATCGCGGGCGAGTCCTACCCTGAAAACGCGTTCGAGTTCTTCAGGCCGTTGCTGGGCTGGGTTTCCGGGTTCCTGAAGGAAACGTCCGGGCCGGCGACGGCCGAGATCGCGTTGAGCTACCTCAACACCAGCAGCATCAAGAGCGTGATGGACCTGCTCGACCTGCTGGAGGAAGCGCATCGCGAAGGACGCCAGGTCAGCGTGCGCTGGAGTTACCGCAAGGAAAACGATCGCGCGCTCGAGATGATCGAGGAATTCAAGGAAGAAGTGACCTTGCCGTTCTTCATCGTGCCGGTCGGCGGCTGACAGCGCGCCATGACCAAGGCCGAGCGCCTCGCGGAGCTGCTCGCCGCGCCGGAACTGGCCGGTAGCGACGTGGCGGTGCTTTTCAAGGAGTTCATCGCCGACCAGGAGCGCCTGCACAACCGGCTGGAGCGGATCAGCCGGATTTCCGACGGCTACCAGGGCGAGCTCATGCGGACGAACCGCGAGCTCGCCGCGGCCAATGAGCGCCTCGCATCGGCGCTCGACGATATCCGCACCCTGAGCGGATTCATCCCGATCTGCTCGAAGTGCAAGCGCGTGCGCGACGACGGCGGCTACTGGGACGACGTCGAAACCTACATCACGAAACATTCGGAAGCCGTGCTCGGGCACAGCATCTGCCCCGAATGCATCGGCGGTTCGCGCGCGCATGCCGAAGCCATCACCATCGCCGATACCCAGCACGAGGAAGCCGACGCCGAAGCGCAGCGCCTCGCCGTGGTCCTCGCGAACGCGGCATGGGCCGGCCATCCGCTGCAATCCGAATACGAACGGCTGAGCCTAGGCTTCCAGAAGCTCGCGCGGCGCCTGAACAAGATCTCGCGCATCAGCGATGGTTTCCAGACCCAGATGAAGCACCTCAACACGGCGCTCGCGCTCGCGTCGCTGACCGATCCGCTGACGTCCCTGGCCAACCGCCGGGCGATGCTGGAACGGCTCGAGCAGGCGGCCGATGGCATGAGCAAGGACGGCCCCGGGTTCGCCGTCGCGATGATCGACATCGACAACTTCAAGCGCGTCAACGATTCGTTCGGCCATGCCGTCGGCGATGCCGCGCTGCGCGCGCTCGCCGATACGCTTGCGGGCATGCGCCACGAGCACGATTTTGCGGCGCGTTGGGGCGGCGAGGAATTCCTGCTGCTGATCATGGGCACCGACGCGGCGACGGCACGCGCGTATTGCGAGAGCGTTCGCGTCGCCGTCGAGGCGCTGCGCATCGAACACAACGACAAACGCATCCGCATCACGATCAGCATCGGTTTTGCATTGCACGAGCGCGTGCTTTCGTTCGAGGACACCATCCGCGACGCGGACCGCGCGCTGTATGCGGCGAAATCCTACGGCCGCAACGTTGTCGTCTGCGCCGACGACCTGTAACAACCGCATTGGAGGTTCGCATGGGCATGATGCAAGGCGTCGCCGTACCGAGCATCGTCCTGGGTACATTGCTCGCTGCCGGCGGCATGTGGCCGGCGCAGTCGCACGCGGCTCCGCAGCCAGCCGCTGCGACGACAGGGAAGCCCGTTCATGCGCCAACGCCTGCAGCGGCAGTACGGCCCGCGATGAGCGCTGCCGAATGCGAGGTCTGGAATCGCGAACGCAGTTTCGCGGCTTCCGTCGAGCACCACGATGCCGCCGCATTCGCGGATCACGTGCACGTCCAGGCCGCGTTCGATGCGGGTTCGCCCGAACCGATCCATGGACGCGATGCAGTCGTCGACGGCTGGAAAGGCATCATCGAGGGCAAGCAGATCAGGCTCGGCTGGTCGCCGGGTATCGTCACGATCGGCGGCGACGGCAGCCTCGCGATCTCGCGCGGCCCATCATGGATCCAGGACCTGCGCCCGAATCCGAAGCAGCAATACCGGATCGGCGAGTTCATCTCGACCTGGATCAGGGACGCGGACGGCAAATGGCGCGTGCTGTTCGACGGCGGCGCCGCACCAATGCACGCTGCGACCGCGGACGATGTCGCGAAACTCGTCGCGTCGCTGCCGAAGGAATGTCCGCAATCGACGAAGTGATTTGCGCGGTGTCTACAGCGCAAGCCGCGTCTGTCCGACGCCCTCGTGATCCAGCAGGAATCGCTTGAGCGGCAGCCCTCCGCCAAAGCCGGTCAGGCTGCCGTCAGCGCCGATCACGCGATGGCAGGGCAGCACGATCGGCAACGGGTTGCGGCCGTTCGCCGTGCCGACCGCGCGCACCGCTTTTGGCGCGTCGATCGTTGCGGCGACTTGCGCGTAACTGCGGGTTTCGCCGAACGGAATCCGCGCGAGCGCGTCCCACACCTTGAGCTGGAACGGCGTTCCCCGCGGTGCGAGCGGCAGGTCGAAGGTCCTGCGTTCGCCGGCGAAATACGCGAGCAGTTGTTCGCGCGGTTCCCGCAGCGCGGCCGCATCGCGTTTCCAGCCGTCGCGGCCCGTGGCGTCGTACTTGTTGTCCGGGAACAGGATATGGCGGATGCCCGTAACGTCGGCCGCAACGGTCAACACGCCGATCTTCGTGTCGAATGCATCGAACCACATCAGCGTTTCTCCATCGCCAGGTCGTTCGCCAGATGCCACAGATGCAGCACCGCATACGCACGCCACGGCCGCCACGCCTGCGAACGCGCTTCGGTCGCGCGTTCGGTCAGGCGCTTGTCGCCTCCCAGCACCTGCTGCAGCACCAGGTCGCCGGCCGGGAACGCATCCGGGTGGCCGAGCGTGCGCAATGCGATGTAATGCGCCGTCCAAGTGCCGATGCCGGGCAACGCGGTCATTCGCTCGACGAACGCGTCCAGACGCTGCCCCGCATCGAATGCGACGCGGCCAGCGATGACCGCCATCGCGAGCGAGCGCAACGTCGCAGCGCGCGATTTCGGCAGGCCGATCGTTTCGAGCGGCGCGTCGCGCAAACTTTGCGGCGTCGGGAACGAGCGATCGAGTCCGTCGCGCGCCTGCAGGCGCGACTCCCCGTACGCATCGACAAGCCGTCGCGCGAGCGTCGTCGCACCGGCGACGCTGACCTGCTGGCCGAGCACGGCGCGCACGGCGATCTCGAACCCGTCCCATCCGCACGGTACGCGCAGGCCGGGCCGTTTCCGGATCGCCTGCGCGAGCAGCGGTTCTTCGCGCAGCAATGCATGCACCGACGCGAGGTCCGCATCGAGGTCGAACATGCGCCGCACGCGGCGGACGATGTCCGGGATCGCGCGCGGATCGACGTTGGAAATCTCCAGCCGCAATTCCGGTTTCGCACGATCCGCGGTGACCCGCAGCCATGTCGATGCATCCACCGGTCCGACCACGCGTTCGTAGCTGTCCTCTCCGACGCGTTCGATGCCCGGGATCGCGCGTTTCGCGAGGAACGCGAGCATCGCCGCGAAATCAAGCGGCGGCCGATAGCCGAGCCGCAGCGTCAGCACGTCGCTCGGCTTTTCCGCAAGCTTGCGCGCCGCCTGCACGCCCGTTGCGACGCGTCGCTTGCGCAACGCGCTCGGCGGCATGCCGCATCCGTCCAGGAACGCCGCATTGAACCGGCGCAAGCTGTTGAAGCCCGCCGCGAGAGCGACCTGGGTGACCGGAAGCGCCGTTTCCGTCAGCAATTGCTTCGCAAGCAGGAGCCGCCGCGTCGTATGCACCGCGATCGGCGTCGCACCCGTGCGCGCGAGGAACACGCGGCGCAGTTGTCGCGAACCGATGCCGACCTGCGACGCGAGCGCTTCGATCGATGCGTCCTGCAGCGCGCCGTCCGCGATCAACGCAAGCGCGCGCTGGATCGCGTCGTCGCCGCCGCGCGCAAACGCTTCCGGCGACAGTTCCGGGCGGCAGCGCAGGCACGGCCGATAACCGGCCGCCGTCGCTGCTGCCGCGCTCGGGTAATACGAGACATTGCTGCGTTTCGGCGTCGGTGCTGGACACACAGGCCGGCAGTAGATGCCGGTGCTGCGCACGGCAGTGAAGAACAGCCCGTCGAAACGCGCGTCCTTCGCAGCGCGTGCGCGGTCGCAGATCGCGGGGGAGGGCATGGATTCGTAGGACATGCGGCTATCCTGGCACTGTCGCTCGCACCGGACTAGCCGTTTTCGGACATCGATGCCGAGCCCGATCGAATGCTCTGGACTGCCGTCCCGCCGCGAATGGCTTCGTGGTCTCGCAAGAACAGAAGGCAGGCGGCGACCGGCCGCTTCCACGCGATCGCCGCTATTTCGGCGCGGACAGCGTCTTCACGATGTGCGTCACCAGGCTGCGCGGCGTCATCCGGATCGAGGACGCCATCATCTTGTTCATCATGCCCGGGATGTAGACGCGCTTGCCCGCCATCATCGCGCGATAGCCCGCCGCGCCGACCGCAGCCGACGTCGGCAGGCGCTTGCCTTTCACGAGCGCGGAATCCTGCATCGCGGCCTTGTCCTGGAAACCCGATTGCGTTGGCCCCGGGCACAACGCCGTCACGGTGACGCCCGTACCGACGAGTTCGGACGCAAGCGCTTCGCTCAACGAAAGCACGTACGCCTTCGTCGCGTAGTACACCGCCATGTATGGACCCGGCTGGAACGCGGCCGTCGATGCGACGTTCATGATCCTGCCGCGGCGTGCGACGATCTGCGGCAGGAAGCGCTTCGCAAGCACCGTCGGCGTCGTCATGTTCAACGTCATCATCGCGAGTTCGTCCTCGAGGCGCGAGTCCTTGAATTCCCCGAACAATCCGTATCCCGCGTTGTTCACGAGGAAGTCGATCGCACGGCCGGATGCGACGACCGCGTCGAACAGTTTCTGCGCGCCATCCGCTTGCGCGAGATCCGCGCCGAACGCGGCGACATCGACGCCGTATTGCCGCTTCCACTCCGCCGCGAGTCTTTCCAGCTCCGCAAGATTGCGCGCCGTGATGACCAGGTCGTGGCCGTCGCGGGCGAAACGTTCCGCGATGACCTTGCCGATGCCGCCGGATGCGCCGGTGACGAGTGCGGTCTTGCGTGTGCGCGTGGCCATCGGTTTTTCTCCAGGCGATCGGGCCGAACGGAAATTACCGGCTGGTCCGCTTGCCCGCAAGCAGGATACAGGCCGCCGCGAGCATGAGCGCTAGCCATGCGAACCAGTCGCCGGTGCGAGCGCAAAAGGTTCGCCCGTCGCCAGTTGTGACCTGTTCGACGATCGATGTCGCCAAAGCCGAACTCGTCCGCTCGGCGAGTACGCGCCCAAATGCATCGCTGACCGTCATGCGCCCGGTGCGCGCCGAACGCACGACCGCGAAACCGCCATCGATGCCGCGCATCACCGCCATGCGCGCGTGCAGCCTGCCGTCGCGTACGAAATCCCAGGCCGGCATCAGCAGCAGGCCGACGCGACAACGCCGGGAAATCCATGTCCTTGCAGTTCGCGACGCCTCACGCTTGCGGTCAGTGCGACGCGCAGCAGCGTGCCGTCGGGTCGGGACAGCCGCCAGGCGATGAAGCGCGAAGCTGGGTGGCCGCGGGCCGCGAGCCGCGGGCCGGGAGATGGGGCAACTGGTGCGATAATCTGCGGCTTCGCAACGCACGGCACCGGGAGCCTTCGCATGTCCACAACGAACCGCAACGATCCTTCCCGCGTCATCCGCGCCCCACGCGGCACGACGCTCAGCTGCAAGTCCTGGCTCACCGAAGCGCCGTACCGGATGCTGCAGAACAACCTCGATGCAGAAGTCGCCGAGAACCCCGCCGAACTCGTCGTCTATGGCGGCATCGGCCGCGCCGCGCGCGACTGGGATTGCTACGACGCGATCCTGAAATCGCTGCGCGAACTCGGCGACGATGAAACCTTGCTCGTGCAATCCGGCAAGCCGGTCGGCGTGTTCCCCACGCATGCCGACGCGCCGCGCGTGCTCATCGCGAATTCCAACCTCGTGCCGCACTGGGCGACGTGGGAACACTTCAATGAACTCGATAAAAAAGGTTTGATGATGTACGGCCAGATGACGGCCGGTTCGTGGATCTACATCGGTTCGCAGGGCATCGTGCAGGGCACCTACGAGACGTTCGTCGAGATGGGCCGCCAGCACTACCGCGGCGACCTCGTCGGCAAATGGATCCTCACCGCTGGCCTCGGCGGCATGGGCGGCGCGCAACCGCTCGCGGCATCGCTCGCGGGCGCGTCGTCGCTCAACATCGAATGCCAGCAATCGCGCATCGACATGCGCCTGCGCACACGCTACGTGGACGAGCAGGCGACCGACCTCGACGACGCGCTCGCAAGCATCGAAAAATACACCGCCGCCGGCGAAGCGAAATCCATCGCGCTGCTCGGCAATGCAGCCGAGATTCTTCCGGAACTCGTGAAGCGCGGCGTGCGCCCCGATGCGGTCACCGACCAGACCTCGGCGCACGATCCCGTGCATGGCTACCTGCCGATCGGCTGGAGCGTCCAGCGCTGGCTCGCCGAACAGAAGACCAATCCAGATGGTGTGCGCGACGCCGCGAAGAAATCCATGCGCGTGCACGTCGAGGCGATGCTCGCGTTCCAGCGCATGGGCGTGCCGACGTTCGACTACGGCAACAACATCCGCCAGATGGCGAAGGACGAAGGCTGCACGAACGCGTTCGATTTTCCGGGCTTCGTGCCCGCGTATGTGCGGCCGTTGTTCTGTCGTGGCGTCGGCCCGTTCCGCTGGGTCGCGCTGTCCGGCGATCCCGAGGACATCTACAAGACCGATGCGAAGGTCAAGGAAATCATCGCCGACGATCCGCATCTGCACCGCTGGCTCGACATGGCGCGCGAACGCATCAGCTTCCAGGGCCTGCCCGCGCGCATCTGCTGGGTCGGTCTCGGCCTACGGCACAAGCTCGGCCTCGCGTTCAACGAAATGGTGCGGAACGGCGAAGTATCGGCGCCGATCGTGATCGGCCGCGACCATCTCGATTCCGGCAGCGTCGCCTCGCCGAACCGCGAAACCGAAGCGATGCGCGACGGCAGCGATGCGGTGTCCGACTGGCCGCTGCTCAACGCGATGCTCAACGTCGCCGGCGGCGCGACCTGGGTCTCGCTGCACCACGGCGGCGGCGTCGGCATGGGTTATTCGCAGCACAGCGGCGTGGTGATCGTCTGCGACGGCAGCGAAGCCGCCGACAGGCGCATCGCGCGCGTGCTGTGGAACGATCCTGGCACCGGTGTCATGCGCCATGCGGACGCCGGTTACGACATCGCGAAGGCGTGCGCGCAGGAGCAGGGGTTGAAGCTGCCGATGGTGTGACTGCAGCGCCCGCAGTCGCGTGGGAGAAAGTTGGAGCGATGATGCGTGAAAGCGCGCCGCAGTGTCGCGTCCCATGCTTTGCATCCTGTACGGCATTGCCGTACTTTGGCGGTGAGCGGAACGGAGTCTGCCCGTGCTGGAATTCATTGAGTCGTCTGTATTCGCCCGCTATGTGTACGACTACCTCACGGAAGCGGAGTACGGCGCGATGCAATGGTTCCTTTCCGTCCATCCCGATGCAGGCGATCTGATTCCCGGTTCCGGTGTTGCCGCAAGTTGCGGTGGGGAAGTCTGGACAAGGGCAAGCGCGGTGGCGTGCGGGCGATCTACTACGGGCAACATGCCGACGGACGCATCTGGCTGCTTGCCGTTTACGCGAAAAGCCGCCAACAGAACCTGTCGGCGCACATCATCCGGGCAATGAAAGACCAATTGGTGAAGCCATGAAAAAACTGTCGAAAGCCATCCTGGAACGCGACGCAAAGCGCGATATTGGCGCGGAGATTCTGGAAGCGATCCGCGAGATCAAGGCCGGTGGCGGGCGCCGCTTCACGGTTCAGACCAGCCCGGCCACCGAAGCACGCCTCAAGCTCGGCATGTCGCAGACCGAGTTCTCCGCCATGCTCGGCGTCTCCGCGCGCACCTTGCAGGATTGGGAGCAGGGGCGGCGCCAACCAAGCGGCGCGGCCAAGGCGCTACTGAAGGTTGCAGCCGCCGCACCTGCGGCTGTGCGCAAGGCGTTGAAGGCGGCGTAGAACACATGCTCCGGCGGCGCGACCTGGCGCTCTGCACAACGGCGGCGTCGTCGGGATGGGCTCGCGCCGCCCAGCGGCGTGGTGATCGTCTGCGACGGCTGTGACGCGGCGGACAAGCGCATCGCCCCTGTGCTGTGGATCCGTTCACCTGCGTGATGCGGCATGCGGATGCGGGTTACGAGATTGCGAAAGCATGTGCGAAGGAGCAGGGGTTAAAGTTGCCGATGGTGTGATTCTGATACATAAGTAAAGTGGGTCTGCCACGGTTTTACCGTTTCCTGCTTCGCAACATTGCTATCCGCTTTCCGGTCATCAATATGAGGCCGCCCGTGACCGCTTGCAGACGCTGTGCGCAGGATCGCAAGTTCGTCAAGGCACACGCGATTCCTGAGGCGTTCTTTCGAGTGTTGCGCGCCGGAGTGGAAACTCCGCTACTGGTGTCGGGCGAACCCGGTCTATTCCGAAAAAGGGCACCGATTGGCGTCTATGACGAGGAGATGCTTTGTGAAGCGGGCGAGCCTCTATTTGGAACGATAGATGCCTATGGCATCGAAGTCCTGCTCAACAAGTTCGATGAGTACTTTCATCCGGTTCCGCAACGCGTCGCGTTGGAAAGCGATCAAGGCGGCGTTCTCGCGATCGCTGCCGCGGGGCGAATGGCGATCGGTGCGACGCGTGGCGAAAGGCGAACGCGGCATCTGACAACGCCGTTATTGGGAGCATTTGATCCGCGATGATCGCGATCTGGCGACGCATGTGGATTACATCCACTTCAACCCGGTGAAGCACCGCCATGTTGCCCGCGTGGAAGATTGGCCGTATTCGACGTTTCATCGGTATGTTCGGAATGGAGTCCTGTCGCCCGATTGGGCAGGAACAATGGACGACAAGATCCGCCTTGGTGAACGAAAGTAGGGCGGGTCTTGAACCGCCTTCGGAATGTGAGGCTTCGCAAGCTGGCGGGTTGAAGACCCGCCCTACACCCATCCTGAAGATCTAGAGTCGAGCGTCATGCCGGGGTCGCGATCATCAGCGACACCACCTGATGTTTCTGGAAGTCGTCCGCCGACAGGCGGATGACGAAGCAGAGAAGCCGAATTTCAACAACCGGCAAGGATGCTTCGCGATAATGGCAAGGCATGTCGCTGGGTAAGATTCGACTGCAGCAACCAATCGTCTTAAGGAGAATGACCATGCCAACCGGAACCGTCCGCCTACACCGCGTCCTGCGCACCAAGCCCGAACGCGTCTACCGCGCCTTCACCGATGCCGATGCGATGGCGAAGTGGCTGCCGCCTTACGGGTTCACCTGCAAGGTGCATCACATGGATGCGCGAATTGGCGGCTCGTTCAAGATGTCTTTCACCAACTTCGGTACGGGCAACGGCCATGCATTCGGCGGGACATACCGTGAACTGGTGCCGCATGAACGCATCCGCTACTCGGACGTGTTCGACGATCCGAACATGCCGGGAGAGATGGAGACGACGGTGTCGCTGAAGCCCGTCGTGTGCGGAACGGAAGTGAACATCGTGCAGGCGGGAATCCCGGAAATGATTCCGGTCGAGATGTGCTATCTCGGCTGGCAGGAATCGCTCGCGCAGCTTGCGATGCTGGTGGAACCGGAGATTCCGGGTTGAGAGCGGCACCGGTGTCCTCGTAGCGACGCGATGAACGGTACACTGCGCACCGCAATCAAGCGTTTGCTGCATCGATACCTGGAAGCGCAATGCAATCACCGCTGCACGATGAAAAAGACACTCTCGCAGACGAAGTCCGCGATGCAACCGCGCTGCTCGAAGGCATCGCGGCCGATCATTCGCTGCTCGATCGCCTGCCACCGGAGGATCGGCAGCGCTTCCATGCTGCGGTAGGGCACTTCTACCACCCCGACCCGGCGCAGCGGCGGCGCAAGCGCAAGGCGCAGGCGCGCGAGCGCAATGCCGCGCAGGTCGCGAAAGAGGAAGCGGTGTTGCATACGACCGGCATCCGCGAGCTTCGCCGCCGCCCGGTGTTCACGACCCCGAACGTGTTCGCGCCGGAGAGCGTCCCGCAGGACGACATCGGCGACAACGAACCTGGGCGCCGAGAATCCATCGAACC
Source organism: Lysobacterales bacterium (assembly GCA_038323475.1). Taxonomy (GTDB): domain Bacteria; phylum Pseudomonadota; class Gammaproteobacteria; order Xanthomonadales; family Xanthomonadaceae; genus SZAS-103. The sequence continues at coordinate 15,931 of JBBQHA010000057.1, forward strand.
GCAGCATTGCTACGTCTGCAAGCAGAAGTATTCGCTGATCCATCATTTCTACGATCAGCTGTGCCCGGCTTGCGCCGACTTCAATTTCGGCAAGCGCACCGAGACGGCGGATCTGCGCGGGCGCGTCGCGTTGCTGACCGGCGGGCGCGTCAAGATCGGCTATCAGGCCGGACTCAAGCTGCTGCGCGCGGGTGCTTCGCTGATCGTGACGACGCGCTTCCCGCGCGATTCGGCGGCGCGTTACGCAGAGGAACCCGACTTCGGAGAGTGGTCGGATCGGCTGGAGATTTTCGGACTCGATTTGCGCCACACGCCGAGCGTCGAAGCGTTCTGCCACGAGCTCGTCGCCACCCGCGACCGCCTCGACTTCATCATCAACAACGCCTGCCAGACCGTGCGCCGTCCGCCGGAGTTCTACGCGCACATGATGGAAGGCGAGACTGCAGCCGTGCACGACGTGCCCGGGCACTTGCGCAAATTGCTCGGCGGTTACGAAGGCTTGCGCCGCTACGACATGTTGCCCGAGGCAGGCGCTTCATCGCTGGCGAAGCAGCGCAACGACGACGACATTGCCGGCATCGTGCGCGCTGCCGAACTCTCGCAGGTTCCCTTGCTCGCCGAGGAATTCGCGAGCCGGCAGCACCTGTTCCCGCAGGGACGCCTCGACCAGGACCTGCAACAGGTGGACCTGCGCGGGCGCAACTCGTGGCGCCTGCTGATGGACGAAGTGCCGTCGGTGGAATTGCTGGAAGTGCAGCTCGTCAACGCGATCGCGCCGTTCCTCATCAACGCGCGCCTGAAGCCGCTGATGCTGCGCACGCCCGAGCGCGACAAGCACATCGTCAACGTGTCCGCGGTCGAAGGCCAGTTCTACCGCAAGTTCAAGACCACCCGGCACCCGCACACGAACATGGCGAAGGCCGCGCTGAACATGATGACGCGCACGTCGGCGACTGATTACCTGGGCGACGGCATCCACATGAATGCGGTCGACACCGGCTGGGTCACCGACGAGGATCCCGCCGAACTCGCCGCGCGCAAGGTGCTGGAGGAACGCTTCCATCCGCCGCTCGACATCGTCGATGGCGCAGCGCGCATCGTCGACCCGATCATCGCCGGCTTCAACACAGGCGAACACGTATGGGGCAAATTCCTCAAGGACTACAAGCCGACGGACTGGTAATCCGGCCCGGCTGTTGACGCGCCGGGACCGAAGGTGGAGGCTTGATTTCATCCGCAGGGTAGGGGCATGCCATGGGTGGTCCGCCGAAGAAGCAGTGCGTCCGGTCCGTTGCCCTGATGACCGCCATCCTCATCGGACTCGGCGCGTTGTGCTTATCCCTCCCGTTTGCGACCGCTGCAATCCAGGATGCGGCCTTGAAGCGGGCGGCGGATATGGAACCTACCGGACCTTCGCGCGGCGAGCTGCCGCAGGCTGTCACCGATCGCACCGCCGCCATCGAAAAAGACCTGAAGCGTTCCCCAAGGGAAGCTTGGGCCGGCGATTACTACCAGGGCGACGGGCTCGGCATGAACGTCCGCATGCTGGTCTCGCCGGTCGGCGTCGCCACGACCTGGCACGGTTGCATGGGGCTGTACGGCGCGAACGAGGGTTCCATTCGCGTTGCTGCCGACAGCAGCCTCCGCCTTGTGTTCAACATGCCGAACGAGGACAAGTTCGGCGGCTTTCCCGATCAGGTGATTCCGGTGCGCTGGGGCGAGCGGCGCTACCTGATTCCCCCGGATCGCATGCAGGAATTCGTCGAGGCGGTCAACCGCGGCTTCGAGCCGCGATCAGGCGCCTGGGGCTCGTTCCTGCTCGTGGAAGGCGACGAGAAGAAGTCCGTCGCCGGACTGCCGTCGTTGCCGCCGCCCTTCCTCGGCAAGATTCGCGACAAGGCCGTCATCGCCCGGGTCGTCGGCGTGAAGCCCTTGCCGGACCGCACCAAGGCATACGGTGGCACCACGATGTGCGACAGGGCCTACCGTCTCGACCTGCGCGTCGACGGCAACGGCCTGCTGGAACCTGGCGACAAGCTGTCGGTGCAATCGCCCGGGCGTGCGTACGGATCGCTGGTGGTGGAATGCGTGGCATCGAGCCATGCCATCGGCGTGGCGACCGTCATGGAATCCGAGTGCAGGAAGCCCGCGGATGTGCCGGACAC
>JBBQHA010000058.1:0-18035 GCA_038323475.1 Lysobacterales bacterium
AGGCGCAGGCGACATGCCGCCTCAACACGCCTGCTCACCCTCCAGCAGCGGCAGCAGTCCGCCGTGTCGGTCAAGCGCGACCAGATCCTCGTAGCCGCCGATGTGGGTGTCGCCGATGAAGATCTGCGGCACGCTGGTGCGGTTGGTCCGCGCGGCCATCGCGGCCCGATTGGCCGGCTCGGTATCGACGCGCAACTCGGTCCAGCCATGGCCCTTGCTCTTCAGGAAATTCTTGGCCGCCACGCAATACGGGCACATGCCGGTGCTGTAGATCGTGATCATGGAGGTTTCGGACATCACCGGTGAACTCTTGTGGGGATTCGCACACTATGGTGGCAGGTCGCGACAATTTCCATCCAGCGGCAAACGATGCGGCTTAACCCGCGATTCACGCGCCAGCCGGCCTGTTTGCTGCATGCTGGCCCCTGTTTCCGCTCGGCAGGATGTCCAATGCTGCGTCACACCCCGCTGGTCGCCCTCATCACGTTCGCGCTTGGCTGCATGACGCCGGCGTTTGCCACGACCGAATCCACCCTGCCCGACATCGGCTCGTCCGCGGCGCAGGTCATCAGCCCCGAGCAACAGAACGAATACGGCGAGTGGACCTTCCGCGAGCTTCGCCGGCTCGGCTATGTGCTCGCCGATCCGCTGCTGGAAGACTGGCTGCAGGGCGTCGGCGACCGGCTGGCGGCCAACAGCACCAAACCGTCGCAGGTATTCCATTTCTTCATGCTGCGATCGCGCGACATCAACGCGTTCGCGACGCTCGGCGGTTACGTTGCGGTCAATGCGGGGCTGGTCCTGACGACCACCAGCGAGGACGAAGTCGCCGGTGTCATGGCGCACGAAATCACCCACGTCACCCAGAACCATGTGCTGCGCGCGGTCGAGGCGCAGAAACACGAAACCCTCCCGATCGCGCTCGCGATGCTGGCCGCCATCGTGGTCGCATCGCGCAACAACAGCCCATCGGGGGACAACGCGACCCAGGCGGCGATCGCATCGGGGCTTGGCCTGATGGCGCAACAGCAGATCAGCTTCACCCGCGACAACGAGACCGAAGCCGACCATTTCGGCATCCAGACCATGGCCCGCGCCGGCTACGATCCACTCGCGATGGCCAGTTTCTTCAGCCGCATGCAGGCCGCCTATCGCAGCAATGAAGGTTACGGTCCGTACAAGGCGCCAGATTTCCTGCAGGACCATCCCGTCACCAGCACCCGCATCAGCGACGCCTACGAACGCGCGCGGCAGTTCAAGAACAAACCCGTCAATCCGTTGCCGGCCAGCCTCGACGCCACCCCAGGGAGCATGCTGTTGCCGGCGAACCTCAGCGCCCGCGCCGGCACGGCCGCCGTGGTCAGCCAGCGCGGTCGCGACTTCGGCTGGGCGCAGGAGCGCCTGCGCGTGTTGAGCGGGGAAAGCAGCGGTGCGGCGATCGCCGAATACCACAAGATGCGCAGCGGCCACCCGGAGGCATTCGGCGATGCGCAGAGGTACGGCCTCGCGCTCGCCCTGGTCCAGCACGGCGATACAGGCGCAGCGCTCGCCGACCTGCAGGCGCTCTCGCAACGCCATCCGGACGCTTACTGGATCGACCTGGCGATCGCCGACGCGCAATCCCTGGCCGGCCACCGGCAAGCCTCCCAGGAAACCTATGACCGCGTCCTCCAGCAGATGCCGGGCAATCGCGCGGTGATCCTGAGCTACGCCACCACGCTCGGCCAGATGGGCACGGCCGAGGCTGGTCGCCGCGCGCAGTCGGTGTTGCGGCCCCTGATGGCCGACGGCGGGTACGATCCGGAATTCCAGCAGATCTTCGGGCGCGCCTCCGAACTGGCCGGCGATACCGGGCGCGCCGGCGAAGCCTATGCCGTTGCGGCCTACCTCAACGGTCGCGCCGAGGACGCCCTGAACCAGCTCGACGCGCTCAAGCGCCGCGACGACCTCGACTATTACCAGCGCGCACGCATCGACGCGCGCATCGCCGAGATCACCCCGGTCGTGCTGGAAATGCGCAAGCAGCACATCCATGCGGACGACGCGGACCGCAAGCAGCAGCAGTTCGCACCGCAAACGGCGTTGCACTGACCGCACCGCCCTTCCGGTCGCACGGTCGCTTCGGCGCGACGACTGGCCAGAAAAGTCGCAGGAAAAGGCATATTCTCGGATTTGTCTCGGCGTTCTCACAGGGGAATCCGATGGCGGACCTGCGCCTGCATCGCCCGCTCCAGCAGCGGCAATGCGGCGCCCCGGCGAACGAGCCGCCTCCGTCATTGCGCTGATCGCAGGGGAAATTCACATGATCCGTTCGTCCAGGAAATCCACGTTCCGCAATATCGCGTTTACAGCGCTGGCACTGGCCACGACGTCTGCGCTTGCAGGTTCGGGGCTGTCCGCTGGCAACGCTGGCATGGGGGCGCCCGTCGCCCGCGCGACGGCACTGCGCCCCGGCGATGCCGTCAACGGCGTGCTGCCAGCCACGCAGCCGATGCACATCGTCGTCGCACTGCAGTTGCGCAACCGCGATCAGCTCGATCGCTTCCTCGCATCGGCGATGCGACCCGATGCGGTCCAGCGGACGATGGCCCCCGGCCAATTCGATGCCCAGCATGCGCCGACCCAGGCCCAGGCCGACGCTGTCGCGAACTACCTGACCCGGATGGGATTCCGGAATGTCGCCATTTCCCCGAGCCGCATGCTGGTGTCGGCCGACGGCACCGCGGCGACCGCGCGCGCTGCGTTCCTGACGACGTTCGTGCGCGTGAAGACGAAGGACGGCCGCATCGCCTACGCGAACAACAGCGACGCGCAGATTCCGGCCGCGTTGAAAGGGATCGTGCTGTCGGTGATCGGCCTGCAGGACGTGCACCGGGCGCATCCGTTCATCCGCCGCGCGCAGCCCGTCACCGACGCGCAGACGCAGGCGATCATGGGCCACAACCCGCTCGAGTTCTCCTCGATCTACGGCGCCACCGGCGTGCCGACAGCGTCCGGCGTGACGGTGGGCATCATCACCCAGGGCAAGCTCACCCAGACGATCGCCGACCTCAACACCTACACGACGAACAACAGCCTGGCCGCGGTCACCACCCAGACCGTCAACACCAACGGCACCAGCACCGATACCAGCGGCGTCATCGAATGGGACCTGGACAGCCAGGACATCGTCGGCATGGGCGGTGGCCAGGTCGGCAAGATCATCTTCTACAACATCCCGACCCTGTCGACGTCCGACCTGACCGCCGACATCGATACCGCCGTGACCGCGAACGTGGCGAAGATCATCAACGTCTCGCTGGGCCTGTGCGAAACCGATGCGCAAGGCGACGGCTCGGCCGCCGCGCAGGACGCGCTTTTCCAGACCGCGATGGCGCATGGCCAGACGTTCGCGGTTTCGACCGGCGACTCCGGCGCCGACGAATGCGGCGATGGCGGCATCACGCCGAGTTACCCAGCGAGTTCGCCGTTTGTGGTCGCGGTCGGCGGCACCCGGCTGAACGCCACGACCACGACCTACACCAGCGAGACCGTCTGGTCCGGTTCCGGTGGAAGTCCAAGCACGTTCGAACCACGCCAGACCTGGCAGGCCGGAGTCGTCCCCGGAACCAAGCGCGGCCTGCCGGATATCGCGTTCGACGGCGACCCTTCCAGCGGCGCCCAGTTCATCTTCAATGGCACGCTGTCGCAGGCCGGCGGCACCAGCCTGTCGGCTCCGATCTTCGCCGGTGCCTGGGCACGCCTGCTGGCCGCGCATCCGACGCTCGGCTTCGCGGCGCCTTACCTTTACAACATCCTGACCTCGGTGGATTACCACGACGTCACCTCCGGCAGCAACGGCGGCGAGACGGCCGCCGCTGGTTGGGACAACGCGAGCGGTTTCGGCAGTTTCATCCTCAGCAACGTCAATTCGCATATCGCCGGTGCGGGACCGCCAAGTCTTTCCGTGTCGGATGTCGCGATCACCGAGGGCGACAGCGGCACCAAATTGCTGAACTTCACCGTGAACCTTTCGAGCGCATCCAGCAGTTCGGTTTCCTTCAAGTTCGCGACAGCCGATGGGACGGCGACCGCCGGCAGCGACTACGTCGCACGGGCACTCACGAGCAGGTCGATCGCCGCGGGCCTCACGTCGAGCGTGATAGGCGTGACCGTCAACGGCGATACGACGGCGGAGCCGGATGAGACGTTGTTCCTCAACATCAGCAACCCGGTGGGCGCGACGATCGCTGATGGCCAGGGCCTCGGGACCATCCAGACCGATGACATCCCCTCGTTGTCGGTCACTGATGTCTCGATAACCGAAGGCAACAGCGGCACGAAGTCGGCGAACTTCACGGTCAGCCTCACGTCGCCGTCGGCCACTGCAGTGAGCTTCAAGTACGCGACCGCCGATGGCACCGCGACCGCAGGCAGCGACTACGTGGCGCGCGCCCTGACCGGCCGCACGATCGCAGCCGGCCTGACCTCGACGCAGATCGGCGTGACCCTCAACGGCGACACCACGGTCGAACCGGACGAGACGTTTTTCCTGAACCTCAGCAACCCCGTTGGCGCCGCGATCGCCGACAGCCAGGGCCTCGGGACGATCCAGAACGACGATGCCGGCGCGCTTCCGACGCTGTCGGTTTCGGATGTCTCGATCACCGAGGGGAACAGCGGCACCAAGTCCGCGAATTTCACGGTCACCTTGTCGGCGCCATCGGCCAGTGCCGTCTCCTTCAAGTTTGCCACCGCAGAAGGCACCGCGACCGCCGGCAGCGACTACGTTGCGCGCGCGCTGACGAACCGGTCGATCGCCGCCGGGCTGACCTCGACGCAGATCGGCGTGACCCTCAATGGCGATGCCACGATCGAGCCCAACGAAACCTTCTTCCTCAACATCAGCAACCCGTCCGGCGCCACGATCAGCGATAGCCAGGGCCAGGGAACGATCCAGAACGACGACTGACAACCGTGCGCGACGAGCGGATGGGCAAGTGCCCACCCGCTCCGATGCCCTTGGCACCGCCGACGCGTCCCGACCCTTGACCTGAACGGCTTCATTGCAATTCGGCTGCTACGCTGGATCCGGGGAGTATCCTCGAGCTCGCATGAAGTCCGCGCCAACTGCATGGGTCCGCCGTCATGACAAACCAACGCCGACGATCTTCCGTCTTTTGGACCTGCGCGATCGCCGCGCTTACCGGATCGCTCCCGGCCCTCGCCGGCGTGAACGCCACGTCACTGGAAGCCAACGCGAGTTACGAACGCTTCGTCGTACGCTTCGACGGCGCCACCCCTGAACGCCGGGACGTGAGCGTGCGCCAGCGCCTGCTTGATGCCGTCGGTCTCGCCAGTGGCGTCCGGATCATCCAGCTCCGCCATCTCGCCGTCGGTGCAGACGTGATCGCGACCGATCGAAAACTCGATCGCGACGATGCGCAACGACTTATGGAACGCATTGCCGCGAACCCGCACGTAGACTACGTCGAGCCGGACGCAGTGCGCCAGCCGCTGATGACCCCGAACGATGCCGGCTACGTCAGCCAGTGGAGCGACTACGAAGCTGCCGCTGGAATCAACCTGCCGGCAGCATGGGACAAGGCGACCGGCAAGGGCATCGTCGTCGCCGTGATCGATACGGGCATCGCGCCACATTCCGATCTTTCGAGCAACTTGGTCGCGGGCTACGACTTCGTCAGCGACGTTTTCCATTCTGCCGACGGCGACGGCCGGGATGTCGATCCGGACGATCCCGGCGATTGGTCGGTCGCGGGCCAGTGCGGACCCGGCTCGCCTGCCTCGAATTCAAGCTGGCACGGTACTCGCGTGGCCGGAACGATCGCGGCGGTCGCGAACAACCGCAAGGGTATCGCCGGCGTCGCGTTCGATTCCAGGATCATGCCAGTGCGCGCGCTTGGCAGGTGCGGCGGCTACACCTCGGATATCGCCGATGCGATCGTGTGGGCGTCGGGTGGCACGGTTCCCGGCGTTCCCGCCAACCGCAATCCTGCCGAAGTGATCAACCTGTCGATCGGAGGGCGTGGCAGGTGCGATGCCACGATGCAGGCGTCGATCGACGCCGCCGTCGCCAAGGGTACTGTCGTGGTGGTCGGCGCAGGCAACGCGAACGCCGACAGCACGCAATTCTCGCCGGCGAGCTGCAACAATGTGATCGATGTCGCGGCGGTCGGACGTTCCGGTGCGCGCGCCGGCTACTCGAACCATGGCAAACACGTCGATGTGTCCGCCCCTGGCGGCGACGGCGCCGACGGACTGCTGTCGACGACGAACCTCGGCGCCAGATCGCAGGCCGCGGAAGGCTACGGTCGCAAGAAGGGCACATCGCAAGCGGCTGCTCTCGTGTCCGGGACGGTGGCGCTGATGCAAAGCCTGTACGTGAACACGCCGGACGTCGTGAAAGCCATCCTCAAGGAAACGGCACGGCCACTGCCATCGGCCTGCGCATCGGGTTGCGGCGCGGGCATTGTCGACGCAGCGCGCGCGGTATCGCTCGCCGTCACTCCGGTCCTGACCGTCAGCGATGTGGCGGTGAGCGAAGGCAGTGCCGGCACGGTATCGGCGAATTTCATCGTCAGCCTGTCGCAAGCATCGCCCAGTCCGGTCACCTTCAAGTTCGCGACCGCCGACGATACCGCGATGGCCGGCAGCGACTATGCCGCGCGCGCGCTGACCGGCCGTACGATCGCCGCGGGGCTGACTTCCACGCAGATCGGCGTGAATGTCAACAGCGACACCACGGTGGAACCGAACGAGACGTTTTTCCTGAACTTGAGCAACCCGATTGGCGCGACGATCGCCGACGGCCAAGGCATCGGCACAATCCGCAACGACGATGGCGGCCCGAACCTGTCGGTGTCCGATGTGTCGATCAGCGAAGGAAACAGCGGAACCAAGACGATGGTCTTCACCGTTTCGCTGTCGCAGGCATCGACCACGCCGGTGACGTTCAAGTTCGCGACCGCCGACGGCACCGCGACGGCAGCCAGCGGCGACTACGTCGGGCGCCCGTCGACGTCGCGCTCGATCGCGCCGGGCCTCACCTCGACCCAGATCGGCGTCACCATCAACGGCGACACGACCCTGGAACAGGACGAGACCCTCGCCCTCAACATCAGCAACGTCTCCGGCGCGATCAGCGTCGACTCCCAGGGCTTCGGACACATCCTCAACGACGACCAGCCCACGCTCACGATCCTCAATGCATCGGGCTACGAAGGCGACAGCGGCACGACGACCTACAAGTTCGATGTGGTGCTGTCGGGACCGTCGATCTACCCCGTGAGCTTCCAGTTCGCCACCGCGGACGGCACCGCGACCGCAGCCAGCGGCGACTACGTGGCGCGCACGTTGACCAGTCGGACGATCGCTCCTGGCGATAGCGTCGACGAGATCGGCGTGACCATCAACGGCGACTCCCTGCTCGAGCCGAACGAAAACTTTTACGTGAACATCAGCAACGTGGTCGGTGCGACACCCACGAACAGCCAGGGGGCTGGCCTGATCCAGAACGACGACGGACCGACTATTTCGATGTCCAACGCAACGGTCAGCGAAGGCGACAGCGGTACCAGGCTGGCCATGTTCACGATTACCCTGTCGCAATCGTCGAGTACCGACGTGGTCTACAACATCCTCACGCGCGACCTCAGCGGCGCGGCCAACAAGGCTTCGCCCGGAACCGACTACGTCGCAACCACGCTGAATGGAGAAACCATTCCCGCAGGCCAGACCAGCCGGACATTCTCCGTACCTATCAACGGCGATACGACCGTGGAGGAGAACGAAGTCTTCGAAGCATTCGCCATCGTGGTTTCCGGCGGACACGGCGGCGCTTCCGGCACCGGCACCATTCTCAACGACGATGGCCCGACCCTGTCGATCGGCGATGTCTCCATCACCGAAGGCAACAGCGGCACCAAGAACGCCACCTTCACGATCAGCCTGTCGCAACCTTCAGCAAGCAATGTGCAATTCGACGTTGCGACCGCGAATGGAACCGCGACGACGGCCGACTCCGACTACTCGGCCAGGACTTCGAATTTCCAAGTCATTGCCGCGGGCCAGACTACCAAGACGTTCCTGGTTCCGATCATCGGCGATACCAAGCTCGAACCGAACGAGACCTTCTTCGTAAACGTCACCAAACCCGTGGCCGGCGGTGCGACCCTCCTCGACGGCCAGGCGATCGGCACGATCCTCAACGACGATTGAGCGCGGCGGGCATCATCGTAGCGATGCCGCGACGGCGTTGCGCGGCTGGCCACCGCGAGGAACGCCTCCTCCGGCGGCAAGTTCATGGAGCCGCACCGCGCCTGGCGCAAGTCGCACCGCGTTTGGATCCATTCTCCGCACTGTCCGCGCGACCGCCTGCCCGGTAACATCAGGGTCACAAAACTGTTATCTACTCTACGCGGCCAGACATTCCAAAGAGGTCCCGCGTGAACAAACGCATCCTGATCGTCGACGACGAACCAGCCATCCGCGACATGGTCGCGTTCGCCTTGCGCAAGGGCGACTTCGATCCGGTGCACGCCGGCGATGCGCGCGAGGCGCAGGCGGCGATCGCCGACCGCGTCCCCGACCTGATCCTGCTCGACTGGATGCTGCCCGGCACCAGCGGCATCGATCTCGCCCGGCGCTGGCGCAAGGAAGACATGACCCGCGACGTGCCGATCATCATGCTCACCGCGCGCGGCGAGGAAAACGACCGCATCAGCGGGCTGGATTCGGGCGTCGACGACTACGTCGTCAAGCCGTTCTCGGCGCGCGAACTGCTCGCCCGCATCCGCGCGGTGATGCGGCGCTCGCGCGAGGACGACGAGGACGGCAGCGTGACGGTCGGCGGCCTGCGTATCGACGGCGCCGCGCATCGCGTCTATGCGGGCGACGCACCGATCCATATCGGTCCGACCGAATACCGCCTGCTGCATTTCTTCATGACCCACGCCGAGCGCGTGTATTCGCGCACGCAGCTGCTCGACCACGTCTGGGGCGGCAACGTCTACGTCGAGGAACGCACCATCGACGTGCACATCCGCCGCCTGCGCAAGACTCTCGAACCGTACCGGCTTGAGAACCTGGTGCAGACCGTGCGTGGATCCGGCTACCGCTTCTCGACTGCCCATTGACATGAATGTCGCGAAGCGACTCCGACGTCCCTCGCCCGCCGATGCGGGAGAGGGGAGGACCGCCGGCAGAGCCGGTGGTGGGGTGAGGGAAGGCATGGCGCAGGACGTCATCGTTCCCATGTCGTCCGTGCGACTGGATCGCTAGATGCCTCTGTTCCCCGGCGAATCCTGGAAGCGCGCGATCCTGCAGCTGCTTGCGCTGTACGCCGCGGCGCTACTGCTCGGCTGGGCGATCGGCCGCACCTGGCTGCCGCTGGCACTGGTGTCGATGGGCGTCGTCGCCTGGCATTACTGGCGGCTCTGGCGCCTGCTCGCGCGCCTGACAGGTCGCCGCCGCCTGCCGCCCGCGCGCGGTCGCAGCGTGTGGTCGGAAACCGAAGACCTGCTGCATCGCCGCCAGGACGACGTGCGCAACCGCAAGCGCCGCCTGCTCGACATGCTGCGCGCGTATCGCGCCGCCGCCGCGGTGCTGCCGGACGCGATCGTGATCATCGATCGCAACAGCCAGCGCGTGACCTGGTTCAACGAAGCGGCGGAACGCCTGCTCGGCCTGCGCTATCCGCGCGACAAGGAAACGCCAGTCGCCGAACTGCTGCGTCCGCTGCCGGTCGCGGTGTGGATGACCGCGGGACAGCACGCCGAGCCGATGATCGACGCGCCCTCCCCGCACGATCCGAACATCCGCCTGAACCTGCGGCTGATTCCGTATTCCGAACAGCAATGGCTGCTGGTCGCGCGCGACATCAGCAAGCTCATGCACCTCGAGCAGGTGCGCCGCGATTTCGTCGCGAACGTGTCGCACGAATTGCGCACGCCGCTGACCGTCATCCACGGCTACCTGGAACTGTTCGACGCGGACGACATGCCCGAATGGACGCCGATGTTCGAGGAGATGCGCCGCCAGTCGCAGCGCATGGCTCAGATCGTCGAAGACCTGCTGACCCTGTCGCGGCTCGAGGGCCAGGAATTGCTGCCTGAGGAAACCGTGTCGATGCCTGGCCTGCTTCAGACCCTGCGCCGCGAAGGCGAGGCGCTGAGCCAGGGCCGCCACAAGATCGTCGTCGAGGACGAAGCCGGCGTCGACCTGACCGGTTCGACCAAGGAACTGCACAGCGCATTCTCGAACCTGGTCAGCAATGCGGTGCGCTACACGCCGTCCGGCGGCAGCATCCGCATCCGCTTCGCGCGCGACTTCGGCGAGGGCGCGGTGCTGGCCGTCCACGACACCGGCTATGGCATTCCCGCGCAGCACCTGCCGCGGATCACCGAACGCTTCTATCGCGTCTCGACGAGCCGTTCGCGCGAATCCGGCGGCACCGGACTCGGGCTCTCGATCGTCAAGCACGTCCTCGCGATGCACCAGGCGCGCCTCGAGATCAGCAGCGAGGTCGGCCAGGGCAGCGTATTTTCCATCCACTTCGGATCGGCGCGCGTACTGGCGCGCGTCGCCCACGGCACGGAGGCTCCATGAGCGATGCAACGGACACGCAGCGACAGCGCGGGCGACGCGCGATGAAACCGCAGGTCGCCGATGCCACGGCGGTCGTCGCGCACGAGGCGGCTACACTGGCGCCCGTGACCACTGAAGCCTCCGACCGCTCGCCCTACCTCAATCGCGAACTCTCGCAGATCGCGTTCAACGAACGCGTGCTCGCGCAGTCCCGCGATCCATCCGTGCCGCTGCTCGAACGCCTGCGCTACCTGTGCATCTCGTGCACGAACCTCGACGAGTTCTTCGAGGTGCGCGTCGCCGCGATCAACCACCAGGTCGATTTCGGCGGCACCACCGGTCCGGACGGCCTCGGCCCGGCGACCGCGCTCAAGCTCATGCACGAGCGCGCGAACAAGCTGGTGCAGGCGCAGTACGAACACTGGAACCAGGTGCTGCTGCCCGAACTCGCGACCGCCGGCATCCGCATCCTTGGAAGCGATGCATGGAGCACCTCGCAGAAGCGCTGGCTGCGCAAGTATTTCCGCAACGAGATCCTGCCGGTGCTGTCTCCGCTCGGGCTTGATCCCGTACACCCGTTCCCGCGCATCCTCAACAAGTCGCTCAACATCGTGGTCGTGCGCGAAGGCAAGGATGCGTTCGGGCGCTCCGGCCACATGGCGATCGTGCGCGCGCCGCGTTCGCTGCCGCGCGTGATCCAGCTGCCGGCGGAGTCCGGCGCAAGCGGATATGACTTCGTGCTGCTGTCGACGGTGCTTGCCGCCTTCGTGGACGAATTGTTCCCCGGCATGCAGGTCAAGGGCGCGTACCAGTTCCGGGTCACCCGCAACAGCGAGCTGCTGGTCGACGAGGACGAAATGGAAAACCTCGCCCATGCGCTCAAGGGCGAACTCGCGAGCCGCGGCTTCCTGCGCGCGACGCGGCTGGAGATCAGCAAGGATTGCCCGAACGCGATCGTGAAGATGCTGCTCAAGAATTTCGAACTACCCGAGAACGTCGTCTATCGCGTCGATGGCCCGGTCAACCTCAATCGTGCGAGCCAGCTGTACGGGCTGGTCGATCGGCCCGAACTGAAGTTCCCGACCTTCCGTCCGCGCATGCTCGACCTCGACGGCGACGAACTGTTCGCGGCGATCCGCAAGAACGACCTGTTGCTGCACCACCCCTACGATTCGTTCGCGGCGGTGATCGACCTGCTCAAGGAAGCCGCTGCCGACCCGAACGTGCTCGCGATCAAGCAGACCCTGTACCGCACCGGCCGCGATTCGGTGATGGTCGAGCACCTGGTGGAGGCCGCTCGCAACGGCAAGGACGTGACCGTCGTGGTCGAACTGCGCGCGCGCTTCGACGAGGAGGCGAACATCCGCCTCGCCGATCGCCTGCAGGAAGCGGGCGTGCAGGTCGTGTACGGCGTCGTCGGCTACAAGACCCACGCGAAGATGCTGCTGATCGTGCGTCGCGAGCGCAAGCTGCTGCGCCGCTACGTGCACCTCTCCACCGGCAACTACCACGCCGGCACCGCGCGCACGTATACCGATATCGGGCTGTTCACCGCCGACGCGGGGATCGGCGAGGACGTGCACCTGCTGTTCCAGCAGCTGTCCGGACTGGCGCCGGCGATCAAGCTCAAGCGCCTGTTGCAATCGCCGTTCACGCTGTACAAGGCTTTGCTGAAGAAGGTCGCGCGCGAAGCCAGGCACGCACGCGCCGGCAAGCCCGCGCGCATCATCGCCAAGATGAACGCGCTCACCGAGGTCGGCGTGATGGATGCGCTGTACCAGGCATCGCAGGCCGGCGTGAAGATCGAGCTGATCGTGCGCGGCGCGTGCAGCCTGCGGCCCGGAGTCGCCGGCCTGTCCGACAACATCAGCGTGCGCTCGGTGATCGGGCGTTTCCTCGAGCACAGCCGCGTGTACTGGTTCGAGAACGACGGCGAACACGAAACCTGGTGTTCCAGCGCGGACTGGATGGATCGCAACCTGTTGCGCCGGGTCGAAACCTGTTTCCCGATCGTGCGTCCCGAACTCGCCGCGCGGGTGTACGCCGAGGAACTCGACAACTACCTGCGCGACAACACCCAGGCTTGGGAATTGCGCGAGGATGGCAGTTACAATCAGCTGCAACCGCATCCCGGGGAACCGGCGCATTCCGCGCAGGGCGCGTTGCTGGCCAAACTCTGCACATGACGCCAACCGCCGCGCGCAAGATCGAAGCCGACACACGGACCAGGACGGCGATCGGCGAAGGCGCGCTGCTGGCTGCGCTGGACCTGGGCTCCAACAGCTTCCACATGGTCGTCGCGCGGCACGTGCTCGGCCAGTTGCGCGTGGTGGATCGCCTGCGCGAAACCGTACGCCTCGCCGAAGGACTCGATGGCTCTGGCGGCCTGCGTGCGAACGTGCAGGCGCGCGCGCTCGACTGCCTGTCGCGCTTCGGCCAGCGCATCCGCACGCTGCCTCCGCATTGCGTGCGCGTGGTGGCGACCAACACCGTGCGCCAGCTGCGCGATCCCGGCGCCTTCCTTCTGCCGGCCGAGGCCGCACTGGGGCATCCGATCGAGATCATCTCGGGCCGCGAGGAAGCGCGCTTGGTGTACCTCGGCGTCGCCCATGCGAGCCCGCCGACCGGCAAGCGCCGGCTGGTGATCGACATCGGCGGCGGTTCCACCGAATTCATCATCGGCGAAGGCTACGATCCGCTCGAACGCGAGAGCCTGCAGATGGGCTGCGTCGCGAGTACGCGGCGCTTCTTCGAGAACGGCAAGCTTGGCCGCAAGCGTTGGAAGGATGCGCTGACCGAAGTCTCGGCCGAGTTCCAGCAATTCATGCGCACCTACCGCGAACGCGGCTGGGACGACGCGATCGGTTCTTCGGGCACGATCAAGTCGGTCAGCGAGATCCTCGCCGCGATGAAGCTCACGCGCGGCGTGATCACCGACGATGGCCTCGCCGCGCTGTGCGAGCGCCTGCTTGAGTTCGAGCGCATCGAGGACATCGACCTGCCGGGACTGTCGGAGGATCGTCGGCCGGTGATCGCCGGCGGCCTGCTCGTGCTGCAGGCGGCGTTCAACGAACTCGGCCTCAAGCGCATGCAGGCCAGCAAGTCGGCGCTGCGCGAAGGCGTGCTGTACGACATGCTCGGCCGCGCGAGCGATCGCGATCCGCGCGACGCATCGGTGGACGCATTGGTCGAGCGCTACGGCGCCGACCGCGAACAGGCCGCGCAGGTCGAACGTTCGGCGATGCTGCTGTTCGACCAGGTCGATGCCGCATGGCAACTCGATTCCGACTGGCGCCGCATGCTCGCCTGGGCGGCCCGCGTCCACGAGATTGGTCTGGCGATCGCGCACAGCCAGCACCACGTGCACGGCGCGTACCTGATCGAACATTCCGACATCGCCGGCTTCTCGCGGCCCGAACAGCAGATGCTCGGCGCCCTGGTGCGCTGCCAGCGACGCGGGATCGCGATGGCGAGCATCGACGCCCTGCCCGAGCGCCTCGAACTGCCGGCATTGCGCTGCACCCTGCTGCTGCGGCTTGCGGTCCTGCTGCATCGCGGCCACGACCGCGATGCGTTGCCGACGGTGAAGCTCGCGGTCGACGACAGGGAACTGAAATTGCGGCTGCCCGCGCGCTGGATCGAATCACATCCGCTGACCCGCGCGGACCTGGACAGCGAGCGCGAAGCACTCGCCGAGATCGGTTACACGCTCGGGATCAGGTCGGGCTGATCAGCAGGCATCCCGCTCCCTTCGAAGATCGAAGGGAGCGGGACAACATGTCGACCAATGCGGATGCGATCAACGCATCCCTGTCACGTACGGGCGATCGGTGAACTGCGCGACGGTCGGCAATCCCTTCTGGTCGAGGCGATCGAGGCGCGCGGACGGGGTTGGATGGGTCGAGTAGAGGTTGCTGGTGCGACCGCCGTCGCTGACCGCCGAGAGCTTCTGCAGCACCGCGTACATCGCGAGCGGGTTGTAACCGGCACGCGCGGTGTAGATCAGCGACGCGGCATCGGAACGGTATTCCACGTCCTTGTCGAAGCCCGTCAGCAGGATCGAGGCGCCCTGCTTGGCGAAGTAACCTGCCAGCTTCTGCTCGAACGGCCCAGCGGCACCACCATGCGAGCCGATCTTGCCGACCGCATAGTTCGTGCCGACGCTCATCGCGATGGAGGCCATCGCCTGCTTGCGGATCACGTTGTAGTGGTCGCGCGAGACGACGTGGCTGATCTCGTGGCCGAGCACGGCTGCGACCTCGTCGTCGGACTCCAGCACATCGTAGAGTCCGCGCGTCACCATGATGTAACCGCCCGGCGCGGCGAACGCATTCATCGTCGAGCTGTCGACGATGGCGAACGTCCATGGCAGGTCGTCGCGAGGGGTCTGTGCGGCGACCCAGCGACCGATCGTGTTGACCCTCCGCTGCGCCGCGGGATCATTGAGGAGCGGCATCACGCTGAGCACGCGCCCGGCGACCAGCGGCCCCATCGCGACCTCCTCGTCGTACTTCTCCTGTTCGCTCTTGGGCATCGCATCGCCCGCGCTGCCCGCCGACGCGCCGAGCCCGCCCGGGAGCTTGCTGCCGACCATGCCGAACAGGCCCTTCTTCACGGCGGTGTTCTCCTCCGCCTTGGCCTGGGTTTCCTCAGGCGTGCCCGACGTCTCGCGATGGCCCTGGCCGATGCCGGGCTCCTTGTTGTAGGCAACGTCGGTCTTCTGCAGGTGCATGCGGCTCGCGTAGGCGTTTGCGGCGTTGTCGTCCACGCGCAGCGTCTGCATGCGGTCCAGTTGTCCCTGGTCGAACGTCGCGCCCTGCAGCGCCTCGACGGTGATGCCGCGTACGCCGGCAGTTTCGCCGGGCTTTTGATGGCCGCCGAACATCGAATAGCCGTCGTTGCTGCCGCCGGCGGCTTTAGCAAGGCGCACCTCGTTGATCTTCACGAAGCCAACCGTGCTCGGCTGCGCCTTCACGTTGAACCACAGGCCCTGCTGCTGTTGCACTTCGACGGGACTGCCCTTGCTCAGCGTGGTCACGGTCGGCGACGTCGGCAGCGCGGCCTGGTGCACGGCGACGTTGTCCTTGTAGACCGATGCCGCGGTGGTGCCCTGCGAGCCGGGCGCGGGGGCCGGCGCCGCCGACGCGGGGGCTGGCGCATGCGCTGGCTTCTTCGCGGCGACCGCCGCTCCGGCGAGTGCGACCAGGATGGACAGGGTGAGGATTCGGACGGGACTGCTCATGGCTGCGGTTCCTCTGGTGGATGTGTTTGTGCCGGACTGGATTCGGCTGGACTGGATTCGGCGGGAGTGGTGTCGTTCGGGTCAGGATCGTCGGACTTCGGTTGAATATAACGCGGCAGGCAGTCGACATCGGCCGCGATGAACCCGCGCAGGCTGGTGGTGACCGGGAGCAGCAGCAGCCGCCCCAGGCTGTTCTGCAGCGCCATCGAACGCGCCTGCCCATCCTTGTCGCTGAGGTCGACATACACGCCGCTGCAGGTCACCACCTGGTCGAGGCGGTTTTCGTCGGCGATCTTGACGAGCTCGTCGTTGATCAGGTTCAGGTCGTGCAGGATCTCCCAGCGCAACTCCTCCACCGAGGGCGCGTCGCAGATCATCATCACGACGTCGCGAAAATCCGATGCCAGCCATGTTTTACGCTCGATCAGGCCTTCGTGCATCTTTCCGTAGCCGTGCGCATACAGGACCCGGCGGATGCGCCGGCGGTATTCGTTGGTTTCCCAGAACCGTCGCGCTTCCGGGTTGCGCCCCACCACCTCCAGGTCCCGCCCCACGCTGACCCGCAGGATCAGCAGCACGATGTGCAGGCGATCGCCTTCGCCGAGCTCCTTGACGTGGTCGTCGTTGCCGAGCGCGCGACCGCGCATGCCGGCGAGGTAAGTACGACAGATCCCGAAGAACGTCACCGAGGTGCCGACCGAGGTGAAGATGTCGAAGAAGAACGTCGTAAAGGTCAGCGTCAGCACCGCGATCGCGGTCAGCACGAGGTTGGTCGCGGTGAACACCGCATCCACGTCCTGCGACGGTTCGCCGCGCCAGAACGAGAATCCGATCAGGATCACCAGCAACGCGGCGAGCGCATATTTGAAACCGGGCGCGGGCGTGCGGATGTAGCTGTCGCTGATCAGGTTCTCGACGGCTTCGGCCTGCACCTCGACGCCGGGCATGAGCGAGTCGATCGGCGTCGCCTTGATGTCGTTGATGCCGGATGCGTTGTAGCCGACCAGCACGACCTTGCCCTTCAGGTCGGGCAATTTCTGTCCCTTCTTCAGGCAGGGCGTGTGTTCGTCCGGCAGGAAGTCGACCGCGCTGTAGGTCGGCACGGGCTCGTGCAGGGGTTCGTGCGTGCGCCAGTTAAGGCGGATGCTCTGCGGGAAATCGGTGACCTTGCGATGCGTCGCTTCCGCGGCGAGCAACGCCGACAACGACGGCACGCCCCAGTCCCCGGCCTGCTCCCAGACCTGGAAATCGCGCATCACGCCATCGCCGGCGCGATTGATCCTGGTATTGCCGCTGCGCTTGCGCATCGTGTCGCCGAACGGCAACTGCAATGCGACGCGCGGCGAATCGGTCGGATGCGCCACCAGCGGCAACGCGCCGGACCAGCGGTCGATGGTCGCGGTCGCGGGCACATCGGCATTGTCCGGGTCGTAACTTGCGCCGAAGAAGAATGGCAAGCCCGAAGCCGCCAGCTGCTCGAGCATCGCATCCGAATCGGCCTCGGTGCTCTGCTTGTCGAAGAACATCACGTCGTAGCCGACCGCGGCCGCGCCGCCGTCTCCCAGCGCCGTCAGCAGGTCCGCGTGGCGGTCGCGCGGCCATGGCCAGCCAGTCAGGCCCTTGTTCTCGAAATAGCTGATCGAACATTCGTCGATCGCCGCCACCAGCACCCGGCCGGACGATTTCGGATCGACCGGACGCTTCGAGATCACCGTATCGAACAGCGAATCCTCGACCGACGCCAGCGACTTGTTCCCGCCCCACGTTCCGTTCCAGGTCGGAACGCCGTAGTAATCCCAGAACAGGAACGCGAGGGCGATCAGGGTCCACGCGGGGAAGAACGAGAAACGCATGCGCGACGCGAACGCGGCCGACGTGCGCCCGAACGCGCGGTCCCAGCGGCCCCAGATCTTGACGAACACCGCCGCCGCCCGCTCGGGCAGGCTCGGCTTCGGCGGCACGCCTTTCTTTGTCGCCATCCCGATCGTTCCCCTCGCCCCCGCGGCTGGCCGGTATCGTCGCATGCACAGGCGTCGCTTGGCGCGCGTACCCGCATCCACCACCACCGCGACGGCGCGGCGCGCCGGATCGACGAGCCATTGCGGCGCCGATGGCGCTGTCATTCCGGCGTCACTGCGATGTCATCGACGCGGCATCTGCGCTGCGCACACTCCCTGTCCATGCGCTACACCATCGTCACCGAAACCTA
>JBBQHA010000059.1:0-17790 GCA_038323475.1 Lysobacterales bacterium
CGGTTGTAAAGGCCGCGACGGTCGCCGTACCGAAGAGGCGCTATCCGGCCGGCAAGCAGGCGCGACAGGTGCGATTCTTTCGCCGCTTCTTCCCTGAAAGCATGGTCGACAGGACCCTGCGGAAGGTCAACAAGCTGCCGGTGTGAAACGTCGGAGGTTTGACATGAGTGCGGACTGAGGCTGAAGGCCGAAGGCGGTCCGCTCGATGGAACACCCCACATTGGGTCCACTGGCAATCAGGCACCGAGGAACCGAGGAACCGACCATGCGCGTTCAAGGCACGATTGACTTCAGCATCACCGAGCGCTCAGCGGAACGGGTCGTAGGCGAGATGCCTGTGGGTAGCGGCATCAAGAACCCCTTCGGAACAGTGCACGCCGGAGCGATTCTCTGGTTTGCCGACGTTGTCGCAACGGTACTGGTCATGGATGTCGCCTCAGTATCTGAGGGTATGAAAGGGTTTCCGCTCGCCATCTCAATCAATGCGAACCTGCTTGGCAATCAGAAGGATGGAGTCCTGAAGGCTGTTGCGGCGTACGTGAAGAAGGGGCGTACGGTCGGTGTTGTTCGAACAATGGTCTATGGATCCGAAGAGAAGCTCGTGGCTGATGTCACGACAAGCCACATGCTTTCAACATGAGTCCGGCGTGTCGGGAGTAGCGCAGCCTCTTGCCCCGCAGCCAAGTGCACTAGGTTTCCAAGAAAGAACGGATGTTGGGGAGCGCGAACCTCCGCTGCTGGCCGACTGGCGACAGTCATCAGAGATGCGCAGACTGCGGTGATCGTGAGCTGTACGCTGATCAGTCAGGGGCTACCGGCACTGCTGATCACAGCTGCCGGCGCACGCGGTTGCCCACGCCGGCGTGCCGGAGCACAGTGATGCTCCCTGCTGTCCACGGAAAACCGGCATGTGCTACAGCGCGAAGGCGTGGGAGGACTACCGCAAATACGTGAGGGAGTTCGCGGCCGACATCGGCATCGACGAATTCATCCTGCTGTACGGCGATCGCAGCAGGGGCGCGAAGGTCAGGATTCCGAAGGGGATGGATGCCGGCTTCGCCGAACCGAAGACCGACGGCGAGCGCGAGGTGAAAGCGCTGATCGACGCCTGGAATTCCGCCGAGGCGTCACGGCTCGAACAGGAGCTGTTCAAGCAGCGCAAGCGCCTCGCCGACGCCGGGCGCATCCTGCAGGCGAAGACCACGAAGAAGGCGCTCGACGACCAAAGGATCGCATCGACGAAGATCGAGCAGATCCTCGGCTGGCTGGCGGACCTGCGCCGCACCGAGCCGAAGCCGCGCGACAACCGCATCTACCCGCAGCACTACGCGCCGGTGATGGTGTGGGAAGACGGCCGCCGCGTCGTCAAGCCGATGCGCTACCTGTGCCGGCCCGTGGGCAAGCCCGCGTTCGTCAAGGGCAAGCCCTTCGACGTCGCATTCCAGGGTTGCTACAACGCGCGCCGCGACAACCTGGAAGGATTCTGGAAAGGCCAGTTCGGCGTCTCACACGCGATCATGGTCGCCGAGGCGTTCTACGAAAACGTGTGGAAGCATGCGGCCGAAGGGCGAGCGCTGTTGCCAGGCGAAAAGGAAGAGAACGCGATCCTCGAGTTCCGCCCGAACACCGGCGGCCCGATGTACGTCGCCTGCCTGTGGTCGCGCTGGACCGGACCGGGCGAAGAACTGCTGTCGTTCGCCGCGATCACCGACGAGCCGCCGGCAGAAATCGCGGCCGCCGGCCACGACCGCTGCATCATCCCGATCAGGCGCGAGAACATCGACGCATGGCTGCGCGCGGATTCGAACAAGCTTGCGGACGCCTACGCGATCCTCGACGACCGCGAAAGGCCGTATTACGAGCATCGGATGGCGGCGTAGGACAACCATCCTGGCACCGGCATTCCAGCGGCCGCCCTCCCCGCACGCGTTCCCCGACGCCGCGGGGTCGATTGTTGATGTCCCTGGTGGACCATCCGGTTCGGCTGCCATCCGCCCGCCGTCCCGCTTCGCGATACGATCACAGCTCCATTGCAATCAGCGCGAGGAAGTCGACATGAAGACGCGTGCGAACGTATTGGCGGTCCTGCTGCTGGCGACGACAGCTTCGTGCAGCGGTGCCTCGGCCAACCCGTTGATCGGAAAATGGAAGCCGGATCCATCTGTCCAGCAGAATGATTCCTGCAACTTCTCGATGACATTCACCGCGAAGACCTATACCTCGCCCGATCCGTGGGGCAAGGTCAGGACGCTCGATGTGCGATATGTCGGCGGCGACGTCAAGTCGTATCCGGCGGACGTCTATGTGATCACCGACGCGGGAGCAGCGAACCACACGACGTACCGGTTCCTGAGCGCGGACAAGATGGTTCCCCAGACCGCCTCTCTATGCACCTATATCCGTGACTGATGCGTGGGGAAAGGGGCCAGAGCGAGCATCCGCTCAACCGATCGTTTGCCCTGGCCCCTAATTCGTCATCCACGCAAGCTTCTTTACTGCGTTCCCTCATGCCGCGGTCACTTGCCGTCGCGGCTGTAACGCGTGGATTGCCCGTCCGACGTCATCCACTCCAGCGCGATCACGCGATGCGCGGCATCGCGTTCGAAGCGGACGCGGCGGCTCGATTCGCCCTGCACGGTGAACAGGTCGCCGCCCAGCGCCGTCAGCATCATGGAGGGACGGCGTTCGCGTTTCAGCGACAGCCCACCATCCTGGTTGCTGATGACGAACACGTCGAAGTGGCCCGCATAGTCGGCCGTCGCCAGCGGCGCAGGTTTCGCCTGTTCGGCCCGCAGCGCTTCGAGCGCCCAGCGCGCGTCGACCGCAGCGTCCGCCGGCGTCTTCCTGATCACCTCCTGCAGCGCCAGTGCCTTGGCCACCTGCATCGCGGCAGCGGGCGTTGCGGCGACATCGGGCTGCACGCCCGCGCCTTCCCAGTTGCCTTTGGTGATCGGGCTGACCGGAGAACCCACCGAGACGAACACGCTGAAGCCGTGGCCGGCGTCCACGTCGCCACCCGGATTGGCCGCGCCCGCGGTCGCCTCGCCGACGATCGTTGCGCGGTGCGCGTTCTTCAGCGTGTAGGCGAACGACTCGGCCGCCGAGCCGGTGCGCGCGCTGGTGAGGATGTACAGCGGCACATCCAGCCGCGGCTTCGGGTACCACTGCGACGGCGCTTCGCTGATGCTGCGATCGCGCAGGCGGAAAGTGTTGAAGACGTCCGCGCCCTTGCGCACGAACGCGCTGCCCAGGTAGCCGACCATGGCCGGCGAGCCGCCGCCGTCGTCGCGCAGGTCGATGATCAGCGCGTCGGTGCCGGCGACCAGCTGCAGTGCCGCCTCGATGGCTTGGCGCGCCGGCTGGTCGGGTTGCTCGAAATCGAAGTCTGCGAACCGGCGCAGGTCGATGTAGCCGACGTTGCCCGGCTGCACCTCGACACGGCGGATGCCGTAGTTCGTCAGGCGATCGGTGTCGACCGGCGGCGGACCGCCTTGCGGGCCCGGGCCCGGTCCAGATCCACCAGGTCCCGGTCCCGGTCCGGCGGATGGTGGCGGCCCACCTTGCGGTCCAGGTCCGGCGGGCGCATCGGCCGACCAGTGCACCACGAAGTGCTGGTCGAACGCCTTGAGGCGATCGGTAAGCACGTTGGCCAGGTCGCGATCGTCATGGATCGCGTCGAACCGATGCGAGGCCGCGTCGGCGCGCAGCGTGTCGGCGATCTTCTTGCCGAGCGCGGCATCGTAGTAGTTGTCCTCGATGGCCTTGGCCACGCCCGCCACATCGTCGGCGGGCACGTCGGCGGCGGCCAGCGCGCGGCCGGCCAGTGCGATGGACAGGACAAGGACTGCAATCGGATTGCGATGGCGCATGGTGACCTCCCGGGGATCGTCGCGCGTGAATGGCATGGATGCGGAAGAACTCCGCGATCGTGACGATGGAGACGGACATGCGGCGTGAGGTTGCACCCGGGTTGCGGCGGCGCATCGCGTCGGGCACGGCCGCTTGCATCGGGCCTTCCAGCAAGCGGCCTTCTTCGCACGGATGGGCGCAGTAGAACGAAGAGACCTGAAGTTCTATCCAGGGAAAGTCGGAAGGACGGATGATCATTTGGAGAGTGGGCAAGAATGTGGAACGGTCTCCGGGTCACTCCACTCAGCCACCCATAGCACGACCTCACGGCTGGTGTTCCCAAGCCTTGTCATCCAGAGCAAGCCTTGTCATCCCTCCCAAGCTTTGTCATCCCGAGCGCAGCGAGGGATCTCGAAGTTGCAGTTCCATCGCCCAACAGATCCCTCGCTGCGCTCGGGATGACAAGACAACTTCGTGGCAATCGCAAGAATGATGGGCTGGGGAACCGTGGTCTGTCCCCCAGCCAGCACCGCGACCAGCGCAACAACCAGCAGCACTGCAAGTCGCATGGTCAACATCCCCGATCAGTGATCCGGAAACTTCCAACCAGCTTCCGTGCGTGGCGAGCCTGTCGAATCATGTGTCGCTGTCCGCAGTCGCCGCAAGCGTACGCGCCACCTCATTTCCTCGCCGCGATGATCTCGCTCAGGTAATCCGGCGTGCCCTCGATGCGCTCCAGGTGCGGGTAGCGCAATCCGTCGTGGTAGTCGACCGGCACCGTGCGGAAGCCGCCTTGGTATTTCAGCAGCAACTGGATCGGCGCCTTGTTGTCCTTCGCTGCCGCGATCGCATCCTTCAATAGGCTGGTCGTGAAGGCCTGGCCGTTCACGGCGACGACGGTGGCGCCGGTGCTGATGCCGGCCTTGAAGGCCGTCCCGCCCCAGCGCACGTCGTTGATCCCGTGCTCGTCGTTCAAGGTCAGGCCGATCGACCAGGTGAAGTTGTACAGGTGGCGGGCCGGTTCGTGCCGGGCGTCGTACTGTTTCTCGTAGGCGCTCTGCTGGTCGGTGTAGACCAGTCTCCAGCCGGTCGCCGCGAGGCCATCCCCGAGCGGTGGATCGAGCGTGTCGACGCGTGCGTGCAGGAAGCTCGCCCAGTCGTACGCGGCGACACCGTTCAAGGCCGTCACGACATCGTCGAAGGCGTAGGTCTTGGTGACGTAGCTGCCGTTGTCGACGCCGAAGAACGCGCGCGCGAAATCGTCGAGCGATTTGCGGTCGTGGGTGAGCGTGCGCAGTTTGGCGTCCACTGCCAGCCACATCATCTGCCCGCCGCTGTAGTAGTCCTCGCTCATCTGCCAGCTGCGATACGGCAATCCCCTGCGATGCGCCGCGACCGCATCGTTGGTGGTGTCTTCCAGCGTGCGCCACTGGAAACCGGGGCGATTGCGATCGTAGTTGGCGGCCGTCATCGCCAGCCCGTCGCGGAACTGCTGCGGCGTCCACAAGCCGGAGCGCGCGGTCAACACGTTGCCCCAGTACTGGGTCTGGCCTTCGTACACCCACAGCAGCGAATCGCCCATCGGCACGTTGAAATTCGGCGTCCACAAGTCCTCCGGTCGCCGGAACTTGCCATTCCACGAATGCGCGAACTCGTGGGCCAGCAGGTCGCGGCCGGGCGCGTTGTCGTCCCACCCCGTGAAGTAGTCGGCGTCCACGCCGTCCTCGCTGGACTGGTGGTGCTCGGTGCCGTTGCCGCCCAGCACATCCGACAGCGAGAACAGGAAATCGTAGTGGTCGTAGTGGTGCGAGCCGAACAGCTTCACTGCCTGCGTCACCAGCGCACGATGCGCGTTCAATTGCGCGGGCGTCATCTCGAGATATTTCGGCGCGTCGGCGACGATGTCCAGGTGCACCGGCGCATCGTCGCCCGGATTGAGATCGACGCGCTTGAAGTACTGGCCTGCGTAGATCGGCGAATCGACCAGGTTTTCGAGTGTCACCGGCTTGAAGGTCACGCTGTCGCCCGACTGCGAGGTCGGGCCTTGATCGACACGTTCCAGCGCGGTGCCGAGTTGCCAGCCGTGCGCGAGCGTCACGCTCGGCGCAAAGGTGATGCCGCGCGAGAAATGCCCGGCCGGATACAACAGCACCGTGCTCCATTCCATGTCCATCATGCGATCGGTGATCTCGAACCCCCCATCACGACTGGAGAGATACTCGAAGTCCACATCGATGGCCGACGCGCCCGCCGGCACGTCGAGGTGGAACGCGTACACGTTGTACTTGTCGCGCTTCCACGCCAGCGGCTTGCCATTGGCGCTGAGCTTGAGGCCGGCGAGCATTGCGATCGGCCCGGTCGGCGAGTGATCGCCTGGAATCCATTGCGGGTACAGCAGCGTCATTGCGCCGGCCGCGGCCGGGATCGTTTCGTGCACGCGAAAGACGCCCTGCACCGTGTCGCTGGCATCGACATGGATCGCGACCGTGCCGGGATACGGCTGGTCCAGCGGCGGCGGCACCTGGTCGCTGCGGATGTCCTGCGCACCGGCGACACCGCCCGCAAGCGCCATCGATATGGCGACGGAAATGAAAGCAAGCGCATGGCGCGGATGAACCGGCGAGCCGGCATGGGAGGCGAACATGGAGGACTCCGGAAACCAGACAGGATTTCCCAATCTAGCATCGCGGCCGCCGAGGCACAGCAGAAAGTAAGGGCCCGCGGTTCAGCGCACAAGCCCGTCGACCGGCGCCGCGTCCCCCGCCCGTGCAGCGATCGGTCGCACGTCGTTCACCAGATGCACGAGCACCTTGCCCGGCTCTTCCAGCTCCATCATATGCGCCGAATTTTCGAAGCGCAGATGCCCAAAACTTCCTGGGCGAGGCATCAACCGCAGCGATGGAACGCTTCTGCATGCCCCATCGGCTCCGGCCCTGTCGGCGGCGTCCTCATTTTTTTTCGCAGCAGCACGATCGCGTAAAAGATCATGACGGCGGGGATGAGCTACCGGAACGCCGTGACGATCCAGAAGGAGATCGGCTGATGCGCCCGGGTGGCTTCGCCGCCGCCCTTGAGGCCGATGGAACCGTCGGCGATTCCGCCGAACACGATGACGCACATGACCAGGCCGAGGAGCAGCAATGCTATGGCGAACACTTTGTTCACGTCGTCCGGCCCCCGCTAGTGCGTCGCGGCGGCGGGTTGCGGCAACGGCGGACCGGTGAATTCGGTTTCGATCGACACGTCGACGAGGTCGCCGACGCCGATCGTCGTTCCGGGCGCTGGCATGCCGAAGGCCATTCCGAAGTCCGAGCGCTTGAACGCGGCGTGCGCGGAGAATCCGATGCGTGCATTCGGATCCATCTGCGGCATGCCCGCGTAGCCGCCGTTGTAGGTACCGGTGAGCATCACTGGGCGCGTCACGCCGAGCAGTTCGAGGGTGCCATCGATCTCGAACGACTTCGCGCCGGTCATGCGTATCTTGCCGGAGCGGAAGACGATCGTCGCGTGCTTGGCGACGTCGAGCATCTTCGAGCCTTTCATGATGTCGATGCACATCTGCGGCGCCGCATCCATCTCGAACGAGGACGCATCGATCGTGGTCACGACGCTGGAAGCGGCGATGTTCGCCGGATCGAACTTCAGGTCCGCGTCGAAGTGGCTGAAACGCGTGGTGTACGTCGAGAATCCCATGTGGCTCACGCGCAGGATCAGGCTCGCGTGCGACTTGTCGATCTGGTACTGGCCTGCCGGTGGTGCCGCCAACGCGGGCATCGCAGGCGGGGCTGCCGGCTCCGCGGCGCGGGAGATGGCGCCGTGGACGCCGAGCAGGATCATCGCGGCGATTGCGACGGGCTTGCGAGAATGATTTCCGATGTCTTTGTTCACAGTCGTCACTCCGTGCAAGAAAAGCGAAGGATTCCCGGTGATCGCCGCGAGGTGGGATACACAGAACGTCCACTTCGGCGTCGCCCGAGTTCACGCACACTGGCACAAGTCGCCCGATCGCGCGTTTGCCGGATGTTAGTTCACGATGTCGGCGTAGTCCGAAGCCCTGCGATTGCATCATCAGGCCCTGGAAAACACGAGCGATCGACGGGACGCCGCTTCCGAATCGATGCGTTCGAGTGATGATGTCCGAAGACGGCCAGCATCGGAGGCTGGGGGTGTGTATCAATCGCCTGCCTTCCTTGGAGAAACCCATGAACAGGACGCTTCGAGCCAGCGCTCCGCGCATCGCATTGGCGGCGATCGGCTTCATCTGCATCGCTCATGCCGCGGCGATCCCCGTTGCAACGGAGCGCGCTGCAATGGAGCCGGCATTCCCCAACTGCGATGCCGCGGCGTACCACGCGATGAATTTCTGGATCGGCGATTGGGACACGTTCGACCCCGATACGCCGGGCGGTCCATCAGAAGCCCGCACGCACGTCGAACCGATCGCCCAGGGATGCGCCATCCATGAACTCTACGAGCAGACCGACGGACTGATCGGCGACAGCATCCTGAGCTACGACCCCGTGCGCATGCAGTGGCAGCAGACCTGGGTCACGAATCGCGGATCGATCATGGTCGCCGTGGGCACGTTCAAGGACGGCGCGCTGGTTCTCGAAGGTGAAGCGCACCTGGGCGATGGCAGGTCGGTCATGCAGCGCATCACCTGGAAAGCGCAGGACACCGGCGTGCGCGAATCGGCGGTGCTGTCGAAAGACGGCGGCAAGACCTGGACGCCCGCGTTCGACGTGTTGTTCCGCAGGCATCAACCCTGACCAGGCGTTGCAGGGTGGAAGCGGCGTCCTGCCGCTTCGTTTCCGGAAGCAAGCGGCTGGAGCCGCTTCCACATCATTCCGGGAACGAGCGGCGGGACGCCGCTTCCACTTACGGTGCAGCCGCAGCCTGTCCCGTCCGATAGCGGTTGAACCACGCAAGAATCGCCGCCGCCTTCGCCGCCGATTGCGATGGCCGCTCGGCGAGGCCGTGGTGGTTCGCGCCGGGCACTTTCACGAGTGCGGTCGGGATGCCGCGCAACTGCAGCGCGGTGTAGTACTGCTCGGCCTCGCTGACCGGCGTGCGGAAGTCGCTCGATCCGACCACGACCAGGGTCGGCGTCTTGACGTTGCCGACCAGCGATAGCGGCGAGCGCGCCCAGTAGCCGGCCGGATCTTCCCACGGGAATTTCTCGAACCAGTAGCGGTGGTAGTACGGGGTGACGTCCGAGGTCAGCGCGAAGCTCGACCAGTCGATGACCGGCTTCTGCGTCGCCGCCGCGCGGAAGCGGTCGGTCTTGCCGACGATCCACGCGGTCAGCGCTCCACCGCCGGAACCGCCGGTGACGAACAGGTTGCCGGGATCGACGAAGCCTTTCGCGATCGCCGCATCGACCGCGCTCATGAGGTCGTCGTAGTCGTGGCCCGGATACGCCTTGTCGATCTGGTTCGCGAACGTTTCGCCGTAGCCGGTCGATCCGCGCGGGTTGATGTAGAGCACGACGTAGCCGGCGGCCGCATACAGCTGGTCGTCGGTCGAGAACACCGGCCCGTACGCCGCGAACGGACCGCCATGGATCTCGAGGATCAGCGGGTATTTGCGCGATGCGTCGAAGTCCGGCGGGGTGACGATCCACGCATCGATCGGCAGTTTGTCGAATGCGGCGACGGCGAGCGACTGCACGTTGCCGAGTGTCTTCGCGGCGAGATTCTGGTTGAGATGGGTCAGCTGGCGCGGATGGCCGTCACGCGCGATCCATACGTCGGAGGGACGTTGCGTGGTGCCGCTCGTGAACGCGACCGTGCCATCGCGGGCGACGCTGAATTCGCCGCCGCTGTAGGGACGATCGAATGCGGGCGGGGTCAGGTGCTCGGCGACGGTGCGCACGGAACCGTCGAGGCCGACGCGGGCGACGCGCACGCTGCCGTGTTCGTCGTAGTCCACGTAGACCGACCGGCCATCGGCAGACCAAAGCGGATCGGCGACGCTGCGGTCGAGGTTCGCGGTCAGCACGCGCGAGCCGCTGCCATCGCGGCCCATGACCGACAGCCGCTGGTCCTGGTAGCCCAGGCGCCGGTCCTCGAATCCGATGTAGGCGATCGACTTGCCGTCCGGCGACACCATCGGCTGCTCGTTCGGGCCGAAGCGACTGGTCAGCGTCTTCACCGCGAGGTCGTCGATCGAGACTGCATGCACGTCGGTCGCGATCGGTTCGCGCTCCCAGTCCTTGGTGAGGTTCGCGCTGAACAGCACCGATCGCCCATCCGGCGACCACGACAGCCGCCCGCCCGCGTTGCGCGCGCCGAACGTCAGCTGCGTCGGCGCGCCGCCATCGGCCGGCACCCAGAAGATCTGTTCGTAGCCGGGCTTGTTGTAGCCGCCGTCGTCGGTGCGGTACACGACCGCGTCGATGACCTGCAGCGGCTCGGCCCAGTTCGCGCCTTCGGGCTTGTCGGGCGCCTTGCCGAGTTTCGCGCCTTCGTCCGGAACGAACATCGCGTACGCGATGCGCTTGCCGTCGGGCGACCACGCGATCGCGTTCGGCGTCGCTGGCAGGCCGGTGATGCGCGCGGTCGCGCCGGTGCGCATCCAGCGCACGTACAACTGCGCACCGGCCTTGTCGTCGGCGCTGGAGACGTACGCGAGCTTGCTGCCATCGGGTGACCAGCGCGGGCCGCCGTGATTTCCAGGGCCGTCGACCAATGGTGTCTGCTCGCCGGTCGCGACGTCGATCGACCAGATCGATGCGCGCGTGCGGTCGGTCATGATGTCGTTGGCGCGCCGCACGTAGACGATCGTCCTGCCGTCGGGCGAAATCTGCGGATCGCTGGCGACTTCGAGGTTGAACAGGTCCGCTCCGATCAGCACGCGCGACGGGCCGGTCGCTGGCGCCGCCGTGGCCGGCGCAACCAACACCGGGGCAGCGAGCAAGGCCGCGAGCAGCAATGCGATCGGACGAATCTGCATGGTCATCACCTTGTGTGGATAGTCCGGCTTCGACAGGCCGCCAGCCGACATTCTGTCAGTGGCGGACCAGGGTGGACAGACCGCGATCTTGTACCCATACCCCCACCCGTGTCGCTGATCCGCTACGACCTGCCGGATGGTTCCGGAGAGTGCTGTGTGGATTTTCTGCAGCCGGACCGTTGCGGCGCCCGTCGATGTTCGTCGGAAGCGGGTGCAGCACCCGTTCCTGCATCGTGTTGCCCCACGCAATCGGAGAGCCCAGCCGCATCGAAGCTGCGTGCTGCCGCGTGCGGCTTCGCCGGCGTAGCATCGCTTCGTTCGCAAACGCCACCCATACAGGACAAGACGATGGCCCGCCGGATCGCGTTCCCGTTGCTGCTCGCCTCGGCCATGCTCGCTTGCAGTTGCGGGCATCGTAGCCCGGACGCGGCGCAGGCCGATTCTCCCGAGAATGATTTCAGGGAGGAAGCCGGCGATACGTCGCGCCCGCCGAGTGCGGCGATGTTGGCTGCGCTCGGCGCGAATGGCGGGGTGAATGCGGGCCTCGATGTGCAGATCCAGCCGGTGCGCGACCAGCGCACGCTCGACAACATCCGCTCGGGCGAGATCCCGGTCGATCTCGCGTCGGGCTGGCTGCAGGCGAAATCCGGGCAGGACATGAAGCTGGCGGATGCGGCCTTCCACTTCGTGGTCGTGGTGAAGAACACGGGGTCGTCGTCGATGCCCGCCGGCACGCGCACGCGGGTCGAGGCGCGACGGAACGGCGCCGTCGTCGTCTCTTCGACCGTCGAGGAGACTGCACTGAACCCGGGCCAGACTGCGTTCCACGGCTACTCGGTGGATTGCCCGGATGCCAGCTACCAGGTATCGGTCCAGGTCACGACCGACGTCGTGCACGCGGTTCCCGGCGCATCGCATGCCGCGACGCTGGATGTCCGCACCACCCGGTGATGGATCGTGGAAGCGGCAACCTGTCGCTTCATTTTCAGCAGCACGCGGCGGGACGCCGCTTCCGCGCACGTCATTGATTCGACGAGTTCCCAGTGCCGTGCTACGGCGATCGCGTCGTATGCGGCGGTCACAGGTTTCGCGGACTTCAGGCGCACGCAAGCGTGTCTGCGATCCAGGCGATGCGCTCTGCTTCTCCGTCGCGGCCGGCAGTGTGCGGGTGGACTCGCGCGCCGCAAAGCCGTCGATGACGAAAAGCGAATCGGCGCGCACCAGCGACGACCGGACCCGACCAGCTGCGACTTCGGACAGTCGCGCCAGCGCTGGCAGGCAACGGGTCCGGCGAATCAAGGTCCTGCCAACGGCTTTGCTCTATCATCGGTCCCAATGCGTTGCAGCGGGGCGGATCGAAACGATCGGGTCCGGCCGGGTTGCAAGGCTCATCGGCATTCGACGAGGGATCGGTCCGCTGCGCCATTGGCGCCAACCGGTCTGCGACCGGCCATCAGGAGAGAAGGCTTTGTCTTTACCGCGCTCCGCTTCAATCGCCTCGGCCGGACATCGCTCCGGGCATCGGCGCCTGCTGGCCACCATCGCGTCGATCGGCCTGGCGTGCGCCTGCATCGCGCCACGGGCCCATGCCGCCGACCAGGCGCCCGGTCAACTCGTGCTGCAGAACAGCGAGCGCATGATGCACGCGCTCAGCGACCGCCGCGGCGAATTCACGTCGCATCCGGAATCCCTGCATCGCTACATTCGCGCCGAGTTCGCGCAATCGTTCGATCGGGTGTATGCCGCGCGGCTGGTGCTGGGCGACAATCGCACGGCCAGCGATGCCGACCTGCAGGCGTTCGCGGACGCGCTATCCGACTACCTGCTGGACCGCTACGGCAGCTCGCTGCTGAAGATCCCGACCGGCCTCGGGGTCAGGATCGTGTTCGCGACGTCGCTGCACGACGGCGCCATCGTCAAGGTCAGGACTCTGGTCGATCGCACCAACGCCACCCCGATGCAGGTGGATTACCTGCTTCACAAGAATGCGGGCGAGTGGCAGGTGTTCGACGTGATTCCCGAAGGGATCTCGTTCGTGCAGACCTTCCGTTTCGTGTTCGCCGACGTGCTGCACGCGAAGTCGCTGGCCGAAGTCACCCGGGATCTGCGCACCGGCAAGATCCTCAACGGCGCGGTCGCGACCGACCGGGTTCTCGGCAGGCAATGAAACGCGCTGGCGCCCATCCGCATGCCCCTCGGCCAAGCGCATGGTCCGATCTTCGACCCACACAGGATAATTCGATGCGCCGTTCGCCTCAGCCGATGTTTCGTGTGCGCCTGCTGGCTGCACTGCTTGCCGTTGCGTCCATGCCCGCATGGGCGCAGCTGCAGTCAGCTGCGGATGCGGGCGCTGCGAACGACCCCACGCCGGCAGCGACCGCATCGCAACCCGCGCCCGAAACGGCAGCGGACGCGCGCACGATCGACCCCGCACGGCGTGCGGTCGAAGACGCGCAGCTTCCGCCCTATCTGCGCGACAACCCGTCCGCGATCGACAGCGCCGCCTACGATCCGTGGGAGCGCTACAACCGCAGCGTGTTCCGTTTCAACAAGAGCGTCGACACCGCGCTGCTGAAACCGCTGGCGACCGCTTACGTCCGCGACATGCCGGAACCGGTGCGCAACGGCGTCACCCACTTCTTCGCGAACCTGCGACAGCCGATCACCGCGGTGAACCTGCTGCTGCAGGGCCATCCGGGACTGACGTGCAGGTCGCTGGGGCGGTTCGCGATCAACACGACCATCGGCATCGGCGGCCTGTTCGACCCGGCGACGTCCATGCACATCCCGTCGTACGACGAGGATTTCGGGCAGACGCTGGGCCGCTGGGGCTGGCGCCGGTCGCGCTATTTCCTGCTGCCGTTCCTCGGCCCGGGCACGCTGCGCGATCGCATCGGTTCCATCGGCGACACCCCGTTCGGACCCCTCAGGTACGTCCAGCCCATCGCATTCCGCAGCTCCCTGATCGGCCTGCAAGTGCTCGACATCCGTGCCGGCATCCTGCCGCTGGACGAACTCGGCACCGGCATCGACGACGACTACGTCCTCGTGCGCGAAGCCTGGTCGCAGCGCCGCATGAACCAGGTCGACGACCAGGGCTCCAACGCCAGCGGCGCAGCGCAGTCGATCCGCTGAAGCGAGGCGACTCCGGGTCGCCGGGAACCCTTGCGCAGCAGCCGTGCGCGCGGCACTCGCTGCCGGAGTTCGAGAAATGAAGCGCCCGGCAGCATCGGTCAGCGTCGCCGAAGCCGCGTGAATTCCGAGAATTCCCACTTCCGCAGTGCCAGCAGCGCACTGCATCCATCGCGTACGTCGAGTGGCAGTTTCGAGTCCTGTCGCGCCAGTTCCTCGAACTCCTGGACGAGCTGCGCGATGGACTGTTTCATGCGCACGAGCGAGGCCGCCGACAGCGTGCCGCCGATGAAGTGCAGTTCATCGCCCGCCTCGTCGAAGCGGGCGCGCAGGAATTCGGGTGCGACCCGTGTCAGGAAGAACTCGTGCACCGGACCGTCCTTTCTCCACGAGAAATTGCGGGCGGTGAGCTTCTTGATCCGGTTCGGCGGACGATAGGTCACGATCCGAAGGGCATCGAGACGCAGCAGAACGGAGACCAACTGGTTTTCGTCCAGCGCAAACACCGACGTGACTTCAGCCAATTTCCAGTCGTTGACCAGCAGATAGGTCACGACGAGCAGGCGCGGGTCGCGGACCAGGGCGCGCTCCTGCTGCTCGCTCAGCTGCGTCAGTGCGACGCCCGGTGCGCTCGCACCCCGGACAAGGTCGGCGAGCGACACCTCGAGCGCCTCGCAGATGCGATCGAGGCGGCTCAGGGAAAAGTCGCTCCTGCTGAAGTCGCGCTTGATGGTCGGCTCGCTGACCCCGAGTGCGTCGGCCAACTGGCGATAGGTCATTCCGCGCTGGCGGAGCAGCGCCCTTATCGATTGCACGACCAGTCTGGAACCGTCCACGTCGTCGCCGATCCTTTGGTATCACCATGTGATACGTACAGGCCAACAGGGTATCACCAGCGCACGATTGTTTGCGCCACGGACCACCCCCACCGCACGCTGCTGCCACGCAGTATCCGAGCCCGCATCGACGCCGCAGCGGCGACGGCTTCGGCGCTCACGCAAACTCGTCCCGAGGAGAGAAGCGCAATGTTCACCATCATTTTCTGTGCATTCGCCGGCTGCTTCATCCTGGAGCGTGCCATCCCCGGATGGCAACTGCCGAATGTCAGGACGTGGCCAGTGCGCGTGCTGCTCATCAATCTGGTCCAGCTCTCCGTCGTCGTCCTCGCCGGCGTGACGTGGCAGCACTGGCTTTCAGGATGGGGCGTCTTCCACCTGGCCAGCCACGTGTCGCCGCTGGCGGGCGGCCTGATCGCCTATTTCATCGCAACCTTCCTGTTCTACTGGTGGCATCGCTGGCGCCATGAGGTTCCGATCCTGTGGCGCGTGTTCCATCAGATCCACCATAGCGCACAGCGCATCGAGGTCATCACCTCGTTCTACAAGCACCCTGTCGAAATGGTCGTGAACTCGGTGATCGGCGCCTTGCTCGTGTACTTTCTGCTTGGACTGTCGCCAGAGGCGGGCGCGATCTACACGCTGCTCACCGCGCTCGGCGAGTTCTTCTATCACACGAATGTCAGGACGCCACGCTGGATTGGCTACGTCTTCCAGCGCCCGGAAATGCATCGTGTCCGCCACGAGTTCGGTCGGCACAAAAACAACTACGGCGACATCACCTGGTGGGACATGCTGTTCGGGACCTACGAGAATCCGCAGGAATTCCGTTCGACCTGCGGCTTCGAGGATGCGCGAGAGCAAATGCTCGGCGCCATGCTGGCTTACCGCGACGTGCATGCCGGCACCGACGAAACGGCAGCTCAAGCAACAAAGCCACGGACGGCGCGTGCCGCCAAGCGTGCAGGTGCGCGATGACCACTTCTACGTCGCGATCGACCCATGGCTCCCGCACTCTGGATGGGAGCGTGATTCAAGGATTCGACTATCGCTCGAGAATCCTGCTTTCCATTTCAGTCATCTCCATCGTCGGCATGTTGTTCCTGGGACCGGTTCCACAGGACCCCGCCTATCACCTGTTCGCCGACACGCGCGCCATCGGTGGCATCGCCAATTTCTGGAATGTCGTATCCAATCTTCCCTTCCTGCTGGTTGGCCTGTACGGATTCCGACGGCTTCCAGACCTGTCGAGGCAGGAGACCAGGCCTGGGTATGCGGCTCTCTGTGCTGGCGTCCTGCTTGTCGGCCTCGGTTCGGCCCACTATCATTTTTCGCCCTCGACACCGTCATTGCTTTGGGATCGGTTGCCCATGACGGTCGCCTTCATGGCGTTGCTTTCGATCGTCCTGGATGAGAGGAAAGTACTCGCTCCTGCAACTGGCACCTTGTGGCCACTGCTGATCCTTGGCATCGGCGCGGCATGGTACTGGTCGTGGACGGAATCCCGCGGTCATGGCGACCTGCGACCGTACGTGATTGTCCAGTTCCTGCCGATTCTGCTGATACCGGTGGTGCTGCTGTTGTATCGCGGCCGATATCTGAAGAATGCACTCCTGGTGCTCGCGCTGGCGCTCTATCTCGTCGCCAAGGTCTTCGAACAATTCGATCGACCGGTATTCGAGACAGTCGGCGCCCTGAGCGGCCACACCCTGAAGCATCTTGTTGCCAGCCTTGCGGTGCTTTGCATCGTCAATGCAGTCCCGGTTGGCAAAGACGACTCTTCGTGAAGCAGATGGATCGAAACAACGCCAATTGATTTCCTCCGGCATTGTCGGGCGACACCGGGCAACCAATGCCGGGAGGACAAGGGAGACGCCACCCGTTGCGAAGGCGCGCGGCCTGCAGGGCAATGTGGAAAGGCTGTGCAAACCGGTGTCTTCGACGGATCCGCCCGCCGGCTCCTCATGCGGGGCGAGGATGCAACTCCCTGACCAGGTGCAGCGCTGTCTCGATGCCCTGGTAGTAGCGGGACGTCGCATCAACCTGTTCGTAGCCGAGCCTGGCGTAGAACGCCTGCGCCGCCTGGTTCGATGCGCGGACCTCGACCTGGATCGCCGCGATGCCGGCAATCCGCAGCGTCTGTTCGAGCCAGCCCAGCATGGCGGTGGCGATGCCTTTGCGGCGATGGCCGGGAGCGACCGCGAGCAGCAGGAGATGCGCATCGTCCGATCGATACTCCATCAGCGCGAAGCCGATCACCGATGCTGCGTGGCGCGCGACGACGACATTGGTGTCGCGATCTTCAATGGCGCGACGCACGCGCGGCGGCGTCCACGCCCAGCGCAGCCCTTGCTCGATTTCGTCGCGCGAGAGCAGCGCGATCGCCTGCGCATCGGCGAAAGTGGCGAGTCCAATGTCAGGCGTGTCGATCACATTCCCTGCCCTGTCCGACCCGGATGGATCGATGCGCCGACGGATTGATGCAGCCGTCCCAGCCTACCCTGCAGACGTCAGGTCCGCATGCAGCAAGCGATGGAACAGGTGCTCGCCCGCCTCGCGCCGCACCGACAGCCTGCCGGTCGAATACGCGCGCGAATTCAGGCCGCGCTGGACCGACTTGCAGATCGCCATGTCCTCGTCCTGGATGATGTTGCCGACGTTGATGCTCGCCTCGTTGCGTTCGCGCGCGACCTCGGAGATATCGGCGAACCAGAAGTCGAAGATCACTTCGGTGCGGTCGAGGCCAAGCGGGAGGACGAGGTTCGTGTCCATCACGCCTTCGTACCAGTTGATCATGAAGTTCGGGTGGATCCAGTAGTACATCGCGCGGTCGCCGCCGCGCACCAACGCGAACTGCGCGTGGTCGCCGTCCTTCACGATCGGGCTCGACTGCAGGCAATGGTGCATGCCGTTCTCGATGGTGTAGTTCCTGAAGTCGAGCACGCTGTCGAGGCCCTTGTGCAGGTGCGGCACGTGGTATCCGCCGTCCAGGTAATTGTCGACGAACACTTTCCAGTTG
>JBBQHA010000060.1:0-17671 GCA_038323475.1 Lysobacterales bacterium
GCGTCTGCTGGTCCTCCTGCATCTTCGCCACCAGTTCGTCCGTGCCGTGCTTGCAGTCCGCCTGATCGATGGTCCTGGCGAGCAACACCGCCTGGAACGACCGGTCGTGGACCGCCGCCCGGAACCGGACCACGGCGTACACCGGATTCACGATGTTGTCCGCATCGGCGCCCGGCTTCCAGTGATCCGACTTCGCCAGGTAACCAAGTGCGCCCGCGACCAGCAGGACGATGAGGAGCTTCTTCATTCAACGGTTTCCATTTGCGGGAACATGGCCAGAGAGTATTACCCTTCCAACCCCGAATGTTCACTCAGATGTTTTCGAAGCGATGAGGCAATCGGGGACTCGTTCAAACCATGGCAATCTGTTCTCCCATGAGTCCGTCGTCCATCTTCCTGCTGCTGTCCAACATCGCCACGCTCGCCGCGCGGCGCTGCTGCTGGACTGGAATATCGGCTGGATGATGTGGCCGTTCTGGATCCAGAACGTGATCATCGGCGGGTTCGCATGCCGGCGCATGCTCACGCTCGACCGCTTCGACCCGATCGGATTCCGGCTGGTGAACCGCCCTGTTATCGCTGACAAACGCGGCAGGCACAGCAGCGCACTGTTCTTCTGCGTCCACTAAGGGATGTTCCATCTCGCCTACCTTGGATACCTGGCCTCGACCTGTCCCGTGGGTTCGCTGCCCGGCGTGCTCGTCCTGTTCGCCTGCGGTGCGTCGTTCGCAGGAGCGCAGTGGCAGACGTTCGCCGTGCAGCACGCCGCCGACCTGCGCGGCAAGCCGAGCCTCGGGATGCTGTGGATGGCGCCGTACTTGCGCACCGCGCCGGTACTCGTGCCGATCGTGATCGGCATGGCCACGAACGGTGAGGCCGGGATCTGGTTCATGGGCATTCTCAAGACGTGCGCCGACCTGCTGTTCGACCACGTCGACCGGCGCCTGGCGGTGCGTTCGGCCGACCTCCAGGCCAATGCTGGGACATAGGGTCGGCTCACCCTGGCTCCATTTCCGACGGGGAGCCAGCTCGAAACGCGACCTTGCTTGACATACAATGCCGCGCTTCCCGGTTCGGTCACTTCCCTTCGACATCGAAGACGGCTGGCTGTTGCCGATGCATTCCGTTAGTCGCACGCGGGCCTCGCTTCGCCCGGATCACGCTCCGGGCAGGTTTTCCAGTCAGCACGGGCGTTGCGATGGCGCACGGCGCGCACGGCCTGATCGTCTTCCGTTCCCGCTCACTGAGCCATTCATTCTTTCCATCAATCCAACCATCAAAGGACAATCGCATGAAGAAGTTCAGGGCCGTGCTGGCTGCTGCACTGCTCGCATCCATGGCGTCCGTTCCGGCCTTCGCCGCGACCTTCAATACGGGAACATGGGAGGTCGATACGACCGTCGCCAGCACCGGCGCGCACTGGAATACCTTTCACGTCTGCCTGGCATCCAATGGCGACTGGTACATGCTGGACCAGAACCCCGGGTTCGGACATTGGGAGATCACCGGCACCAACGACGTGCACTGGCGCGGCAACATCGCGGAGTTCAACGATTCGGCGGAGCTGAAGATCAAGAACCGCAACCTGATGACCGGTCCCGCCGAGCAGTGGATCGACGGAAGCGCCACGACCGGCGTGGCCGCCGGCAACCTCTCCGTCGCGTCGACCTGGAGATTCGTTGCGAAGACGTGCGCGAATCCGTTCTGAGGATGCCGGAATAGCGGTGCCTGGGACAAAGTTCCGCTGCACGTCCCTGGCGCCGCTATCGCGCGGCACGATTCGCCAACGCGAAATCGATCGCTGCACACACTGCCGCCACCTGCGCGGCGTTGCATTGCTCGGCGGTCGCGCGCGGACTGTCGGGATAGACCTCGGTGGTGGTCTTGTACGGCGCCGCGGTGATGCTTGCGCACAGGCCGAGTTGCCTGAGCGGGTACTCGATGACGCCGGGCGCGACCACCGGCGAACCGATGATCTCGCCGTTGCGATCGGCAGGGGCGATGTGGGTGATTTTCGCGACCGCTGCGATCACCGCCTGCTGGAAATCGGGCTGCGGATGTTCGGTGTCGTCCACCAGGTAGAAACCGTCGGGAATCGCGTCCGGCGCGTATGCCTTGCCGTCGCGTGCGGCCAGTGCCGGGCGGAATTCGGCTTCATCGGAATCGGTGGTTTCATGCAGATCGATGTGCAAGAGCACGCGATCGCGAAACGGCGCGGCCAGGCGCATGAGGGCCGCGGATTCCTGCGCAGGGCTGGGGTCGCGAAACGAGCGGTTCGGATCGATCGCATCGGCGTTCCAGCGCTGGATCCTTTCGTACGCCCAGGGGCTGACGCACGGTGCGACGACCAGGTTGACGCGGCCGGCATAGTCCGATGCATGCCTGTCCGCGAACTGCAGCGCGCCGTGCACACCACTCGTTTCATAACCATGCACACCGCCCGTGACCAGCACACAGGGCAAGTCGTCGCGCCAGTCGCGACTCCTGATCGCGAACAATGGATAGCTGCCGGTGGCGTAGTCCAGGCTGCCGTAAGGCAGCACATCGAAGCGCGCACGCAGATGCTCGATCACGCCCAGCACATCGACATCGTAGCTGCGCCTGACGGACAGTCGCGATCGCCACTGCGCGACTTCTGCCGCACCCCAGGGCACTCCGGGCGTGCCGATCGGATACTCCGTCGGAGTCGTCGTCATGTCGCTCGCCCTGCACTGGCTGGATGAGCGGCGACTGTAGCATCCGCCTTCGACCCGATCCCGGCCTAGCCATGATTCGTGCGGTCCGCAATGGCGCCCCCTGTTGTCCCCGACACGGGCGATCCGCGTACAGTGGGGACGTGGATTTCTGCGGGGGGCCGCATGCGGGATTCGATGAGGGCGAAGTCCCGGAGCCTCGCGCACTGGCGCGTCCAGGACCTGGAAGTGTTTGTCCAATTGGTCGGATGCGGCTCGTTCACCAAGGCCGGCTTGTTGCTCGGCATGTCGACATCGGCGATCAGCAAGCGCCTGGCCGCGCTGGAACAACACCTCGGGGTGCGCTTGCTCGACCGCACCAGTCGCGTGATGTCGATGACCAGCGACGGTCGCGAGTTTTTCGCGCGCGCTGCAAATGTCTGCGAACAGCTTCGCGAGGCGGAGTCCAGCCTCGGTGCGCCGGACGGACAGTTGCACGGCAGCTTGCGCGTCAGCCTTCCGACGGCCGCGGTCGAGATGGGAATCCTCGGCGACTTCGTCGATATCTCGGCGAAGCACCCTGCGTTGAACATGGAAATCTACCTGTCGGACCGGTCGGTGGACCTGGTCGGAAAGGCACTCGATGCCGCCTTGTTCCTCACCGACGATCCGGATCGCCACCTCGGCGACCTCGTGCTCGGCCTGCAGCCCACGGTGCTGGTGGCTTCTCCTTCGTTCCTGGACCGGATGGGCCGGCCAACAAGTCCTGCGGAACTTGGAGCACTCCGATCCATCCGCGCCATTTCGCGCCGCGGCAATCCCATTCCATGGAAACTCTTCGGCCAGGACGGGACGGACTTCATCGTGCCGGTCGCCGGCCCGACCATCCTCAGCGACGACCTTCGGGTGACCTACATGTCGGCCATTTCCGGCGGCGGCCTCGCCCGCCTGCCGCTGGCCTACATCGCCGATGCGACGAAACCGAGCCAGCTCGAACAGGTGCTGCCGCAATGGAGGTTCCGGCCGATCGTGCTGATGGCGGCCCTGCGCCACCGGCACGTGCTGTCGAAAAAGGTGAAGGCGCTGATCGAACTCGTGCAGGTCGGCCTCGACCGCATGGACGCACTCGCCGAAGGCGGCACCATGGCGGACTACTACAAGGCTGCCGTGCTCGCAGACCGCGCGCGGTTCCTCGCATCGCACGGATCGCGGCTGGCCACGGACCTGTTCCACCCGAAGCGGATCGCCGACTAAGGAGACCCGGGCCAGCTGGCGCCCATGGGTTGGCTATCGACTCCTCTCGCTTGATCGTGCAACGGATGTCACTGCATCGCGTAGCGATCGATGGTGCTTTCGCCATCGAACAGCCACAACTCGCTCGCGGCTCCGCGCCTGACCAGGAACACCTTCTCCGAGCTCAAGTGCGGCCTGTCCGTGCTGGTAGGCGGCACGTAGCGGAAGCGCGGCGTCCCGTGCTGATCGGTTACGACAACCACCAACTGATCCGAGAAAATGTTTTCCATCACCAGGAACGCCAGCTGCGTCCCGTCGAACGCAATGCTGTCGTAAGACGGTTCCACGGCGTGCGGCGCAGGCCATGTGGCAATGGGAATTCCGCTTTGCGAAATCGTCGTCACGACGGTCTGCCCACCCGTTGTGAAGCCGAGGGTTTTCCCGATCGCCTCCGACTCCACCGCGATCGAACCATCCGGCGCGGCATCGGCTGCATACACTTCCGCGAGCCCTCTCCCGTCGGCGGTATGG
Organism: Lysobacterales bacterium; assembly: GCA_038323475.1. Classification (GTDB taxonomy): domain Bacteria; phylum Pseudomonadota; class Gammaproteobacteria; order Xanthomonadales; family Xanthomonadaceae; genus SZAS-103. The sequence goes on from JBBQHA010000060.1 coordinate 4,437, forward strand.
TCCACTTTTCGAAGCACCTTGCCCTTGGCATCCACGAGGTAGAAGGCCAGAAACGAACGGACCCAGCGATTCGAACTTCCGGGCTGGGCAATCCACGTGCTCGCATGGTCTTTTTCGAGGCGGTCCGATTCGATGCCCGTGCGCTTTCCATTCGGCGCGTAGTGAATCGCATCCGGGCCTTGGGGTGAACCATCCTGTCGACTGACGAAGACATCTCCCTGGTCAGACGCACTGATCCATCTCGATGAAATCATGCCGTCATAGTCATTGGCCTTGGGGCGGTTCACGCGTACGCGCCTGCCGTTGTCATCGAACACGTGCACGGCGAACGTTCGCTCGTCTGCTGCATAGATCCTGCCCTCGGTGCTCACGTCGAGCGCCGCGATTTGGCCGAGTTGATCCAGGTCGAACTTCCGCCCGACCTGGCGATCGACCGCACCGGACTTCGAAAGCCGCATGAACGCGATGTGGTCGTTGGTCCATATGGCGCCGTCGGGCCCGACCTCCACACCTCCATGCGCGTAGAACCGGGGTCCTCCCGGGTAGACAGGGACCAGCGTCGCCAGGGGTTTCCCTTCCAGCGACATGCGTACCACACGCTCGATGCCGTCGTTGACGTACACGCCTCCGGCATCGTCTGCATGCATGTCGGACAGAAATCCCGGCTTCCGACCCCAGGCCTTCGTCAGGTCAACGGTGCGGACACGGCGCCCATCCAGCGTGTAAACCTTCAACGCGTTCTCGCTGCTCTCGAGGACCGCGACTTGGTGATCGGTCGTGACCACGACGTCGTTGGGATTGGTCAGTTTCGAGGCGTCCTTCGCATCCTGGCCGATGGTCCAGCGCTTCCTGCCGTTTCGATCGAACGCCGACAATGAGTTCGCGCGCGTATGCGGTCCAAAGAAGGGGGCCGTTTCCGAACGCGAGATCGCGACCAAGCCGCCATCGCCGGTCCCGGCAACCGAATCGATCGGCGGCGCATCCATGGCCGAGACGGGCGTCACCGTTCCTGTCGCGGCGTCGATCCAAACCGCCGACGCCTTCGCATCGCTGCTGTACTCGGACGTGACCAGCAACCAGCGGTTGCCCTTGATCCACGCGACTTGGCGATTCTTCATGGCCTCCAGTGCGCTCGGAAACGGCATCGAGCGGACCAACGCGCCGTTGCGATCGACCAGCACGAACGCCTGCTCGCAGACGATGCAGTCCGTCAGGAAGCCGAATCGACCACGATCATCGATTGCGAACTGCCCGATGTCGCGGATCGGCGACGTCCCGGTTTTCGGCAGCTTGCCGACCAGGTCGATCGAACCGAGGCGCTTCAACGCGACGGTGGGAATGCCAGACGCACCAGCCTGAACCGGGTTCGCCGGATGACCCGCAGCGCCCGGAACGCTTGCCGGGCGATCCTTTCCAGCCAGCGCCAGCGACGTGCCCAGCGCAACCGCAAGAACCAATCCCTGCCACAGTTTCATGCGCGCTTCCTTCATGCCTGCTCCACCGGGCCTCGCCGGCGGGCGGCAAATTGTCCCACGGCGCGAATGGTCGGCTGGGCATCCGTGGCGATTGAAGATTCCCACGACCGACGGCCCTCCTGTTTCATGATGAGGGAAACAGCGATGACTTCGCCGCGAACGCTCGCGATCCGGGCGTTCCGAACATCGCCAGGTTGCCCGGCCCAGCCGTGGTCGCGGGCTTGCGTGCGTCGGGCGCTCTGATCTAGTCCCTGATCGGGATTCCAGTAGCGATCAACTCTGCTCTTGCTGCGTGAGATTCTCGCCTGAATAGCCGCACTTGCTCGTGCCCGACTCTGAGTCGCTGATTGCTCGATGAAGCGTTGAACCTATTTATATATTCTGGAATAGTAGAAACATGAATATCGACAACGCCCTTTCTGCTTTGAGTGCTCTTGGCCACGCGACGCGCTTGGCCGCCTTTCGTCATCTCGTGCAGGCCGCGCCCAATGGCATGTCGGTGGGCGAACTGCGCGAGCTGCTCGACGTGCCCCCAGCCACCTTGAGCGCGCACCTCAACATTCTGCGTGCCGCCGAACTGGTCAGCGATGAACGCCAGAGCCGTGTCATTCGCGTGCGCGCCAACTACCCGCAGATGGACGCCCTGATGGCGTACCTGACCGAGAACTGCTGTGCCGGGCCTGAGGATTGCTGCCCCGATCCTTCCAGCCCATCCCGCAAGAACCAAGGAGCCTCCCGATGAACCGTTTCCACGTTCATCTCAATGTCGCCTACCTCTACCTCACCGACCGGCGACGCTCGCGCACCTGCTGCACTTCGACTCGATCCATGGTCGCTGGAATCACGAGGCAACTGCCGACGGCGAGGCGCTGGTGATCGATGGCGTGCGCATCCCGGTCACCCCCAACAAGGAACTGGCCGCGACCGACTGGTCCGGTTGCGATGTCGTGATCGAGGCCTCGGGCATGTTCCGCAAGCCCGACGTGCTGCAGCCTTATCTCGACCAGGGCGTGAAGCGGGTGGTCGTGACCGCGCCGATCAAGGCCGCCGGCACGCTCGACATCGTGATGGGCGTCAACCACCAGCGCTTCGATCCGAAGCTGCACCGCATCGTTTCGGCCGCCTCGTGCACCACCAAATGCTTGGCGCCGGTGGTCAAGGTCATTCACGAGGGTATTGGCATCCGCCACGGCAGCCTGACCACGATCCACAGCCTGACCAATACCCAGGTGATCGTCGACATGCCGCACAAGGACCTGCGCCGCGCACGCGCCTGCGGCAGCAGCCTGATTCCGACCTCGACGGACTCGGCCACGGCGATCGCCGAGATCTTCCAGGAACTGCGCGGTCGCCTCGATGGCCACGCGGTGCGCGTGCCGCCCACCAACGCATCGCTCACCGATTGCGTGTTCGAGGTCGAGCGGTCCACCACGGTGGACGAGGTCAATGGTCTGCTCAAGGCGGCCAGCGAAGGCGTGCTCAAGGACCTCCTCGGTTACGAGATACGTCCGCTGGTGTCGATCGACTTCCTGCACGATCCGCGTTCGGGCATCGTCGATGCGCTCTCAACGCTGGTCATCAACGGCACCCAGGTCAAGATCTACGCGTGGTACGACAACGAGTGGGGCTACGTGAACCGCACCGCCGAACTGGTGCGCCTGGTCGGCAACGCGGACCGTTGACGGCATGCTTGCGCGGCTGTCGCCGGAAGTCCGCCAGTACCTGCTGATCACCGGCAACTACTGGGCGTTCACGCTCACCGATGGCGCGCTGCGCATGCTGGTGGTGCTGCACTTTTACCAGCTCGGCTACAGCCCGCTGCAGGTGGCGATGTTGTTCGTGTTCTACGAGATCTTCGGGGTCATCACCAACCTGGTGGGCGGCTGGCTCGGCGCGCGGATCGGGCTCAACCGGACGATGAACATCGGGCTGGCGACGCAGGTCGTTGCGTTGTCGATGCTGCTGGTTCCGCCGGCCCTGCTCACGGTGGCATGGGTGATGAGCGCGCAGGCGCTCTCGGGCATCGCCAAGGACCTCAACAAGTTGAGCGCCAAGAGCAGCATCAAGCTGCTGGTGCCGGACGATCGGCAAGGCGCTCTTTTTCGGTGGGTGGCAGCGCTCACCGGGTCGAAGAATGCGCTCAAGGGTGTCGGCTTCTTCCTCGGCGGCGCGCTGCTCACGACGCTCGGCTTCGCGCCGGCGATTGCGATCATGGCCGGCGCCCTGGCGCTGGTGTGGATGCTCAGCCTGGCGCTGCTCAAGCACGACCTCGGGAAGGCGAGGAACAAGCCGAAGTTCAGCGAGATCTTTTCCAGGAGCCGGGCGATCAACCTGCTCTCGGCCGCGCGCATGTGCCTGTTCGGTGCGCGCGACGTGTGGTTCGTGGTGGCCTTGCCGGTGTTCCTCGCGCAGTCGCTTGGCTGGAGCTTCTGGCAGATCGGTGGCTTTCTTGCCGCATGGGTGATCGGCTACGGCATCGTGCAGTCGCTGGCCCCGTATTTCACGGGCGGCAAACGCCGCGCGTTGCCCGATGGTCGCGCTGCGTTCGTCTGGGCCGCGGTGTTGGCGGTGACGCCGGCGGCGATGGCGCTGCTGCTCGCCGAAGGGCAGTCGGCGCAGTGGGTGCTGGTCGGCGGGCTGACCTTTTTGGGCGTGCTGTTCGCGATCACCTCGGCGCTGCACAGCTACCTGATCGTGAGCTACGCCGGTGCCGACGGCGTCTCGCTCGATGTCGGCTTCTACTACATGGCCAACGCGCTCGGACGCCTGCTCGGCACCGTGCTGTCGGGTTGGGTCTTCCAGGCTGCCGGTATCGGTGCGTGCCTTGTCATTTCGGCGGTGCTGGTGGGACTGGCTGCGGTGATCTCGGTGGCGCTTCCGCGTCATGCTGCCGCCAGCAGGACGGATCCAACGTAACCTAGCGCCTGACCGGGAGTCGGCGGCTCGCGAGCGTACGTGACCGTTGCACCGCAAGCAGGGCCGCGTGCGACTGTGCTCGGCTCACCCCATGCGCAACTGTTCGACTATGATGTCAGGCGAGCACGTCGTCGGCAACGCCCTGTTCGAGTCCGCCACGATGGCGCCAAGCGCGCGTGTCAGGCGCTGCTCGCGTTCTTCCAGCTAGCCGACGGGCACGAATTCCGGCAACGCGACGCCAGGATGTGCGGGTTGGTGTGCGACGGGATGCTCAGCCAGATCCGCACCCGTGCCAGGACGTGTGGCGCTTTCGCAGAAGCGCTAAATACGCCACTGGCGCGCAACTCGGTTTCACGATCGATCGCGTCCGATCCAAGCTTGCGGCGCTGCAGGCTGATCCACGTCCGCTACTGGATTTGCTGTCGTGGAGGCCGAACGAGCCTGCTACCGACGAAGCGCCTCCACCTGGCGAGTCGCTCCACGAACGAGCCAAGGTGTTCCTCACGCAGAAATGGGCCGGGCGCGATGGAGAAGAAGCCCTGCAGCATGCTGACGTGGCATCGGCTCTTCCCGAGATGGTGTGGGTCGGCCGAGCTTCATCGATCACGAACAGCGACCTGATGCGGCTGTTTCGGTACAGCCGATCGCAAGTGTCCGGAACTGTGATCGCGGCCGCCGAGCACTCGCAGAGCTGCCGCCAATCGCTGCAGTCGACGCGCTGTCGATCGTTGCCAATCAGGCAACACAACATGCACCTATGCAATGACCGGTTTGGTTTACGTTGCTCCAGTGGCAATGAAACCGCACGAGAACCTGTCTGGTCCAGGAGACCTGCAAGACCCGGTTTCCGGTTCGATGCAATTGCAGGTTCACCCGATTCGCGCCATCGATTCATTCCGCTGATCCGATCAACCGAGAGGAAAGCAATGAAACCATCGTCCCTGGGTGTGACCGCTGCCGTGTCGCTCGCCTTGTGCGGAGTATGTTCCGCCGCGATCCGCCCAGAATTCAAGCAACTCGCCGGCCCGCCTTCGGAATTCGATGCGATGCGGCCGGTTGGCGTCGGCGCGGCAGCGATCTATTCCAAGAGCGCGCTGGTTCCATTGAAGCTGTCGCCCGACGGGCAACGCGGCCGGTCGTGGAGTGGCGTCCTGCCGGTCGAAAATGGGCGCGCGCGCTTCATGGTGTTGTCGGGCAATGGCGCCACCCTGCAAGTGGAACTGCACCGCGCCGACGGCAAGACCATGGCGCTGTCGCCGAACAATGCCAGCGTCGCCAGGAATGCCGCGTTCGGCATGGAGGCGGCGACGTACCACGGCGATGTCTATGCGCTCGATTCCATCGGCACCGGCGACTGGAAGATCACTGTCCGGTCGGACAGCAAGGCCTCCGAACGCGGTTTCCTGATGCTCGAGGGCGATCCGGCGACGCGGCTGGCTTCCTGGCCCAGCCACAACCGGCAATGGGTCGGCCAGCGCATGCAGATCGCCGCCGTGCTGTCGCACGTGCAGGCGGACGGATCGACCCGACTCGGCAAGGCCGCCGGCACGGTCGTGCGCTCGGTGCTGCGCGTGACCGCTCCCGGCGGCACGGTGAGCGAAGTCGCGATGTTCGACGATGGCCGCCACGGCGATGCATTGGCGAACGACGGCATCTACGGTGGCGAATTCGATGCGCGCCAGGCAGGCGACTACCTCGCACAGGTCCAGGTCGAATCGCTGGGGCGTAACGGGGACAAGGAGATTCGCACGGTCGAGCACATCGTTCCGGTCGTCGAACCCGCACTGCAGCTCACGTCCGGCCGGGCCGACGGCATCGTCGGCACGCCGGGACGATTGGAGATCTCGATTCCCGCCAGCGAATCGACACGCCCTGGCCACTACCGCGCCTACGCCGAAGTCTGGGGCACGGGACCGTCGGGCCAGTCCGTGCCGGTCGCATGGATCAGCGGGATGAGCGAACGCAGCGGATCGGGCTTTCCGCTCGGACTCGATCAGCGCTGGATCGCCCAGGCGCAGGCACGCGCGCCGTTCGAACTGCGCAACGTCCGCATCGAGGATCCAGATCATTTCATCACCCTGGTCTCGGCCACGAAGCTGGCGCTGTCGCTGCCGACGATCGCACCGGCGCAGCGAACGACATCGGCGCCTGACGAAGCGATGACTTCCGGGCCGCGCCCGATCCACGCAATGACTGCAGGCGTGGGTTCGCGCTTGCTGCTTGTGCACGGGTATTGCTCGAACACGGTCTGGCCGCAATCGAATTTCAGCAGCGCGTCCACGTTCAAGGATCTCAACAAGAGCCGCAGCAACGACCAGTTCGCGCAGTTGATCCTCGGCTTCGGCAGCACCTGGCACGACTACGGCATCGTCGCGCACAGCCAGGGCGGATTGGCTTCGCTGCACCTGTACACCTACTACTGGAGCGGCCTGGACTACGTGACGTCGGGCTCGCGGCTGATCCAGTCGGTCGGATCGCCGTACCAGGGCACCAACATCGCAGGCGTCCTGGCGTCCATCGGTTCGTGGTTCGGCGTCGGTTGCGGCAGCAATTCCGACCTGACCTACAGCGGCGCGTCGTCGTGGCTTGCCGGCATTCCGACCGCCGAGCGCGCGAAAGTGAACTACTACACGACCTCGTTCACCGACAGCGCGTGGACCTACGACTACTGCAATATTGCCACCGACCTCGTCCTGAGCGACCCGGAAGACGGTGTCACCGAAAAAGCCTCGGACCAGTTGTCGGGCGGCGTGAACCGCGGGCATTCCACGGGCCAGTGCCATACCACCGGGATGCGCGATCCGGCGCAATACCTGGACAGCTCCCGCAACGCGATCATGAACGCGAACGCGGCACGCTGAGCAATACGAGGCATCGCGACATCGGAAGACATACCGCCCGCCACCGATCTCCATGCGAGGTCGGTGCGCGGCACCGGCTGGATCGTCGCCGCGATCGAACCAGTGCCGTTGGTTCCTGAAACAGTTGTTGCCCGCCCCTGCTCCGGGTCTGGCTGCTATTCGTTCGCGCTCTCGGTTTCCAGGGCATTGGTGCACGCGGCCTTGCTCGCATAGACCATGTACTCGCTACGGCTGCTGACCTTGCATTTGTAGGCCTTGGCGGGATCGCCCCCGAACGACCCGTCGGTGAGTTCGCATTTCCGGAACTTCTTGAGCAATGCCTTGGAGATCGCTTCGCAATGGGTCGAGCCGGGGTTCTTGAGCCAGTCGAAACCATAGCTTCCTTCAGCCGGCAAACCGGATGCCGCGGCAGTCGAAGCCGCGAACAATACAGCGAGGACAGCGAGAGCGATAACGGGTTTCATGCAAGGAGCCTCCGCAAGGAAGAAGAATTTGGATATTGCACCGGAAGCGCTCGCATGCGCCGACCCTGATCGCTGACACCGTTGCCCTGGAGCGCGGCTGCGCATGGACGATTCACTTCGCAGAAAAACGTTTCTGGCGCCTTTGCCGCCGAACCCGGAATGTGCTCATGGCTTCGCTTTCTTCGAGGCTTTCGACTTGCCGGAACTGTTGAGGGCGATCGCTGCGCGAACGAGCGTCTTGAACGCTGACCCGTCCACTACTTCACCCTCGTGGATGTCGATCGCACGGCGTACGTTTCCATCGAGACTGGAGTTGAACAGGCGAACCGGATCCTGCAGGGACGCGCCCTTGGCGAAGGTCGGTTTCACCTTGTCCTTGTAGGACTCGCCCGTGCAGATGATGCCGTCGTGCGACCAGACCGGAGTGCCCATCCACTTCCACTCCTCGACGACGTCCGGGTCTGCTTCGTGGATGAGCTTGCGCATCCTGCCGAGGGTTTCCCCGCGCCAGTTCCCGAGTTCGGCGATCCGTTTCGAAATGAGCTCCGATGCAGACTCGTCTTCGCTCGCATCCGATTTTTTCATGTTCTCATCCTGGAAGTTGCGCCAGCATCACCCGTGGATGAGGGCATCCACGATTGCTGCTGCACCCATGTCAACCCACCCGATGCACGGCAAACAAATATGCCTTTTCCGTAGCGGTATCCGGTACCAACATCAAGGATAGCGCCCCGGAGCGGAGCCATGGGTTGTAGCTCCCGGGCGTTGATCGATCCGAGACCACAAGGGAGCCTGGTGCGTTGCCAGCGCATTGCAAGCCGTAAGTCCGTGACGCTATAGTTTTCGCATGATGGAAATCAAGAAAGTCACACGCTGGCATGCGTCTGGCCTGCATCTGCTGATCAGCGCGGCGATCGCGGCTGTGGTCCTGACGATCATGCTCGCCATCTGGTTCCCCGGCCCGCTCTTCACGGCCGCCGGGGGCAACAACCTGCTCCTCACCCTGGTCGGCGTCGACGTGGTCATCGGTCCGGCGATCACTCTGGCGGTCTACCGCCAGGGCAAGCGCGGGATGATGTTCGATCTGGTGGTCATCGCCGTCCTGCAATTATCGGCGTTCCTGTACGGCATGCACATCATTTACCTCGCACGCCCGGCGTTCATCGTGTTCACAAAGGACCAGTTCCAGGTCTCGGCAGTCAACGACATCGCGCCCGCGGATTACGCGAAGGCGGAGCTCGCGCAGTACAACCATCCGCCTTTCGGCGGTCCGCTGCTCGTCTACGCCGAGTTTCCGACCGATCCGAAAGGGCTCGACGAGATCAAGAGCGCCGCGTTTGACGGGAAAGACGTCAACGTGCTCCCGAAGTTGTTCCGGCCGTATGCGGAGCACTCGCACGACATCCTGAAACAAGCCTGGACGCTCGCGAAATTGCGCAAGTCCGAGCCGGTGAACGCGAAGATCGTCGACGCCTACATGGCCGGCTCCAACCTGAAGGAAGATGATGTGCGCTACCTGCGACTGGGGGCTCGACAGGCGTGGGTCGCAGTGCTCATCGACGCGAAGACCGCCATGCCGCTGAAGATGCTGGTGACAGAGAAATTCTGAACCCGCACCCGGAGACGAATATGGACAGACCACGGTTTTTCGCCTGCCGAAGCCGCGGCCTGTCCCGATTCAGTGAGCCGGATCGCGGAACTTCGTCGAACCGCAGACCGAGCTGAAGCCTCGACGGGGCTTCATTCAAGAACGAGGGGCCAGAGAACAATCATGTTCTCTGGCCCCATTGTGCACTGCAGGCTACGGCGTCCGTCAGTCGTCGTTCTGGATCGTGCCGGTGCCTTGGCCATCGGCGATAGAGGCGCCGATGGGATTGCTGAGGTTGAGGAAGAACGTCTCGTCGGGCTCTGCCGTCGTGTCGCCATCGACGGTCACGCCGATCGTGGTCGTGGTCAGGCCCGGCTGGATCGTGCGGCCGATGAGGGCGCGCGCGACGTAGTCGCTGCCTGCGGTCGCGGTGCCGTCGGCAGTGGCGTACTTGAAGGTCACCGGGGACGCTGAGGGCGCCGACAGGGTCACGACGAAGGTGGCCGACTTGGTGCCGCTTTGACCTTCGGTGATCGTCACGTCCGAGACCGACAGGCTCGGCAAGGACAGGCCATCGTCGTTCTGGATCGTGGCGACGCCCTGGCTGTCTGCCAGGGTGGCACCGACCGGGCTGCTGAGATTGAGGAAGAACGTCTCGTCGGGCTCAGCCGTGGTGTCGCCGTTGATGGTCACGCCAACCGTGGTCGTGGTCAGGCCCGGCTGGATGGTGCGGCCGGTCATCGCGCGCGCGACATAGTCGGTGCCCGCGGTCGCGGTGCCGCCGGCGGTCGCGAACTGGAAACTGACCGGCACTGTCGACGGCGCCGACATCGTCACCGTGAAGTTCGCCATCTTGGTGCCGCTGTCGCCCTCGGTGATTGTCACGTCGGGGATCGACAGGGTCGGCAGGCCGGCGATCGTCGCATCGACGCTGGCGAGGTTGAAGCTGCCGAAGCCCGTCGCGAAGTCCCAGCCCACGCCCGCCGTCTCGCCGCCGTTGTTGCCGGAGGTGACGTCGTGGTAGTTCGCCGCAGTCAGCGCGCGGTAAAGGTTCGGGGCTGCGAAGCCCAGGCTCGGATGGCCTGCAAGGATGCGCGCCCACGAGGCCGTGAAGATCGGCGCCGCGAGGCTGGTACCGCCGTACTGAGCGAGGCTGCCGTTGACCCAGATCTGCGCGCCGCTATTGGGATCGGCATCGAACGAGAGATCCGGCACGCCGCGCATGGTGCCGGCGACCACCGATGCCTGCCAGCCGGGGCGGGCCTCGATCGTGCTGGGGCTGCCACCGCCGCCGCTCCAGACGGTCTCGCCGGCCCATGTCGTGCTGGACGCGTCGAGGGTTGTGCCGCCGACCGCGACCACGTTCGGGGAACTCGCAGGCCAGCTTGGCGTGATGCCGCCGTCGCCGCACTCGTCGGCGCCGCTGTCGCCCGAGGAGACCGAGAAGGTCTGGCCCTGCACGACCGCCAGTTGGAACAACGCATCCTGTGCGGCGAGGGAACCGTCTGACTGGGCGTCGGTTTCGCAGAGGCCGAGCGAGACGTTGATGACCTTGGTCGCGTTGGCGGTGACGACGGTGTTGATGTCGGCAGTCAGATTCGCGGTCGACAGCGTCGGGATGTTGTAGAAGATCAGCTTGCCGACCGCGCCGCCGCCCATGCCGACGATGTCCTGGCTGTCCAGGTCCCATTCGCCCAGGCCGCTCTGATCGGTGCTGGTGCCGTTGGTGTTCACGGTCTGGGTAGTGACCGTCGCCAGACCGTTGGTGGTCGTGAACTTGTTGAGATCGGTGACCACCTTGGTCAGTTTGCCCTGGGTGATGATGCCGATGGTCATGCCGGACGTGGTGGTCACCCCGGTGCCACCGTAGATCGAGGAGAACTGGACCGGGTTGTGGCCGCCGATCGACATGGTATGCAGGCCATCGCGGGTCAGCAGCGGGCGCGCATAGGTGTGGAACTGGTGGACGGTCTGCAGGCCGAGTACGGCCTTCACGATGCCCCTGAGTTCGCCCGGGATGGACGCGTCGAGGCTGTTCGCGAAACCGATGCGGCCATCGCGCGTTCGCACCTGCACGAACGAGGTCGCGAACGCGTTGCGCGCGAACGCTGCATCGCCGTCGGCCGACACGAGCATCCGGTTCGGTGCGATCGCGACATTGCGGAAGCCCATGCGGGTCAGGTAACCGGCGACCTGGTCGGCCTGGGCCTGGGTCGGCAGGTGCTGCGCGACGAGCTGGTCGTGGCTCATGATCCGCACGGCCGCGTGCGGCTGCGCGGCGGCGGCGGCGAAGCGATCGAGCTGGTCGCGGTTGCGCAGGTTGAGCGCGACCTCGACATGCATCGGCGTGTTCATCGGGAGCGCCCCCGTCACGACGTCGCCATGCGCGATCGTGGTGCTGCGCGAGATCCGCAGGGACGCACCGTCGTTGCCGGCGGCGAAGGCGGACACAGCCGATGCGCCGAGGATGAGGGACGTGGCGATCGCCAGCGACAAGGCGCGCGGCGAAGGTGTGCGGGACTGCGGATCGTGCGGTTGCAACATGTGACGGATCTCCCTTTGGGTGCGACATGTTAATCGACCACGGCCGTTGGCGCGCTGCCGATACGAGTCCGGGCAATCGACGCGGCCCGGAACCGGACGCCCCCTGCCGCGACATGGAGGCCATCTCTCCGCACACTATGAAGTTTTCGGCGATGCGTATGCGACATGCATCACGTTCGGCATCCGCCCTTGCTCGACTTCTTTCCCTGGAAACCGTGGCAAGTTCCAATTGCTCCTTTCGTCCTTCGCAACAAGCGTCCCAACGTGCCGACGCCCTCATCACGCATGCCGCCATGGACAGCCGCCAGTTCTGCGAACGCGTTTCGACGACGGGCTCGCACCTGCTCCGCATCTCCTGCGTCACAGTGGCGATGCTCAAGGAACGCGAGCGAAACGGACAGGATTCGATGCGCGCAGTGGAACGCAAGAGCAACGCGTCTTTCACCGGCGCGACGACGATGAAACCGGGCGCCACGCATTGGCCGGATGCTGCGGACGCATGGTGCGCGCTGTTGCTGCCATGAGATGGCTTGCACAGACGTCTGCGAGTCGCAGCGTATCGTTGCCTGACCCTTCGCTTCAGCCAGACGGAGGGCGGACAGACCACTGTTGATCGACGAATACGAACCCACGGCTTGTCCGCGGTTGTCTGCCGTCAGCCGCCGCATCCAAAAGCCCTGCAAGAACAGTCGCTCCGCCTGCCCGCATGACGCGGTGGCGAGCGCGACATTCCGCCGCTACTTTCCGACTCGATCATCGTCCGGACCAGCGGAAATCCGCAACGCATCCAGCTCGCGCCGCAAGGCCTCCACTTCGGCCTCCAGCGCATCCAGCCGCGCTTCGACTCCGCTACGTTTCGATGGCGCGGACGCTTCATCGGCGGCAACGGCGAAATCGGACGCCGACACCGGCCCGCACAGCAGGTGCATGTAGCGGTCCTCGCGCTGGCCCGCGGCTCGACCGAGGTTGACGACCAGTTTCGGCGCGCGCTGCCCAAGTCGCTCGAGTGTCAGCCGGACATCCTCGAGGTCGGCCGGCGCGGTCAGGCGCTCGCTGCGCGCGTGCAACTCGGCCAGAGTCTGCGGACCACGCAACAGCAGCACCGCCAGCAGGGCCTGCTGGCGCACGGTGACCGACCAGTACTGGGCGAAACGGTGTTCGTAGCGTTGCGCACGCGCGCCATGCACCGCGCGGACCAGATTCTTGTCGGTCATCTCGCGCAGGGCATGCCCGACTTCGCCGGGCTCGAGTTCCAGCACCGGCTCGCGGTTGTTCTTCTGGTTGCAGGCCACGACCACGGCGTTGGCAGTCAGTGGATAGACTTCCGGAGTCGTCGCCTCCTTTTCGATGAGGCAACCGAGGATGCGCGCCTCGACGATGCTCAGGG
>JBBQHA010000061.1:0-17630 GCA_038323475.1 Lysobacterales bacterium
GACCACATTCGGCTACACGAAGGGTTGCCTTACGAAGATCACTGACCCGTTGAATCACGCCACGACGATCACCTGCAACGGTGCGGGCCAGCCACTGACCGTCAAGGATGCGCTTGGACATTCGACGACGTTTACCTACCGAGGCTACGACCTGCTCAGCGTCAAGGACGCAATCGGTCGCATGGTCAGCTATACCGTCGATAGTTTGGGTCGTGTGGTCGCAAGGACCGGCCAGCTCGGCCAGGTCTCCCGGATGGAATACGGTGTCGACGGCCGTGTCAGCAGGACTATTGACGCACATGGCCAAGTCACGGGCGTCAGTTACGATGGCAATGGCAACGTCCTGACCGTAGCCCCGCCGAATCTCGCAATCACGAGATACACGTATGACAACAACGACCGACAGCTGACGCGCACCGATGCGCTCAACCAGGTCGAAACGTGGGGCTACGACAAGAAGGGCAATTTGGTCTCTTACATTGATCGCAACCTGAATCCAACGACTTACAAGTACGACGCACTCAATCGGCCCGTGCAAGTCTCATTTGCCGACGGCTCCACGGTGATTGCAGGTTATGACAGCGGCAATCGTCTCACAGACTTGAGTGACTCAGCCAACGGCAACTTGAGCTTCATTTATGACGGACTAGATGGCCTGACAAAGGCCGTGGATGCGAATCTCAAGGCGGTCAACTACACCTACGACAGTGCTGGTCGCCGCAAGACCATGGCCCCGGACGTGCAGGGGCTCATCAACTACACCTTCGACAACGCCAACCGCTTCACCAAGCTCCAGCAAGGCACCGAAACTGTCAACATTGCCTACGACAATGCGAACCGGCGTAGCAAGCTGACGTTGCCGAATGCGGTGTCGGGTACGTATGCCTTTGACAACGCCAACCAACTCACCGGCATCACCTACGCGAAGGGAACCACGACCCTTGGCAATCTTGGCTATGGCTACGACAACGCGGGACACGTAACGGCGACGACAGGAAGCTTCGCATCCGAAACGCTGCCAACCTCGACGCCGGCAGGTGCCGCCAACGTCTACGATCTGAACAATCGACTGACGAAGTTAAACAACGTCACGCAGAGCTACGATGCCAACGGAAACCTCACGAACGACGGAGCCAACTCTTACATCTGGAACAAGCGCAATCAGCTGACTCAGATCAAGCAGGGAGCCACCACCATCGCGAGCTTTGGCTATGACGCCATGGGCCGCCGGATCAGTAAGACCGAAGGTGGGCAAACGATTACCTACCTCTACGACGGCGTTAAACCGGTGCAGGAGACTTCGGGGAGTACGGTCACCACGATTCTGACGGGCGCTGGTCCCGATGAGCGCTATGCACGAACAGACAATAGCGGTCGCATGTATTTCCTGATCGACGCGCTCGGCAGTACGCGCGCGCTGACCAACTCGGCCGGCGTTGTCGTCCAGCAGTACGACTACACGCCTTCTGGTGAATCTCACGCGAAGTATTCGGGGTTCAGCAATCCCTACCAGTTCATCGGGCGTGAACTTGATCAGTCGGGCCTCTATTACGATAGGGCGAGGTATTACCAGCCGACTGCCGGGAGATTCATCTCTGAGGACCCAAAGAGGTTCGGTGGGCAGCAGCTCAATCTGTACGGCTACGCTTTCCAGGACCCTCTTGGGTACGTGGATAGCAATGGCCAGGATCCCGCGGCTGCTATCGCAGGTTTTATTGTTGGTGGTCTCTGGGGTGCTCTGGACGGCTTTATCGAAGGCAAACCTGGCTCTCAAATTCTCGCCGATGCCCTTTTCGATGCAGGTGCTGGAGCTCTGATTGGAGCTACCGACGGGTTGTCGTTGTTTGAAGGAAGTGCTGCAAAAGAAGCTCTCGGTATAGCAGCGAGAGCTGGTGCCAGCATGCTGGCGGAAGGGGTAAAAGAATGTGCGGTCGATGGTGAGAAGTTGAATGGGAGGAAAATCTTTTTCGCGGGAGCAGGCAGCCTCGTCGGTGAAGGAGTAGGAAAAGTGGCAGGTGTTTTCAATCACAAGTCGGAGTTTACGAGCCGCTACTTTTGGGACGACCTGGATCTGGACAAGATGGGCGCGGATTTCATGGGTGGCAATTCCGGCACTGGCCTCGACAAATTCCTCGAGCATACGGCGGGGGGATCGTAATAGCAGGGCACGTCGAAACAGACGTCGCTGGACGGTTGCCTCATTTGCCGCGGTATGACGGCCCAATTCTGCGTCGTTCGTTCTACTGTCAGACATCAATACACGAGGACATGCGACTCCGAGGACTCAGCCTCGTAGTGGCAGGTGAATCAGAGACATCCCTTAACCCGCCATCCGCAGCGCATGCAGCCGCTCGTAATGCGGCATGCACGCCTCCGCGACGCGTGCGCCGGCCGAGGGTAGCCGTAGCTCAGCCGATTCCGGCCGCGGCTCGAAACCGGTGGACTCCCAGACTTGTCCGTACCAGTGCGGCGCCCAGACGCCATCGCTCGCGCGTGGACCTGCTGGCCAGCGCAGCATGCGGTCGCTGAAGTCGATACCGAAGCGTTCGCAGAGCGCGCGCAGGTGGGTCTCCGGTGCGCGCAGGAAATCGCCGGCGTCGATGATCGGTGGCGGCTTGCCGGCGGCGCAGAGCAGGTCGTGGATCTCGACCTGCTGCGGCAGACCGATCTCGTCGGGCGTCACCGTCGCGCGCGCCTTCAGGTAGGACGCGACGACTTCCCTTGGATCGCGGATCAGCAGGACATTGGCAAGCCCCGCGATCCACGCGTGGATCGTCGCGTCCGCCAGCATGCCGGGCAGCAGGTGGTGGCTCATGTGTTTCTGGTACCAGGTCGGGCGGTCGCCGGGCACCGGGCCGAGCAGGTCGCGTACCACGTTGCGCCAGTCGGTATCGCCGGCAGCGATGACCTGTGCGCGCATGGGATGGTCGATGCCGGTCGTGGCGAGATAGGCCGCGTACAACGGCTCATCGCTCACTGCGCAATCGCCGCGGTTTTCCCAGGCGCGCATCATCGCCGTGGAGATGTTGCGCGGGCCGCTCCACATCGCGACGCGCAACGGCGCGCTGGTGTCGCTGCAGGAAGGAAGCCGGGAGCGAACGATCCGCAGCGGCGTTTTCGGCTGTTTCTTCATGCCAGGCGTAGTCCTGCGCGCGCCGCCGCATCGAGATGGGCGAGTTCGATGTACAACTGCTGCAGGCGTTCGACCATCGGCCCGCGCGTGCCGTCGCCGATGGTTCTGCCGTCGATCTCGCGCACCGGCGTCACGCCCGCGAATGTGCCCGTTACGAAGGCTTCGTCGGCGCCGTAGACATCGGTCAGGCTGAAGTTGCGTTCGCGCTCTGGGATGCCCGCCTGCCTGCAAAGGCGCAGCACGTTCGCGCGGGTGATGCCGCCGAGGCAGTAATCGCCGGTCGACGTCCAGACTTCACCCTTGCGCACGATGAAGAAATGGGTCGAGTTGCAGGTCGCGACGAAGCCGTGCGGATCGAGCATCAACGCCTCGTCGGCGCCCGCCGTGTAGGCCTGGATGCAGGCGGTAATGCAATTGAGCTTGCTGTGCGAATTGAGCTTGGGATCCTGCACGTCGGGATAGCCGCGGCGCACGTGCACGGTGAACAGTTTCAGCCCGCGTGCCAGCAGCTCAGGGCGGGGCGTCTTGTATTCCGGAATCATCACGATCGTTGCCGGACCGATCGCGGCGCGCGGATCCTGGTACGGCGTGCGCTTCACGCCACGGGTGACCATCAGGCGGAGGTGGACGTCGTCGGTCATCCGGTTCGCGGCCAGCGTATCCATGATCGCGCGGGTCAGCGCGGCGCGGTCCATGCCGATGTCCAGCAGGATCGCCTTCGCGCCTTCGTACAGGCGGTCCAGATGCGCGTCGAGGAACAACGGCTGGCCGTCGATCACGCGCAGTCCTTCCCAGACGCCGTCGCCGAGCACGAAGCCGGAATCGAACACGGAAACCACCGCCTCGGCGCGCGGTTTCATCGCGCCGTCGACGTAGATCAGGATCTCCGCGTTGCGCGGATCGTCGGCGAAATCGTGCACGCTCTGGGCCATCGGGGATCTCGGCAGCGAAAAACCAAGCATGCCTGAATCCGCGCCGGCGTTGACAGCGGGTCGGGCAGCCCCTAGCTTAGCGCCAGTGTCGCGGCATCGGGCTGCGACGTCCTTCAAGGTGGCCGCGGGAAACCGCAGGCCGGGCGTGCGACATGAGCACTACGAACCGCCACCGCTGATCCTGTCGAAGCCTCCGACCAACGGCGCTTCGGCGCCGTTTTGTTTTTCGCCTCCCCCTGCAGTCGCAGGGGAGGCAGCCGCGAATCCGAGACCCATCCCATGATCAATATCACCCTCCCGGACGGCAGCAGCCGCCCGTTCGAACATCCGGTCAGCGTGGGCGAGGTCGCTTTGTCGATCGGTCCCGGCCTGGCCAAGGCCGCGCTGGCCGGAAAGGTCGACGGCAAGCTCGTCGATACCAGCTTCCGGATCGACCACGACGCGTCGCTGGAAATCGTCACCGACAAGCACCCCGACGCGCTCGACGTGCTGCGCCATTCCACCGCGCACCTGCTCGCGCAGGCCGTGCAGCGCCTGTTTCCGGGCGCGCAGGTCACGATCGGCCCGGTCATCGACAACGGCTTCTACTACGACTTCGCGTACGAGCGTCCGTTCACCCCGGACGACCTGCCGAAGATCGAGGAGGAGATGCAGAAGATCGTCAAGGAAGCGATCAAGGTCGAGCGCTCGACGATGCCGCGCGACGAAGCTGTGGCGTTCTTCAGCGGCATGGGCGAGAAGTACAAGGCCGAGATCATTGCCTCGATCCCGTCCGAGCAGGACATCTCGCTGTACCGGCAGGGCGACTTCATCGACCTCTGCCGCGGCCCGCACGTTCCGGGCACCGACAAGCTGCGCGCGTTCAAACTGATGAAGGTCGCCGGCGCGTACTGGCGCGGCGATTCCAACAACCAGATGCTGTCGCGCATCTACGGCACCGCGTGGCTCAACGACAAGGACCTCAGGGCCCACCTCACCCAGATCGAGGAAGCCGAGAAGCGCGACCATCGCAAGATCGCCAAGGTGCAGGACCTGTTCCACCAGCAGGAGCAGGCGCCCGGCATGGTGTTCTGGCATCCCAAGGGCTGGGCGATCTGGCAGGTCGTCGAGCAGCACATGCGCGGCGTCTATCGCGCATCCGGATACCAGGAGGTGCGTGGACCGCAGATCCTCGACGTCTCGCTGTGGAAGCAGTCCGGCCACTGGGACAACTACAAGGACAACATGTTCTTCACCGAGTCGGAGAAGCGCGAGTACGCGCTGAAGCCGATGAATTGCCCGGGCCATATCCAGATCTTCAAGCACGGCCTGCATTCGTACCGCGACCTGCCGATCCGCTACGGCGAGTTCGGCGGCTGCCACCGCAACGAACCATCCGGCGCGCTGCACGGGATCATGCGCGTGCGCGCGTTCACCCAGGACGACGGCCACATCTTCTGCACGGAAAGCCAGATCGAACCCGAGGTCACCGCCTTCCACGCGCAGGCGATGAAGGTCTACACGGAGTTCGGCTTCAGCGACATCGCGCTGAAGATCGCGCTGCGCCCGGAAAAACGCCTCGGCACGGACGAAACCTGGGACAAGGCCGAAGGCGCGTTGCGCGCCGCGCTGGCCTCCGCCGGCGTGGCCTGGGAGGAGTTGCCGGGCGAGGGCGCGTTCTACGGCCCCAAGATCGAGTACCACATGAAGGACTCGATCGGCCGCGCCTGGCAGGTCGGGACCATGCAGGTCGATTTCATGATGCCCGAGCGCCTCGGCGCCGAATTCGTGGACGAACACTCGACCATGCGCCATCCGGTGATGCTGCACCGGGCGATCGTCGGCTCGATGGAGCGCTTCATCGGCATTCTCATTGAAAGCCACGCCGGCAACCTGCCGCCCTGGCTCGCCCCGATCCAGGCGGTGGTGCTCAATATCACCGATTCGCAGGCCGACGCGGTCGAATCGACCCGCGCAAGCCTTGAAATGCAAGGTTTCCGGGTCGAGGCCGATTTGCGCAACGAAAAAATCGGCTATAAGATTCGCGAGCACACCATGCAACGGATTCCGTATCTGCTCGTGATCGGGGATCGCGAGAAGGAAACCGGCTCGGTGGCGGTGCGCACGCGGTCAGGGGAAGACCTGGGGACGATGGCGCTCGGGGATTTCATCGAACGCCTGCGCAACGAGGCCCGCCCGGGCGTGCACTGAGCCAGGAGTACACTGGGCAGCGCCACCGGCATCCGCAACATCCATATCGAGAGGAACCGCGAATCAATACCGAAAAGCAGAACCGCAAGAACCAGGAGATCCGCGTGCCGCGCGTGCGCCTGATCGGCGCCGAAGGCGAGAACGTCGGAGTGGTCAGCCGCGACGAGGCCCTGCAGATGGCCGAGGAGGCCGGTCTCGACCTGGTCGAGATCCAGCCCAATGGCGATCCGCCGGTCTGCCGCATCATGGATTTCGGCAAGTTCAAGTTCGAACTGCAGAAAAAGGCTTCGGCCGCCAAGAAAAAGCAGAAGGTCGTCGAGATCAAGGAACTCAAGTTCCGCCCGACCACCGACGACGGCGACTACAACATCAAGTTGCGCAACCTGCGCCGGTTCCTCGAGGAAGGCGACAAGGTCAAGATCAACATCCGCTTCAAGGGTCGCGAAATGGCCCATCAGGAACTTGGCCTGGAGATGGCCAAGCGGATCGAGACCGACCTCGCCGATGAAGTCGTGATCGAGCAGCGCGCGCGGCTGGAAGGCCGGCAGATGATCATGATGATTTCGCCGAAGAAGAAGACTTAGCCCCCGCAGGCCGCATCGAGCGGCTGATTTGCAGGGGGATGCGCCAGCTGGCATACTTCGCGGCCCGGTTCGTTCCGGGTTGCGTCTGTTTCACCGTTTCACCAGGACCCGCCGCCGGTTTCGTGGACTCATCACGGGATCGGGGCAACAAGCCGGCATAGGCAGGACGGAAAGACCGAGCTTCAGGGTCTTTGCGACGAAGTTGCACAAGCCTTGTGAGGCTTTGCGACGAAGTGGCACAAGACATTGAAGATTGGCGCCTCAGCCAGTGACATAACGACGACAGGATTTCCGATGCCCAAGATCAAGACCAACCGGGCGGCTGCGAAGCGTTTTCGCAAGACCGCGTCGGGTAAGTACAAGTGCGGTCACGCCAACCGCAGCCACATCCTCACGAAGAAGTCGACGAAGCGGAAGCGCAACCTGCGTGGCACGAACCATGTGCGCGCCGAGGATGCAGGCCGTCTCGATCGTATGCTTCCCTATCTCTGAGGAGGGCTGAACCATGGCACGAGTCAAACGTGGTGTGACGGCCCGCCGCCGTCACAAGAAAGTCCTGAAGCTGGCCAAGGGCTACTTCAATGCGCGTCGCAAGGTTTTCCGCGTCGCCAAGCAGGCCGTCACCAAGGCTGCGCAATACGCCTACATCGGCCGCAAGCAGCGCAAGCGCCAGTTCCGCGCACTGTGGATCGTCCGCATCAACGCCGGCGCCCGCATGTTCGGTCTCAGCTACAGCCGCTTCATGAACGGGTTGAAGAAGGCCGAGATCACGCTGGACCGCAAGGTGCTCTCGGACATCGCGGTGCACGACATCGCGGCGTTTGGAAAGCTCGCCGAACAGGCCAAGAACGCCCTCGCAGCTTAAGTTGTACGCGGGTCCATCCGCGTAGAGAGAAACCGGCCAGCCATGGCCGACTTTCAATACAAGCCAAAGCACCAAAGACGGGGGAGGGCGAAAGTCCTTCCCCGTTTTTGTTTTGGGGCCGTCGACCCTGCGCAGGCAGTTCACCGATTCGAGTTCTTGCAGCGAATACAGGAAGTCGTCGTCAGAGCGATCATTCATGAGCGAAATCGAAACCCTCACCGACAAGGCCCTCTCCGAAATTTCGGATGCCGGCACGACTGACGCGCTCGAAACCCTGCGCGTGCAGCTGCTCGGCAAGCAGGGCAGCGTGACCGCGCTGCTCAAGTCGCTCGGCGCGATGCCGGCCGAGCAGCGCAAGGTCGCCGGCGAGGCGATCAACCGCGCGAAGGAATCCATTGCCGACGCGATCGCCGCGCGTCGCGTGCAGCTCGACGAAGCCGGCCTGCAGGCGCGGCTCGCGTCCGAGCGCATCGACGTCACCCTGCCGGGGCGGGGAGGCGAGCGCGGCAACCTGCATCCGGTCACGCGCGCGCTCGAGCGCATCGTCGACATCTTCGCGCGGCTCGGGTACGCGGTCGCCGAAGGTCCGGAGATCGAGGACGACTGGCACAACTTCGAGGCGCTGAATTTCCCTCCGCACCATCCCGCGCGCGCGATGCACGACACGTTCTACTTCCCGCCCGACGCGAGCGGCGCCGCGCGCCTGCTGCGCACGCACACCTCGCCGGTGCAGATCCGCGGCATGGCCGGGCGCACGCCACCGATCCGCCTGATCGCGCCGGGCAAGGTGTATCGCAGCGACTCGGACCAGACCCACACGCCGATGTTCCACCAGGTCGAAGGCCTGCTCGTCGACGAGACGTCGAGCTTCGCGGACCTCAAGGGCACCCTGTCGGAATTCGTGCAGGCGTTCTTCGAGCGCGATCTGACGATGCGTTTCCGCCCGAGCTACTTCCCGTTCACCGAACCGTCGGCCGAAGTCGACATCGGCTGGACGCGCGCCGACGGCAGCACGTCGTGGCTGGAAGTCCTCGGCGCCGGCATGGTGCATCCGAACGTCCTGCGCAATTGCGGCATCGACCCGGAACGCTACACCGGCTTCGCATTCGGCCTCGGCGTCGAGCGTTTCGCGATGCTGCGCTACGGAGTCGACGACCTGCGCAGCTTCTTCGAAAACGACCTGCGTTTCCTGGCGCAATTCAGTTGAAAGGCGGGACGGGGATTTGCAGGTAATGCCTCTGTCGCCTGTCATCCTGAGCGCAGCGAAGGATCTGATGCTGATCGCGCACAAGTGCAATCGCCAGCAGATCCCTCACCTTGTTCGGGATGACATCTGCCGGATGACATCTGGGGATGGCATCTCCGGGATGGCATCTTGAAGAGTCGCATTGCGCTTGTCCGAGCCACGATTCACGAGTCACGGAATTCTTCGAATGAAATTCTCTGAAAACTGGCTGCGCGAAAGCGTCTCCATCGACGCGACGCACGAAGCGTTGACCGAAAGGCTGAGTGCGATCGGGCTTGAAGTCGAGAACGTCGAGGCATTGGGCGAGCACCTCGACGGCATCGTCGTCGCGCGGATCGTCAGTTGCGCGAAGCATCCGGAAGCCGATCGCCTGCAGGTCTGCAGCGTCGATGCAGGCAATGGCGAACTGTTGCAGATCGTCTGCGGCGCGCCGAACGCGCGACCGGGACTGAAAGCGCCGCTCGCGACCATCGGGGCGACGCTGCCTGGTGGAATGCAAATCAAACCCGCAACGCTGCGCGGCGTCGCATCCAACGGCATGCTGTGCTCGGCGAAGGAACTCGGCATCGATCCGGATGCGTCCGGCCTGCTCGAACTTCCGGACGATGCGCCGGTCGGCGCTGCGCTCGCTGGTTATCTGGGCCTGCCCGACGCGAGTATCGAACTCAAGCTCACCCCGAACCGCGCGGATTGTTTCAGCATGCGCGGGATCGCGTACGACGTCGCGGCGGCATTCGGCAGCGAAGTGAAGCCGCTGGCGATCGAAAGCGTGCCCATCGCCTCCGCTGCGACGATGGTCGTGGAGCTCGACGCGGGAGCTGATGTGCCACGCTTCGCGGGACGGGTGATCGAAGGCGTCGATGCGAACGCGCCGACGCCGCAATGGATGCGCGAACGCCTGAAGCGATCGGGGATCCGCCCGATCAGCATCCTCGTCGACGTGACGGCGTACGTGATGCTCGAACTCGGCCAGCCGATGCACGCCTTCGATCGGGACAGCCTGCATGGACCGGTCGTCGTGCGCCGCGCGCGCGCGAACGAGGAGGTCAAGCTGCTCGACGGCCGCAACGCGCGACTCGACGAGGGCTTCCTCGTGGTCGCCGACTGCCCCGATGGCCGCGCATCGCGCGCCGTAGCTCTGGGCGGCATCATGGGTGGCCATGACACCCGCGTCACCGACGCGACGCGCAATGTCTTCCTCGAAGCCGCGCACTGGGTTCCCTCGGCGATCGTCGGTCGCAGCCGCAAGCTCGGCATGCACACCGATGCCGGCCATCGCTTCGAACGCGGCGTCGATCCGCAGTTGCCGCCGATCGCCGTCGAGTACGCGACGCGCCTCATCCTGGACATCGCCGGCGGCGTTCCGGGCCCGTTGATCGACGTGGTTCGCACGGCCGACCTGGCCGCGCCTGTTGCGGTCCGCCTGCGCAAGTCGCGGCTGGCCCGCGTGCTCGGCACGGCAGTCGCCGATGCCGAGGTCGAACGCATCCTGCGCGCGCTCGGCATGGAGGTCGACGTGGTTGCGGATGGCTGGACCGTCGTCGCGCCAAGCCGCCGCTTCGACATCGCGATCGAGGAAGACCTGATCGAGGAAATCGCGCGCATCCATGGCTACGACGCGATCCCGACCGCGATGCCGAGCGGCGAGATCCGCATCGCAGCCGCGAGCGAGACCCGCGTCGCCGATGCCGACCTCAGGCGCCAGCTTGCCGCACGCGATTATCGCGAGGCGATCAATTACGCCTTCGTCGATGCGGGCCTGCTCGCAAGCTGGTCGCTGGCCGCGGATGCGGTGGCGTTGGCGAATCCGCTGAGTGCCGACCTCGGGGTGATGCGTACGTCGCTGTTGCCGGGGCTGGTGCAGGCGCTGCGCCACAACATGGCGCGCCAGCAGCCGCGCGTGCGGTTGTTCGAACTCGGTCGGGTTTTCGCGTCGCGGGCAGGCGCGGCTCCGCTCGAAACCCCGCGCATCGCGGCCGTCTGTGGCGGCAACGCCAGCGCGGAGCAGTGGGGCGTGGCGTCGCGGCCGGTGGATTTTTACGATCTCAAGGCCGACCTCGAAAGCCTGGCTGCGCTGGGCGGACAGGGTTCCGCGCTGCGCTTCCTGCCGGCCTCCGAGCCATGGCTGCATCCGGGCCGTTCGGCGGAAGCCTGGCGCGGGGCGCAGCGCCTGGGCTGGATCGGCCACCTGCATCCCCGCCTGCTCAAGGCATTGGACCTCGATACCGAGGTGTTGGCGTTCGAACTGGACCTCGAACCGCTCGCAGCCCGCGCAATTCCAGCGGCTGCAGGGCTTTCGCGCTATCCGCTCGTCCGCCGGGACCTCGCGCTTGTCGTCCCGGATTCGGTTCCATGGGCGGCGGTCGAAGCAACCCTGGGCGCGGCGCTTGGCCCACTGTTGCGCGAGGTCCGGCTGTTCGACGTCTATCGCGGCACGGGCCTAGACCCGGACACAAGGAGTGTCGCTATGGGCTTGATTTTACAGGATGTCTCGCGCACGCTTACCGACCACGATGCCGATGGCGCCGTGGCTGCCGCCGTTGCAGCGCTGGGGCGCGAATGCGGCGCGGTGTTGCGAGGGGGCTGAGCCCGTCCGGAACGGACCGGTTCAATCGATTTGCGGTTGGAAGGGCCGCAGGACGTGGCTCGACAGGGGATGACATGGCGTTGACGAAAGCGGAGATGGCCGAACGCCTCTTCGAGGAAGTAGGCCTGAACAAGCGCGAGGCGAAGGAATTCGTCGATGCGTACTTCGACGTGCTGCGCGAATCGCTCGAACGCGGCGTGCAGGTCAAGCTGTCGGGTTTCGGCAACTTCGAACTGCGCCAGAAGAACCAGCGCCCGGGGCGCAACCCGAAAACCGGCGAGGAAATCCCGATTTCCGCGCGCACCGTGGTCACGTTCCGCCCGGGACAGAAACTGAAAGAGCGCGTGGAAGCCCACGCCGGTGGCGAACATGCTTGATCCTGGCAGCAACCGCGAACTCCCGCCGATCCCGGCCAAGCGCTACATCACCATCGGTGAGGTCAGCGAACTCTGCGACGTCAAGCCGCACGTGCTGCGCTACTGGGAAACCGAATTCCCGACCCTCAAGCCGGTCAAGCGCCGCGGCAACCGTCGCTACTATCAGCGCCACGACGTGCTGATGATCCGCCAGATCCGCGGCCTGCTCTACGAAAACGGCTACACCATCGGCGGCGCACGCCAGCGCCTCGAAGGCGAAGTCGCCCGCGTCGAGAACACCATGTCGACGCAGATCATCCGCCAGGTGCGCCAGGAACTCGAGGAAGTGCTGCAGCTCCTCAAGCGCTGATGCCACTTCGCCGATGCCGATTCCCTCGCCCTTCGGGAGAGGGTCAGGGTGAGGGGCGAACGAAGCGGGAAGTTGCCAACCAGCTACGCGCTATCACTCCGATGCCCAACGATCCGGCATCTTCACCGCATAAACCCGTATAATTCGCGTCCCGCATGCATCGCATGCGCGGCATCGTCCTTGTCGGGGCGTAGCGCAGTCTGGTAGCGCACCTGCCTGGGGGGCAGGGGGTCGTGGGTTCGAATCCCGCCGTCCCGACCAATGCTTGACCTCAGCAGCCATGATGGCGTCGCAGCTCAGGCTTGCCCGCTAGCTCTGACTCTCAAAGGAAGCAGCTTTGCAGCTCAGGCTTGCCAGCTAGCTCTGACTCTCAAACGAAGCAGCGCCGCAGCTCAGGATCACACGGGCTCTGACTCCCGAACGAATGCTCTGACTCCCGAACGAAGCAGGCTCCGCAATTCAGTCGCGTCCGCTTGCTCGTCATTCCCGCGAAGGCGGGAATCGCTCTTCGACAACGACCGCAGAGCGATTCCTGCCTTCTCGGAAGCGCTTCACAACAGCGAAGCTGACCAATGACGTGCGCGCAGTGCACGCCAAAGCCTCCGATTCGATATCGAAAGGAATCCTGGCCAAACCCCTCCTCCACGAGGACTCCCTGCGTATCCCTGGACCAAGCCTGCGCGCCCCCGGATGCCACCGCACGCCCACCGTTGCGTTCAGGGACGGGGAATGCATCGGGCGTATCGTGGTCCGGCCGCCATTCGGGTAGGCGCGAGGTATCCATCATGTATCGATCGTCCGCACGCCTTCTGACGTTCTCAGTTGCAGTGAGTGCGTGCCTCGTCTCCGCTAGCCTCGCCGCTGATGCATCGAGCGGGCCTGCCGTTTCTGCCCCGGCGTCCACTGCCCCCTCTGACAGGTTCATCGTGCACTTTGCTGCGAATGCACCCGAGCGCACCGATCCTCGCGTCTTGCAGAGCCTGCTTGACGCTGCCGGCCACAGCGCAGGCGTGCATCTGATCGCGGGCCGTTCGCTGGCGATCGATGGCCGGGTCATCGGCGCCGACCGTGCGCTCGACTCTGCGACCTCGCGGCGGGTGCTCCAGGCTCTGTCGGCAAACGCTCACGTCGTCTCGGCCGAACGCGACACGCTGCTGCAGCCGCTCGCGACTCCGACCGATCCGGGCTACGCGAGCCAGTGGGATGTCTTCGAGGCAGCAGGCGGCATCAACCTCCCGAAGGCATGGGACAAAGCAACCGGTCGCGGCGTGGTCGTCGCGGTCGTCGATACCGGCATCACGAGTCATGCGGACCTCGCGCGCGCGGTGTTGCACGGTTACGACTTCATCGACGACGCCGCGATCGCGGTCGACGGCGGCGGGCGCGATGCGGACCCCTCCGACCCGGGCGACTGGAGGACTGCCGGCGCGTGCGGCATCGGCACTGCGGCCGCGGACTCAAGCTGGCACGGCGCGCACGTCGCCGGGCTGATCGCGGCGCGCGCGAACAACCGCGTCGGGATCGCGGGTGTCGCGTTCGACGCGCAGATCCTTCCCGTGCGCGCCCTCGGGCGCTGCGGCGGCCATGCCTCGGATGTCGCCGATGCGATCGTCTGGGCGTCAGGCGGCAAGGTCCCCGGGGTTCCGATGAACCGTAATCCCGCCGAAGTGATCAACCTCTCCATCGGCGCGCCGGTGGCCTGCGGACCGACGCTGCAAGCAGCGATCGATTCTGCGGTCGCAGCCGGTTCCGTGGTCGTCGCCGGCGCCGGTAACAGCCATGCCGATGCCGCCCTGTTCGCGCCGGGCGGATGCCGCAACGTCATCGATGTCGGCGCAGTCGGGCGTTCCGGCGCGCAGGCGCGCTACTCGAATCACGGATCGCACATCGACATCTCTGCGCCAGGCGGCGACGGTTCCGACGGCCTGCTGTCCACGGCCAATATCGGCAAACGCTACCAGGCCACCGACGGCTACGCGCGCAAGCAGGGCACGTCCCAGGCGGCGGCGCTGGTGTCTGGCGTGGTCGCGCTGATGCAGGGCGTTCATGCGAATACGCCAGAGACCGTGAAGTCGATCCTGCGCGCAAGCGCTCGCGCGTTCGCGGTGCCGTGCCGCGACGGCTGCGGCGCCGGCATAGTGGATGCAGGGCGCGCCATATCGACGTTGGACACGCCGACCCTGTCCGTGAGCGACGTCTCCATCACCGAAGGCAACAGTGGCACGCGCTCGCTCAACTTCGTCGTCAGCCTGTCGGCAGCCTCGGCGACGCCGGTGACGTTCAAGTTCGCGACTGCAGACGGCACGGCAAGCGCAGGAAGCGACTATGTCGCACGTGCGCTGACCGGGCGGACGATCGCCGCGGGCGGCACCTCCACGCAGATTGGCGTGACGATCAACGGCGATGCGACCGTCGAATCCGACGAAACGCTGTTGCTCAACATCAGCAACGCGGTCGGCGCGACCATCGCCGACGCGCAGGGAACCGGCACCATCACGAACGACGACAGCGTCGCCGCCCTCCCGACCCTTTCGGTGTCGGACGTGGTCACCAGCGAAGGTTCGCAGGCCGTCTTCGTCGTCCAGCTGTCTGCACCGTCGGCGACCCCGGTCTCGTTCAAGTTCGCGACATCCGACGGCACCGCGACCGTGGCGAACAACGACTATGTGCCGAAGGCACTGACCGGGCGGACCATTCCCGCAGGACAGACGACGAGCCAGATCGGCGTCACGACCGTCGAGGACACGACCACCGAGCCCAAGGAAACGTTCGCGCTCGACATCAGCCAGCCCACCGGCGCGACGATCGCAGATGCGCAGGGCATCGCCTCGATCGGCAACGACGACCCCGGGCCGGTCCTGCGGATTTCCAATGTCTCGCAGTACGAAGGCGACAGCGGGACGACCCAGTTCCTGTTCACGGCGAGTCTTGACTCGGTGGCGACCGGTCCCGTCACGTTCGACGTGGCGACGACCGATGGCTCCGCGGTCGCCGGCAGCGACTACGTCGCGCTTGCACCGACGCCGAAAACGATCCCGCAGGGGTCCCTCTCGACGCAGTTCACCGTCGACGTCATCGGCGACACCGCCGCCGAGAACGACGAATTCTTCAACATCGTCGTCAGCCAGCTTTCGGGTGCCACCGAAAGCACGCTCCCGGGCAAGACCGGAACGATCCTCGACGACGAAGCGCCGAAGTTGTCGATCGATTCCTCCCATCAGATCAACGAGGGCAACAGCGGAACGGTTGCGATCGTCTTCGGGGTCTTCCTGAACCATCCCGCCACCTCGCCAGTGACGTTCCACTACGCGACAACCGACGACACGGCGACCGCGGCCAGCGGGGATTACGTGGCCAAGTCCGCTTCGCGCACGATCGCCGTCGGCGATACGTACACGGAGATCAGTTTCACGATCAATGGCGACACGACCCTCGAACCCAAGGAGCAGTTCTTCGTCGACCTCAGCGGCGCCACCGGCGCCACGATCGCCAATGGCCGAGGCACCGCCGTGATCCAGAACGACGATGGGCCGACGATCTCGCTGGCCGTTGGCGCTTCGACTGTCGAAGGGAACAGTGGGACGCATGCGCTGGACTTCACGATCAACCTGTCGGCACCTTCGCCCCAGGATGTCGCGTATACCGCGAACACGTACAACAACACCTGTTGCGCCAACGCGGCGATCGCCGGAACCGACTACGTGGCCACGACAGTCAACGGCACTATTCCCGCCGGCCAGACCACCGCCACGTTCTCGGTACCGATCACCGGGGACACGACGGTCGAGGAAAACGAGGTGGTCGGGGCCAGCGTCGTCGCCGTGTCCGGAGCGCACAGCGCAGACAGCCGAACGGGGACGATCCTCAACGACGACGGAGCGACGATGTCGATCGGCGACGTGTCGATCACCGAAGGCAATAGCGGCAACAAGAATGCCACGTTCACCGTGACGCTCTCGCAAGCGGTGGCGACCAACGTCCAGTTCAGCTACGCGACCGCCGACGGGACCACGTCCGCCAACTCCGACTATTTCCCGACGAACAGCTCTGTCCCCCAGACCATCACGGCGGGGCAGACCGCCAAGACGTTCACCGTAACGTTGATCGGCGATACCAATGTCGAGGCGAACGAGACGTTTTTCGTGAACCTCACCCAGCCGGTGCCGGGTGGTGCGACGCTGCTCGACAACCAGGCGATCGGCACCATCCTCAACGACGACTAGATCCAGGCCTGCCCCGGCCCTGGCGGGCCGGGAAATCCGCGCGCGGCGGTATGGCTGTCAGGAAGGAGGTCTCACAGACGCCGCAGGATGCCCGGCGAACCGGAGCGGACGGCTACGCTGGTGTCAGACCCTTCCTGGATTTGCAGGCGTCGCCAGCTTTCGAACGTGCAGGAACGCGAACAGCACGATGCGCGCGAGATGGCGCATGCCGTGCCTGGACTCGGGCGGATCCTCGTCGGTCATCGCGTCGTCCCCGGCGGTCGCCGCCACCATCCCAACCCCCGGATTGCGCGTCAAGCATCGAACCGGGCATCGATTCGCTAGACTTGCCGCTTCCCTGTCATCGGCGATTCCCATGCGCACGCTTTATCCCGACATCGAACCGTTCAACAGCGGCATGCTGAAAGTCGATGGCCGCCACACGCTGTACTACGAGCAGTGCGGCAATCCGGACGGCAAGCCGGTCGCGCTGCTGCATGGCGGGCCGGGCGCTGGTTGCGGGGCGAAGATGCGGCGCTTCCACGATCCCGCGAAGTACCGCATCGTGCTGTACGACCAGCGCGGCAGCGGGCGCTCGACGCCGCACGCCGATCTCGTCGACAACACCACGCCGCATCTCGTCGCCGACCTCGAGAAGCTGCGTACGCACCTGCGCATCGCGCGCTGGCAGGTGTTCGGTGGGAGCTGGGGTTCGACGCTCGCGCTTGCCTATGCGCAGGCGCATCCGCAGGCCGTGACCGAACTCGTGCTGCGCGGCATCTTCATGCTGCGGCGCTGGGAACTCGAATGGTTCTACCAGCAAGGCACCTCGCGGCTGTTCCCGGACGCGTGGGAGAAATACCTCGCGGCGATTCCGTCCGTCGAACACCACGACCTGATCTCCGCCTACCACCGCCGGCTTACCAGCGACGACGAAGCGACCCGCCTGGCCGCCGCGCGCGCGTGGTCGGTGTGGGAGGGCTCGACGAGTTTCCTGCGACAGGACGACGACTTCATCGACTCGCACGAGGACGCGCGCTTCGCGCTCGCGTTCGCGCGCATCGCATGCCACTACTTCGTCAACGGCGGCTTCGTCGAAGTCGAGGATCAGCTGTTGCGCGACGTGCCCCGCATCAAGGACATACCCGGCGTCATCGTGCACGGC
>JBBQHA010000062.1:0-17467 GCA_038323475.1 Lysobacterales bacterium
CGACCACGACCACGTACACCTGCCGTCCGTACACGTCCAGCAGCACCGAGACCTGCACGATCAGTGCGCCGGCCGCCGGTACGTACTACATCAACGTTCGCGCCTACTCTGCATTCTCGGGCGAGACGCTGAAGACCACCATCAACTAAGACTCCAAAGTTGTACCGGTCCCGTCGCGAAGGCGGCGGGACCGATCGGAACGCACACCGAGTCATCGAGTCCCCCGACGCGCGAGCGCCGGGGGATTTTTTTGCGCGTACCTGAATGCGCCATCGCGATGAGCGACCTCGGCGAACGCATTCTTAACGCTTGTCCCCTGGGCGAGGTTTCACGTTGCGATCGGCAGTCGAAAAAATCCCCGCGCACCTGCAATCACTGGTTGATGTGGGCGTGCGACGTGCTGATAATGGGGCGCGCTCGACATGTCGATCCGGTTTTCTTGCGCGTGTCTGGGGTGATCTGCTGGCGTGTCGGGAATTCCACGTTTTTTGATGCGTGACATGCGGGATCGTCGCGGAAGGTATCGCGGCGATGCTGGAACGGATAAGGATCAAGTTCGGGGCGGGGATGCCCAACACCGCGCAGCAGGCAACCTGCCTTCGGCGCATCACACACATATCTGGGGTTACGAATGAACGCGACGTCTTCTGCAAGCCTGCGTAAAACATCTCTCGCTCTCGCCGTCGTCACGGCGATCTGCAGCACCACCGCGATCGCAGCACCCGCCGTCGGGACGCTGGGAACGGTTGCGCACACCACCACGCTGCGTCATGGTGACGCGATCACCGGCAACCTGTCGTTGACGCAGCCGATCCACGTCGAAGTGGCGCTGAAGCTGCGCAACCGCGCGGATCTGGACGCGTTCATCGCGCATGCGGCGAAGAACAAGGCCGGCACCGTGTCGCAGCCGATGAGCCGCGATCAGTTCCTGGCCAACCACGCGCCGACCCTCGCCCAGACGCAGTCGGTTGCGAACTACCTGACCAGCATGGGCTACAAGAATGTCGTGATCGCGCCGAACCGCATGCTGATCTCCGCGGACGGCACTGCGGCGACGGCACGCAATGCATTCATGACCTCGTTCGCGCAGGTCAAGACGAACGACGGCCGCGTCGCGTTCGCGAACACCACTGAAGCGCGCGTACCCGCGGCGCTGCAGGACAGCGTGCTGTCGGTGATGGGCCTGCAGACCGTGCACATGATGCATACCTTCGCCAAGGTCGTGCAGCCCAAGAGCGGCGTGCACACCAACGCGATCACCGGCCACAATCCGGTCGAGTTCTCCTCGATCTACGGCGGCACCGGCGTGCTGACCGGCGCGGGCGTTCCGGTCGGCATCTTCACCCAGGGCAAGATCACCCAGAGCATCACCGACCTCAACAAGTTCACGACGGAAAACAGCCTGCCGGCCGTCACCACGCAGACCGTCACCATCGGCACGCCGTCCGGCGACACCAGCGGCGTGATCGAATGGGACCTGGACAGCCAGAGCATCGTCGGCATGGCCGGCGGCCAGGTCGGCAAGATCATTTTCTACAACGTGCCGTCGCTGACCGGTTCGGACATGAATGCCGGCTTCAACAAGATCGTGACCGACAACCAGACGAAGATCATCAACGTCTCGATCGGCGGCTGCGAAACGGGTGCGCTGGATGACGGTTCGGCCGCCGCGGCCGACCAGATCTTCGCGGTCGGCGTGACCCAGGGCCAGACTTTCTCGATCTCGACCGGCGACTCCGGCGCCGATGAGTGCGGCGATGGCCACACCACCCCGAGCTGGCCCGCAAACTCGCCGTACGTGGCTGCAATTTCGGGCACGCGCCTGGATGCATCCGCGACGACATGGGCAGATGAGACCGTGTGGGACGGCAGCGGCGGCAGCGCCAGCCTGTACGAACCCAAGCCGGTCTGGCAGAACGGCTTCGTCACCGGCAATTTCCGCGGCGTCGCCGACGTTGCGTTCGACGGCGATCCGAATTCCGGCGCCCTGATCGCCACCAGCAGCGGCCATTCGCAGGTCGGCGGCACCAGCTTGTCCGCGCCGATCTTCGCCGGCCTCTGGGCGCGCGTGCTCGCGGTGAAGGGACCAGACGTCGGCTTCGCGCCGCCGTTGATCTATGCGTTGCCGGCTGGCGATTTCCACGACATCACCTCGGGCAGCAACGGGATCCCGGCCGCAGTCGGCTATGACCTCGCGAGCGGTCGCGGCAGCATCATCCTGAACAACGCGATCGCCCACATCGGCGTGCCGATCGGCAATCCGCCGGTCGCGAATTTCAGCTGGACCACCAACGGCCTGACCGCGAACTTCACCGACAGCTCGAACGACAGCGACGGCACCATCGTCGGCCACTTCTGGACCTTCGGCGATGGCCCGACGAACTCGACCGCAGCGAACCCGAGCCACACGTATGTCGGCGCCGGCACCTACAACGTGACCGAGACGGTCACCGACAACGACGGCAACCGCGTGAGCAAGACCTCGCCGGTCACGGTCAATCCGGTCGCGCTCAACCAGCTCATCGGCAACACCGGCTTCGAGAACGGTTCGGCACCATGGATCGCGAGCGCAGGCGTCATCAACAACGACTCGCATGAAGCGGCGCACGGAGGCAGCTACAAGGCCTGGCTGGACGGTTTCGGCAAGGTCCACACCGACACGGTGTCGCAGCAGTTCGCGATTCCGGGCGGAGCGAGCTCGGCGACGTTGTCGTTCTGGCTGCACGTCGACAGCAGTGAAATCTCGAAGACGAGGGCGTTCGACAAGCTGACTGTCGGCGTCTACAACACGTCGGGCAAGCTGCTGAAGACGCTGGCGACCTACTCGAACCTCAACCAGGCGACGGGTTACCAGTTGCACACGGGGAACCTGAGCGCGTGGGCCGGCCAGACGATCGTGCTGAAGTTCATCGGCAAGGAAGACGGGTCGCTGCAGACCTCGTTCGTGATCGACGACGTCACCGTGTACTACGTCCCAGGCGGCGCATGATCCTCGCTTGAACGCTACTGCAACAAACCGACCCCGGCCTTGTGCCGGGGTCTTTTTTTGTGCGTCCTGCGCCGGCAAACAGGCATCGGGAACTGCTGGCGGCATGTGGCCGCCAGGCGTATTGCCAAAGAGTATGCTGGCGCTGCCCGCAGCGGCAGGCGATGCCAGGGTGGCGGGCCGCACGACGGCCAACCATTGTCGGGTGGGGATACCCGACGTCGCGATGCAGGCGACCGGCCTGCGCCACACACCAGGGGTTACCGATGAACGCAATGTCTCCAGCAAGCCTGCGCAGGACGTCTCTCGCCGTCGCCGTTGTCGCCGCGATCTGCAGTGCAGGCGCATCCGCCGCTCCCGGCACCTTGGCCGTTGCGCGCGCCACCGCGCTGCAGCGCGGCGACGCGCTCTCCGGAAGGTTGGCGCAGTCGCAGCCCGTGCACATCGAAGTGGCGCTGAGGCTGCGCGACCGCGCGGGCCTGGAAGGCTTCATCGCGAAGAGCGGCATCGGCGGCGTCATCGAGCCGATGAGCCGTGAGACGTTCATGGCGAACCATGCGCCGACCCAGGCCGCGGCGCAGGCGGTCGCGGACTACCTGGCCCGCATGGGCTACACGAACGTGATGATCGCTCCGAACCGCATGCTGGTATCGGCCGACGGCACGGGGGCGACGGCGCAGCGCGCCTTCCTCACGACCATGGCGCAGGTCCGCACGCAAGACGGCCGTGTGGCGTTTGCGAATACGACCGATGCGCGCATTCCGCCGGCACTGCAGGAGCACATCCTGGCGGTCGTCGGCCTGCAGACCGTCCACCAGGCGCACACATACGCACGCCGCCTCGATCCCGATGGCGTGCATACCAACATCGTGACCGGCCACAACCCCGTCGACTTCTCCTCGATCTACGGCGGGACCGGCGTCGCGACCGCCGCCGGGGTGACCGTGGGGATCATCACCCAGGGCAAGATCGCCCAGACGATCACCGACCTCAATACGTTCACCACCGCCAACAGTCTCGCGACGGTGACCACGCAGACCATCAACACGAACGGCACCAGCACCGATACGAGCAATGTCATCGAATGGAACCTGGACAGCCAGGACATCGTCGGCATGGGCGGCGGCCAGGTCGGCAAGCTGATCTTCTACAACATCCCGACGCTGGCCAATTCAGACCTCATGGCCGACTTCAACACGGTGGTCAACGCCAACATGGCGAAGGTCATCGACGTCTCGCTGGGCGAATGCGAACTCAGTGCGCAGAACGACGGATCCGCTGCCGCTGACGACCAGCTTTTCCTGGCTGCGGCGGCGCAGGGCCAGACGTTTTCGATCTCGACCGGGGACTCCGGCGCCGACGAATGCAAGGACGGCGGTATCAAGCCGAGTTGGCCGGCTGCATCGCAGTATGTGATCGCGGCCGCGGGCACGACCCTGGATGCGTCCACCACGACCTGGGCAAGCGAGACGGTCTGGAGCGGCAGCGGCGGCAGCCCGAGCACGTTCGAGCCGATGCCAGGCTGGCAGGCATCGTTCGGCGTGCCCGGTACCACCCGCGGCGTGGCCGACATCGCGTTCGACGCCAATCCCGGCAGCGGCGCCCGGATCTATCTCAATGGCACGCTCCACCAAGTCGGCGGCACCAGCCTGTCGGCGCCGATCTTCGCCGGCATGTGGGCGCGCGTGATCGCGGTGAAGGGAACCAGCGTCGGCTTTGCCGGCCCGCTGATCTACGGCCTGCCGGCCTCCGACTTCCACGACGTCGCTTCCGGCAGCAATGGCGGCGAGACGGCCGCAGTCGGATACGACTTCGCGAGCGGCCGCGGCAGCATCATCCTCAACAGCGCGATCAACCACATCGTCGCCAACGGCGTCGACAAGCCGCCAGTCGCGAAGTTCAGCTACACCACCACCGGGCTGACCGCGGACTTCACCGACACGTCCACCGACAGCGACGGTACGGTTCCGTCGCACCTGTGGGCTTTCGGCGACGGCACGACGTCGACCGCCGCCAGCCCAAGCCATACCTACCCGATCGGAGGCCCCTACACCGTATCCGAACGGGTGACCGACAACGGCGGCGCGATCAACAACAAGATGGTGACGTTGACCGTCAATGCCGGAGGTGTCCTGCAGCTGTTCGGCAACACCGGGTTCGAGGCCGGCCTGGCGGCGCCGTGGGCGCTGACCCAGAACGTGCTCAGCCACAATGCGGCCGAGCCCGCGCATGGCGGCATCTACAACGCATGGATGAACGGATACGGCGCCGTGCATACTGACTCGGCCGCGCAGCTGGTCACGATCCCGGCCGGCAAGACATCGGCGACGCTGTCGTTCTGGCTGCACATCGACACCGCCGAAACCACCACGACACTCGCCCACGACAAGATCATGGTGCAGGTCCTTTCCCCGTCCAACGTCGTGCTCGCGACGCTGGCGACGTACTCGAACCTCGACCATGCCAGCGGTTACGCGTCGCACAACCTCGACCTGACGCCCTTCATTGGCCAGCAGGTACGGATCAAGTTCCTGGGCAAGGAAAATGCGTCGTTGCAGACGTCCTACGTCCTCGACGACGTCACCTTGAACGTGCTGTAAGGCGATATCCAATCCGTCGCAACAGACGATCCATCGCAACCGACCCCGGCCTCGCGCCGGGGCTTTTTTTCAGCAGCCGCGCGGATCCATCCACACCGTCAGCGCGCGCTTGCCGTTCGGACCGGGCGGGCCGAACCCGGGTATCCATCCGCTCAGCACGTCGCGGCCGGGCGGTGTCGCCCCTTCGCAGGCGCTGATGCCGAACTCGACCTGGAACCACTGGTCGGCTCCGACTGCTTGCGCGCGATTGATGCGCAGGGTCCGGTTCGCCGGCATCGCCATCCTGCGGCAATCGTCGATGCGCGGACTCGAACAGACCCGTCCGTCCCAGCCGCGCAAGGTGTGGATCGGTCCGCGCGTCACCAGGTCGCGGTAGTTGTGCAGGCCTGAATAAAGCTGGATCGCGAACCATGCTTCGCCGTCGCCCAGCATGATCCGATACCAGCCAGGCTGGAGATCGGTGACGATCAAGCCGGGGTGGCCTGCTGCGAACTCGCGCGTCGGTACCGGCGAGGTCCATGTGTCTCCCGGTTTGCGCACGCGCGGCGCCAGTGCGTCCTGCGAACAGGCGGTCTGGCCGGCCGGGATCGGCATCGCCTCGAGCGTGCCGACCACCGCGGCACGTGCATCCGGAGCGCTGCGCAAGGGGTACTTCGCACCCGGGCGCGGCGTGCATGGGCCGCTGCCGAACAGGGTTGGCACGTCGAGCAGAGCGACCAGGCCATCGGGCGGCGTCGCACTGGTCATGTCGACCGCTCCAGCCGGGGCGGCCGCGGCCAGCAACAGCGTGGGCAACAGTGTGCGCAGTTTCATGGCCTGTCCTCGTCGGGATGGAGGGCTCTGCGGTCAGCCGGCGGATTCGAACCGGTTCGCGGCGACGTTCTTGCGGACTTTCAGCGGATCCCAGATGCGCCCGTTCATCGCGATGTAGACGCCGGGCGGCAGGCATTGCACCGCACCGACCGCGGTGCCGATATTGAACTCGGCGTCCGATCCGCGGAAGCGCGCGGGGTTGAGCGCGCCCGTCAACACGATGGTCTTGTCGACGATGGCGGCAAGCACTTTCGCCGTTTCCACCATCGAGTCGGTGCCGTGCGTCACCAGCACGTGCCGCGCGGGTTGCGCGTCGATCGTCGCGCGCAGCAGTTCGCGATCGGCCGCAGTGATGTGGAGGCTGTCCTTGCGCAGGATCGGGATCACCGAGAAACGGAACGCAACCCCGAGTTCGTCGAGGATGCGACCGATCTGCGGATCGCCGACCTGGAAATCCGACTTGTCGTCGAAGTACACCTTGTCGATCGTGCCGCCGGTGGTGACGATGCAGAGTTGGTCCATGGAATGGTGGCCAGAGTAAGGTTGCGCGTTGGATGCCATGGGCAAGGACGGGCGCCCGAGCGCGTTGTGACCCTGGGCCCTTTTCGATGGGGATTATACGGCCGGCTTGCGCGCGAATCGGGAACGCAGTCCGTTCCAGCTCGCGGCGAGGACGACCAGCACGCTCAGTGCGATCTCGGCCCATGCGAGCGCGAGCAATTGCGGCACGCTCATCGCGACCATCACGCCGTGGCAGAAATACAGCAGGGCCGCGACCGCGCCGGCCAGCAGCGCGGCGCGATGCCGGCGCGCCAGCAACAGCAGCGACGGCAGGATCGGAATGCAGAAGAACGCCGCATAGATCCACGGCGCGACCGACTGCGGCGGCGCGATCACGCCATGCCACATCGCCTGCAACAGCAGCAACCCGAAGATGCCGGCGAGCGCTAGGGTGCGCGCGATCATGCCGGCACCAGCCTGGCCGCGACCTGGGCAACGCGTCGACCGAGCGCGCGCGCGAGGGTTTTCTCGTCGTCGCTCAGCGGCATGTCGTCCTGCGCGCCGGCGACGTGGCTCGCGCCGTACGGGGTGCCGCCACTGCGCGTGCTGCTCAGTACCGGCTCGGTGTAGGGAATGCCGACCAGCAGCATGCCGTGGTGCAGCAGCGGCAGCAGCATCGTGAGCAGGGTGGATTCCTGTCCGCCGTGCATGGTCGCCGTCGAGGTGAACACCGCCGCGGGCTTGCCGACCAGGGTGCCCGATGCCCACTGCGCGCCGAGGCCGTCGATGAAGTGCTTCAGCGGCGCAGCCATGTTGCCGAAGCGGGTCGGGCTGCCGAGGATCAGGCCTGCGCATTCGGCGAGATCGTTGTGCTCGACATACGGCGCGCCTTCGTCCGGCACCGGTTGCGCGGCGGCCTGGGTGACCGGTGCGACCGGCGGCACGGTGCGCAGTCGCGCCGACATGCCGTCGACTTCGCCGACCCCGCGCGCGATCTGCCGCGCGAGCGATGCGACGGCGCCATTGCGGCTGTAGTACAGGATCAGGATCTCGGGCATGCGTCCTCCTTGGCACGCCAGCCTAGCCGATGCGCGCTGCCGTTGCGCGGTGATCCTGCGGCTATCGGCTATCCTTGCGCGGTGCAACCGATCGACACCATCCGGCGCTGGGCGCAACGCATCGACCGCGAACGCACGCGGTCGTTCCTGCGTTTCCTGCTCAGGCGCTTCATCGACGACGACTGCTTCCTCGCCGCGAGCGCGCTGAGCTACACGACCCTGCTCGCGCTGGTCCCGCTGACCGCGACCGTGCTCGGCGTGATCTCGATGTTCCCGGTCTACCAGCGCTGGGGCGATGCGCTGACGATTTTCCTGTTCAACAATTTCGTACCGAAGGCGGCGGCGAACGTCGCCGATTACATCCGCAGCTTCGCCAGCAGCGCCCGCGGCATGACCGGATTCGGCGTGGCCGGCGTGCTGGTGAGTTCGCTGCTGACGATGTCGAGCATCGAGAACGCGTTCAACCGGATCTGGCGCGTGCCCACGCCGCGTCGGCCGGTGGCGCGCTTCCTGATGTACTGGGCCGCGCTCACGATGGGTCCGCTGCTGGCGGTACTGAGCCTGGCGATCTCGTCGTACCTGTTCTCGCTGCCGATGGTCGCCGTCGCGGAGCAATCCGCGCTGTCGAAATTCGGCTTGCGACTGGTGCCTGCGCTGCTGGAATTGATCGCGTTCAGCGCGGCCTACAACGTGATCCCGAACCGCAGCGTGAAACTGCGGCATGCGCTGGCCGGCGGTGCGCTCGCTACCTTCCTGTTCGAGGGCGCGAAGTACGCGATCGCGTACTACCTCACCCGCGCCTCGTACCAGCAGATCTACGGCGCGCTCGCGGTGATCCCGATCTTCCTGCTCTGGATCTGGGTGTCGTGGCTGGTGGTCCTGCTCGGCGCGACGTTCGCTTCCGCGCTGTCGGCGTTCCGCTACCAGCCGGCGGCGATGCGGTTGCCGAAGGGCTTCGAGCTGTACGGCATGTTCCGCCTGCTCGGGCGTTTCATCGAACCGCGCCTGAAAGGGCAGGGCCTGCACACGGCCGAACTGCACACGCTCGAGCCGATCCTCACCGACGACCTGTTGCAGCGCATGCTCTCCACGCTGTGCGAGATATCGGTGCTGCGGCGGGCCGAGTCGGGCGAGTGGATGCTTGCTCGCGATCTCGACGCCGTCGATATCGGCGAGTTGTATGAAGCCGCGGCCTTGCGCATCCCCGCCGCGGACGCACCCCTGCCTTGCAGCGACGACGCGCTCGGCATCCGCGCGCAGGAGGCTCTCGACAGCTTGCGCCTGCCGCTGCGCGAGCGCCTGCGCCGCAGCGTCGGCAGCATCTACCAACCGCACGACACCGATCGAACATCCGAGGGATCGCCCGCATGACCACAAGCTTCCGCGCTTGCGCTGCCGTCGTTTTCGCCATCGTCCTCGCATGCGTATTGTGTGCGTGCCAGCGCCCCGCATCGGCCCCGGCGACGACCGCCGTCGCCGCCGCACCATCGCCGATGCAGGAGTGCCAGCGGCAGGCCGCGTTGCCGCCACCCCCTGCGGACCCATCCGCAAAGCCGGCGGACAGGCCGCACCCGCGGCTCAAGGTCACCACGTTCGACGGCAAGCCCTACGATCTAGCGGGCCAGTGCGGGCACTGGGTGGTGGTGAACTTCTGGGCGACCTGGTGCGGTCCGTGCCTGCAGGAGATCCCGGATTTGACGGCTTTCATCAAGACGCGCAACGACGTCGCCGTCATCGGGCTCGCCTATCAGGACGTCGAACGGGCCGAGATGGAGGATTTCCTGAAAGCGCATGCGCCCGGCTATCCGATCGCCATCGCCGATCCCTACCATCCGCCCATGGACTTCGATGTGCCACGCGGATTGCCGACCTCGTACCTGATCGGTCCCGACGGCGTGGTGGTCAAGAAATTCCTGGGCCCGATCACGACCAAGGAACTGCAGCAACTGATCGATCGGGCGAAACCTGCGGGCTGACATGCAAGCCGCGCGCTTCTTCGTGAGTGGCCGCGTGCAGGGCGTGGGTTTCCGCGCCGCCGCGCGCCGGTGTGCGCTCGAGATCGGGCTGG
Organism: Lysobacterales bacterium; assembly: GCA_038323475.1. Taxonomy (GTDB): domain Bacteria; phylum Pseudomonadota; class Gammaproteobacteria; order Xanthomonadales; family Xanthomonadaceae; genus SZAS-103. The sequence goes on from JBBQHA010000062.1 coordinate 10,027, forward strand.
AAGGCTATGTACGCAACCTGGCCGATGGCCGCGTCGAGGCATTCGCGCAAGGGATGCCGACGGACATCGAAGCGTTTGCGCGCTGGCTGCAGGATGGCCCGCCGTTCGCGCGGGTGGACGATGTGCAGCGCAACGCGGCAGCGCCGGAGGCGGTGGACGGATTCGGATTCGGCTGATCGGATTCGGTTCGATCGCAGTGGCCTTGCAGCCCTCTCCGTGCGGGCAGGGGTGAAGGAAACGCGGGTCCGAGGTCGCGATGCCCGGAGCGCTCCTCGATCGAGGGGCGCTCTGGCTGTGATCCCGGCTCAGTCGATATCGAAACCCGGCAGCGGCTTGAGCGGACCGTCGAAGCTCTCGTTCTCGGGATCGTGCTTCAGCGGCGCCAGCTCGATGGTCTTCTCCGGAACCTGCGTATCGGGAATCGTGTCGAGCAGGTGGCGGATCAGGGTCAGGCGCCCGTGCTTCTGGTCGTTGAAGTCCACCAGCGCCCACGGCGCGTTCGCCGTATGCGTGACCTTGAGCATCGCGTCGCGCGCCTGGCCATAGGCTTCGTAGTGCGAGCGCGCCTTGAGGTCGACCGGCGAGAGCTTCCAGCGCTTGAGCGGATCGGCTGCACGTTCGGCGAAACGCTCTTCCTGCTTGTCCTGGTCCACGCATAACCAGTACTTGAACAGCAGGATGCCATCGTCGGTCAGCAGGCGCTCGAACGCCGGCGCCTGTTCGAGGAACGCGTGGTATTGCGCGTCGGTGCAATAACCCATCACCTTCTCGACGCCCGCGCGGTTGTACCAGCTGCGGTCGAACAGGACGATCTCGCCCGCCGCCGGCAGGTGTTCGATGTAGCGCTGGAAATACCACTGCGTCATCTCGCGCTCGTCGGGTTTGCTCAGCGCGATCGTGCGGCATTGGCGCGGATTGAGCGTGCCGGCGATGTCGCCGATCACGCCGCCCTTGCCGGCGGTGTCGCGGCCCTCGAACAGGATCAGCAAACGTTGCCCGGTCTGCTCGACCCAGCGCGACATCTGCAGCAATTCGCCCTGCATCGGTTCCAGCAGCTTGTCGTATTTCTTGCGCTTGAGCTTGTGCATGTCAGTGTTTGTCCTTGCGTCCGTCGGCCATGCCGCGCGCGACTTCCAGCAGCGCGCCCTGTTGTTTCGTGGTCAGTTCGCGATACGCCGCGAGCAACGCATGTTCGCCCTTGGTGCGCGCGGGATCGAGGGTGCTCGCGAGTTCGCTGAGCAACGCGCCAGCCGGTACCCCGAAGGTCTTCGCAAGCGCATCGAGTTGCGCCTTGCCCGGCATCTTGTCGCCGCGCAGCCACGCGGAGACCGTGGCGACGCCCGCTTTCGGAATCGCCGTCGCGATGTCGGTCGCGCTCAGGCCGCGCGCCTTGGCCAACAATCGCAAAGTCGTGTCGATGGACATGGTCACTCCTCGGATGATCGTCCCGGATCCGGAGCCCGCACCTGCGGGCTTTCCCTCAAGCGCGGACGCAATGCCGCAAGATTGCAGGGTTTCGTGCTGGCGTCGAGCTGGGCGCGGATCAATTGCTCCCACGCGGTGCGGCAGGCCGACGTCGATCCGGGCAGGCAGAACACGAACGTGCCGTTCGCGAGGCCGGCGAACGCGCGTGACTGCAACGAACTCGTGCCGATGTCCGCATAGCTGATCGCGCGGAAGATCTCGCCGAATCCGGGCATGGTCTTGTCGAGCAGTGGCAGCAGCGCTTCGGGCGTGGAATCGCGGCCGGTGAAGCCGGTGCCGCCGGTGACGAGGATGCCGTCGACGTCGGCATCGGCGATCCAGCGCGATACCAGTGCGCGCAACCGGTAGCGGTCGTCGGGCAGGATCGCGCGCTCGTGCAGGCGATGGCCCGCGTCCTCCAGCGATGCGACGAGGTAGTCGCCCGAGCTGTCGTTCGCCGGCGTGCGCGTGTCCGACACGGTCAGCACGCACAGGTTCAGCGCGATGGCGGGGTCGTTCATGCGTGGCTCTTGAAGTCGATATGGAAATGCAGGTTCTCGTCGAGTTGCCAGCCGGCGCTGCGATACAGCGCCTGCGCGGTTAGGTTGTCCCTGCCGGTTTCGAGTTCCAGGCCCAGCGCGCCGCGTTCGTGCGCGAAGGCGCAGGCCGCGTCGAGCAGGGCGCGCGCGGCGCCGAGGCGGCGTGCCTGCGGCGCGACGTAGAGATCGTTGAGCAACCACGTGCGGCCCAGCCGCACCGACGAGAACAGCGGGTACAGCTGCACGAATCCGATCTGGGTCGTATCGTCTTCCGCTTCCAGCACCACGGACTCGTCCCATGCCAGGCGTTCTGCGAGGAACGCGCGTGCCGCGGCCACGTCGCCGGATTGCTGGTAGAACTGCCGGTACGCGTCGAACAAGACGGCCAATGCGTCGAGGTCGTTCGCGTCGGCGCGGCGGATCGCGATTGCGCCCTGCATGCTCATGCGGCCTCCGTCAGCAATTTGAGTTCGTCGGCCTGGTGCTCGCGCGACAGGCGTTCGACGAGGTCGTCGAGGTCGCCTTCGAGGATTTCCGGCAGGCGGTACAGGGTCAATCCCTCGACGCGATGATCGGTGATGCGTCCCTGCGGAAAATTATAGGTGCGGATGCGCTGGCTGCGGTCGCCGCTGCCGACCTGCAGGCGCCGCGATGCGGCGGTGATCGCAGCTGCCTTCGAGCGCTCGGCCTCCAGCAGCATCGCCTTCAGGCGCTGCATGGCCTTGTCGCGATTCGCGTGTTGCGAGCGCTCGGTCTGGTTCTCGACCACCACGCCGGTTGGAACGTGGGTAATGCGGATCGCCGATTCGGTCTTGTTGACGTGCTGCCCGCCAGCGCCCGAACTGCGGAAGGTGTCGACCTTCAGGTCGGCGGGATTGATCACGACTTCGCTCACTTCATCATCGTCCGGCAGGATCGCGACGGTCGCCGCCGAGGTGTGGATGCGGCCCTGCGTCTCGGTATTCGGCACGCGCTGGACGCGATGCGTGCCGGATTCGAACTTGAGCTTCGAATACGCGCCGCGGCCTTCGATGCGCGCGATGATTTCCTTGTAGCCGCCGTGTTCGCCGGGACTCGACGATTCGATCTCGACCTTCCAGCGATTGCGCTCGGCATAGCGTGCGTACATGCGGAACAGGTCGCCGGCGAAGATCGCCGCTTCGTCGCCGCCGGTGCCCGCGCGGACTTCGAGGAACAGGTTCGCGTCGTCGCGTGGATCGACCGGGATCAGCAGCAGGCCGAGCGATGCTTCCAGTGCCGCGATGCGCTCCTGCAGCGACGGGACCTCGGCATCGGCGAGTTCGCGCATCTCGGGGTCGTCGCGCATCGCCAGCGCGGACGCGAGGGCAACGCGGGCGCCGTCGTAGTCGGCCAGTGCATTGGCGATCGGTTCGAGCTGCGCGAATTCGCGCGACAGTTCGCGGAAGCGCTTCGGGTCGGCCAGCGCGTCGGGCTCGGCGAGCATGCGCGCGACTTCCTCGCGGCGCTCGGCCAGCGCCTCAAGTTTCCGCAGCAGGCTCGGAGTCATCGGAGCTGTCCCTGCCGTGGTCGAATGCGTCGTCGGACGCCTTGTCGGAATGATGGTCGAACAGGCGCGCGGCCGCATGCAACAGCTGCGCGTCGCCATCGCGTGCGGCGCGATGCAGGCCCGCTGTCGGGGCGTGCAGCAGCTTGTTGGTCAGCGCGTGCGCGAGCTGGTCGAGCACCTCGTGCGGATCGCGACCGGCGGCGAGCTGTTCCTTCGCGCGCAGCAGCATCGCGTCGCGGGTCGCTTCGCTGCGCAGGCGCAGGGACTTCAGCGTGTCCTGCCGAGTGCTGCCGCGCCACCACGCCATGAATTGTTCGACCTGCAGGTCGATCAGCGTTTCCGCGTCGCCGGCGGCCTGCTGGCGCGAGCGGCGGTTCTCGCCGATCACTTGTTCGAGGTCGTCCACGGTGTAGAGATACACGTCGTCGAGCGCGGCGACCCCGGCTTCGACGTCGCGCGGCACGGCGAGGTCGAGCAGGAACATCGGCGCATGGCGGCGGACGCGGATCGCGTGTTCGACCATCTTGCGGGTCAGTACCGGCTCGCGGCTCGCGGTCGCGCAGATCACGATGTCGGCCTCGGCCAGGTGCCGTTCGAGGTCCTCCAGCGGCAAGGCGACGCCGCCGAAACGGTGGGCGAGCTGCTGGGCATGTTCGAGCGTGCGGTTCGCGACGAGGATGCGCCTGGCTTTCGCATCGAGCAGGTGGCGTGCTGCGAGCTCGATGGTTTCGCCGGCGCCCACGAGCAGCACGGTGGCCTGGTCGAGTCGCGCGAACACCTGTTGCGCGAGCCGCACGGCGGCGTAGGCGACCGACACCGGATGCGCGCCGATGCGGGTATCGGTACGCACCCTCTTGGCGACGGCGAAGCAGTGCTGGAACAGCCGGTCGAGGCCGGTCTTGAGCGCATGCGCGCCGCGCGCCGTCTGCCAGGCGTGCTTGACCTGGCCGAGGATCTGCGGCTCGCCGAGCACCAGCGAGTCCAGCCCGGTCGCGACCCGGAACAGGTGCCGCACCGCCGCCGCATCGGCGTGGCGGTACAGGTAAGCGTCCAGCGCCGCGACGCCGAGGTCGTGGTGTTCCGCCAGCCAGCGCACGACGGTGGCCTCGGCCTGCGGCTCGATCCGCGCGTACAGCTCGGTGCGGTTGCACGTCGAGAGCAGCGCGGCTTCGTGGACGCCTTCGACCGCGCACAGCGAACGCAGCGCTTGCGGCAGCGCCTCGGGTGCGAACGCGACCTTCTCGCGCAGGGCGATCGGGGCGGTCTGGTGGTTCAGGCCAAGGGCCAGCAGTGCCATCGTGCGCAGGTCGATGCGATAAACTTGTGGAATGGGCGAATTTGCTGTTGCCAATTGTAACTTGTACGGCCCGGGACCGTTGCGCGGCGGCCATCTGCGCGGCGCCCACGGCGCATGGACAGGACGGTCGAAGCGATGAACCTGCGTTCGTTCGCGCCGGGATACGGGATCGCTCTCTGCGCCCTGCTGCTGGTCGGCGGACCCGCGGGCGCGAAGACCGAGGACGCGCTCGGGTCGGCCTTGCAAGGCGAGTTCGCGCTGCAGGCGGGCGACAATGCATTGGCCGCGCGGAAATATCTCGAGGCCGCCCAGAAAACCGATGATGCCGCGCTCGCCGAGCGTGCGACCACGGTCGCTCTGCTCGCCCACCAGGACGCGATCGCCACGCGTGCGCTCGAACGCTGGCGGCAACTCGATGCGAAGTCCGATGGCGTCGTTTCCGCCGACGCCCTGCTCGCGTTGCGCAAGGGCGACCGCGCGCGCGCGCGGCGCGACCTGCTGGCGACGCTGGACGCGGGCGGCGAGGGCTGGCAGCGCGCGATCCAGGTCCTCACGCTGGCGACCGACAGCGCGACCTCGGCACAGGTTGCGGGCGACCTGCTCGATCAGGGCCATTGGCCCGCGGACATCGCCGCATGGCTTGCGTTCGGGGGCATCTCGCAGCGGCTCGGCGATCCTGCGTTGACCAAGCGCATCGTCGGCGAAGTCCTGCGTCGTTTTCCGAACGAATCGCGTGCGTGGCTGCTTGAATCGGCGCGGCTCCGCGAGCAGGGCGATCCGACCGACGCGAGGCTCGCCGTCGCGCGCGCCCTCGCCACCGATCCGGCCGATGCGAAGGTGCGCAGTTCGGCCGCCGCCGAACTGGCGACACTCAACGATCCGAAAGCCGCCGCCGCCGTGCTCGCCACCGGGCCGCAGGACGACGCGAGCTATGTCGCGCGCGCCGCCTACCTTGCCGAAGCAGACGACCACGAGGGCCTCGCGAAGCTCTACGCCGAGGTCGGCGCGTCCCAAAAAACCGCGCAGCTGCCAGCGGACGCCGAACGTCGCCTGCTGCTTGGCCAACTCGCCGAATATCTCCAGCATGACGACGAGGCGCTGGCGTGGTACCGCGGACTGACCGCTGGTTCCGCACATGACCGGGCGCAGAACCGCATCGCGATCGTGCTCGAAGGGCGCGGCGACCTGGTCGGCGCACTCGCTGCCCTGCGGGCGCAGCAGCACGACGACGGCTCCGACGAGGATGCGCAGCGCGACAGTTACCAGATCGAAGCCGAACTGCTCGCCAGGCACGATCGCAAGACCGAGGCGCTGGCATCCTACGACCGCGGACTCGCGTTCTACGACGGCGACCAGGCCCTGCTGTACGGGCGCGCCCTGCTGCTTGAAGGCATGGATCGCGTGACCGAGGCCGAATCGGACTTGCGCAACATCGTCGCCGAGGACCCCGACAACGCCGAGGCGCTCAACGCGCTCGGTTACACCCTGGCAGATCGCACCGATCGCTTCGCCGAGGCGCAGGTGTTGATCGAGAAGGCGTTGCGCCTGCAGCCCGATTCGCCGGCATTTCTCGACAGCCTGGGCTGGGTGCAGCACCGGCTCGGCCGCGACGTCGAAGCGCTGCGCAACCTGCGCCGTGCGTTCGCCCTGCAGAAGGACCCCGAGATCGCCGCGCACCTGGGCGAGGTGCTGTGGCTGCACGGCGACAAGGAGGCTGCGCGCACCGTATGGAAGCAAGGATTCGTGCTGGACAAGGACAACCGCGCGCTGCGCCGCGTCGTGCAGACCTACGATCCATGACCGCGCGATCGCTCATCGTCGTGCGTCGACTGCTGTTGTTGATGATCGTCCTGGCGCTGGCCGCCTGCGTGCCGCCGCCGGTGCGCCGCGCGCCGGATGCCGCGCTGCTGCAGGCGCAGGCCGCGCGCGAGGCCGCGCTCGCGAACCACCCGGATTGGGTGTTGTCCGGCCGGATCGCGATTTCCAATGGCAAGGATGGCGGCAGCGGCCGCATCGACTGGAAACAGCACGGCACCGATTTCGACGTCCGCCTGAGCGCGCCGGTCACCCGGCAAAGCTGGCGACTGGTCCGCGCGGGCGCGAGCGTGCGCCTGGAAGGACTCGAGGGCGGCACCATCGAGGGCACCGATGCGCAGGCCCTGCTGTACCAGGCGCTGGGCTGGCTGGTGCCGGTCGATGCGCTGGCTTCGTGGGCGCGCGGGGCGCGTGCGAATGGCGATGCCGCGCAACTGCAATTTGGCGCCGACGGACTGCCGTCCGTGCTGATCGAGGACGACTGGTCGGTCGAATACCGCGCTTGGGAACCCGGCGCCGACCCGCCCCGGCCGAAAAAGGTGTTCGCCAGCCAGGGCGACTCCAAAGTCCGCCTGTCCGTGGACAGCTGGGACGCACAGTAGGCGATGGATGCCCTGCCTGGCGATGCCGGCTGGAGCGAATGGCCCGCGCCGGCCAAGCTGAACCTGTTCCTGCGCATCACTGGCCGCCGCGCCGACGGCTACCACGAGTTGCAGACCGCGTTCCAGTTGCTGGAATGGGGCGACAGCGTGCGCTTGCGGGTGCGCGAGGACGGCCAGATCAGGCGGTTTCCGGTGG
>JBBQHA010000063.1:0-17385 GCA_038323475.1 Lysobacterales bacterium
CGCCGAACTTTGCCAATCAGGGCCATGGTGATCACTCCTTGTCTCCCGCCGCAACATGCGACAGGACAGGTTGAACACCCGGTTCAATTTTGGATCGGCAGAACCCTTAAAAGTGGTTCAATTTTCGGTCGGCATCAACAGGACCGAGTTCAAACGTCGGATGAATCAGCGGAGCTTCCTCACCAGCGATCGCCTTATCGCTACAATGCCAAAAGATCATGCTGGAAGCCTACGGACATCAATGGATCCGCATTCCGTCCGGGGCATATGTCCATGAGTAACGGTGTGAGTAAATAGGTTTTTCCACATTCCTTTTGTTAAGATACATTTCAGTAACTTAGCTTAGCTTTTGCGGTTGCTGGTGGGCCCATATCGGCGGAAGCCGCAACACGCGATAGCGCTAGAGTTCGCGCATGGACTCCCTCACCCTCGTCGATTGGAAAGCCGCCGGCGAGTACTTCGAGTACCGCGGCCATCGCATCTTCTGGCGCGAAGGCGGAATTCCGGGGGCGCCCGTCCTGCTGCTGATCCACGGCTTCCCGACGGCATCGTGGGACTGGGAAGCGGTATGGCCCGAACTGGCGACGCGTTATCGGTTGCTGGCGCTCGACATGATCGGCTTCGGTTTCTCGGACAAGCCATTCGACTACGACTATTCGATCATCGACCAGGCCGACCTCTGCGAAGCGCTGCTGCGCGCGCGCGGAGTCGAGAGCTACCACGTGCTGGTGCACGACTATGGCGACACCGTGGCGCAGGAACTGCTCGCGCGCGGCCTTGAACCGGGCCGGCGCCCGAAGCTGGCGAGCGTGTGCTTCCTCAACGGCGGCCTGTTTCCCGAGACGCACCGGCCGATGCTGATCCAGAAGCTTCTGCTGTCCCCGCTCGGCCCGCTGGTCGCGAAGCTCACCAGCAAGCGGGCTGTCGCGCGCAACATGGGCAGGATCTTCGGGCCGCGAACCCAGCCCGATGCGGCGCTCATCGATGCGTTCTGGCAGCTGATGACGGCGAACGACGGCCTGAAGGTTTTCCCGCAACTCATCGGCTACATGCCCGAGCGACGGCTGCGGCGCGAACGCTGGGTCGGCGCACTGCAGGCGAGGTCGCTGCCGCTCAAGCTGATCGACGGCACCGACGACCCCGTCTCCGGCGCGCACATGGTACGCAGGTACCGGGAACTGGTGGCGCGCGCCGACATCACCGAACTGCCCGGCATCGGCCACTACCCGCAAATCGAAGCGCCGCGCGCGGTCATCGCGGCCTACCTCGATTTCCGCGCGCGATGGCCTGGCGCTGGGTGATGCCGCCGTTCTTCACGCATGGGTTGAGCGTGCCGCCCATACTGCACCGCGCCTGGCGCTGCCAGCGCCCGGCATTGCTTTACGATCCTGAAATATCCTTAATCACCCGATTCTGGGTTTTGCGGGCTGTCGCACCCACTATGGACGCCCGCCGATGCCGTCACGATCCATCCTCGTCCGCCCCATGACCAGCAGATTTCCATCGATGAAACCGACGTTGTTGCTTGCCTCGCTGTGGCTGTTCGCGCTGTGCCTGATCGGCACCGCGCAGGCCGCGCCGAGGCCCAAGCTCACGATCCTGAGCTATCACGAGATCGCCGAAGGCAACGACGCGCTGGTCCCGGCATACACGGTGACGCCGACGAACTTCGTGCGGCAGATGGACTGGCTGAAGAACAACGGCTACCGCTTCGTCGGCATGAACGACGTGCTGGCCGACTACGCCGGCAAGAAGCCGCTGCCCGAGAAGGCCGTGCTGATCACGTTCGACGACGGTTACCAGTCGATGTACGTGCACGCGTTCCCGATCCTCAAGCTGTTCAGGGCACCGGCCGTGGTCGCCCTGGTCGGCAGCTGGATGGATGTGCCGGAGAGCGGCAAGGTGAACTTCGACGGGCGCTCGATCCCGCGCACGGCGCTGCTGTCGTGGGACGAACTGCGGGAGATGACCAGGAGCGGCCTGGTCGAGGTCGCCAGCCACAGCTACGCCATGCACGAGGGCATCGTGTCGAATCCGCAGGGCAACCTGCAGCCGGCCGCGACCGCGCGCCGCTGGATCGCCGACAAGAACCAGTACGAGGACGAGACCAGCTACGCCAGGCGCGTGCGCGAGGACCTGCAGCGCAACAACGAGATGCTCAGGAAGCACCTCGGCGCCGGGCCGCGCATCGTGGTCTGGCCGTACGGCCGCTACAACGTCGAGACGCGCAGGATCGCCGCGCAGCTCGGCATGCCGATCGGGCTGACCCTCGACGACGGCGGCAATACGGCCGACACCCCGCTGTACGGGCTGCGCCGCTCGCTGCTCGAGCGCACGATGTCGCTCGCCGACCTCGCCCAGGAGATCGACCTGCGCAACCGCCCGGAGGACGAGGAGGACGACCGGCCGAGCAAGGTCATGCACATCGACCTCGACTACATCTACGATCCCGATCCGAAACAGACCGAGGTCAACCTAGGCCACCTGCTCGACCGCATCGTCGCGATGGGCGCGAACACGGTCTACCTGCAGGCGTTTGCCGATCCCGACGGCAACGGCGCGGCCGACGCGGTGTACTTCCCGAACCGCCATCTGCCGATGCGCGCCGACCTGTTCAATCGCGTCGCCTGGCAGATCGCGACGCGCACGCCGGTCCACCATGTATACGCGTGGATGCCGGCGCTCGCGTGGCAATTGCCGGCGAAGGAACCCGCTGCGAAGGACATCGTCGTGACCCTGCCGAACACCAGCACCGGGCATGTCGCGATGGGCTATCCGCGGCTGTCGCCATTCTCGCCGCGCGCACGCCAGGTCGTCCGCGACCTGTACCAGGACCTTGCGCGATCGACCCCGATCGACGGCATCCTGTTCCACGACGACGTCACCCTGTCCGATTACGAGGACGCCAGTCCCGATGCGCTCAGGACCTACAAGCAGTGGGGCCTGCCGGATTCGATCGAGGCGATCCGCGCGAGCGACGATTTCATCGGTCGCTGGACGATCCTGAAGATCAACGTACTCGACAATTTCGCCAGGGAACTCGCCCAGGTCGTGCGCGACGAGCAGCCCGGCATCCGCACTGCGCGCAACCTGTACGCGAGCGTCGTGCTCAATCCGAAGGCCGAGGTCTGGTATTCGCAGTCGCTCGACAACTCGCTCGCGAATTACGACTACACCGCGATCATGGCGATGCCGTACATGGAGCAGGCGGCCGATCCGACCGACTTCTACCGGCAGCTCGTCGACCGGGTCAAGGAGCATCCCGGCGCGATCGGCAAGGTCGTGATGGAACTGCAGACCGTGGACTGGCGCCACGACGACGCGCCGATCCCGAGCCCCGAGATCGCCGGCACCATCAGCATGTTGTACGGCTGGGGCGTGCAGAACATCGCCTACTATCCTGACAACGTGTTCAAGAACGTTCCCAACCCCGCGTCGCTGCGGCCGGTGTTCGACAGCAAGCCGAACAACCCGCTGCCCGTGCCCGTGATCCGCTAGATGCCCCACGTGCTGACCGCCCTGCTCAAGACCATCTGGCTGGGCCTGCAGGGGTTCGTGTACTACTACCCGTTGTTCATGTCGTACCTGTGGATGATGGGCGCCGCGCTGTTCTACTGGCGCTACGAGCGGCACGATCCGCCATTCGACCAGCCGGTTCCGCTGCCCGACACGCCGCCGGTCAGCATCCTGATCCCCTGCTTCAACGAAGGCGCGCATGCCGAGGAAACCCTGCTGCATGCGCTCGCGACCGACTACCCGGACTTCGAGGTCATCGCGATCAATGACGGCAGCCGCGACAACACCGGCGAGATCCTCGACCGCATGGCCCGCGAGCACCCGCGCCTGCGCGTGGTCCACCTCGCCCAGAACCAGGGCAAGGCGATGGCGCTGCAGGCCGGCAGCTTGCTCGCGAAGCACGAGATCCTGATCTGCATCGATGGCGATGCCCTGCTCGATCCGTATTGCGCGCACTGGATGGTGCGGCATTTCTCCGAGGATCCCGACGTCGCCGCGGTCACCGGCAATCCGCGCATCCGCAACCGCTCGACCCTGCTCGGGAAGGTGCAGGTCGGCGAGTTTTCCTCGATCGTCGGCATGATCAAGCGCGCGCAGCGCAGCTTCGGGCGGTTGTTCACCGTGTCCGGCGTGATCACCGCGTTCCGCAAGTCGGCCGTGCACCACGTCGGCTACTGGAGCGCGGACATGATGACCGAGGACATCGACATCACCTGGAAGCTGCAGCGCGATGGCTGGGACGTGCGCTTCGAACCGCGTGCGCTGGTCTGGATCCTGATGCCGGAGACCGTGCGCGGCCTGTGGAAGCAGCGCCTGCGCTGGGCGACCGGCGGCGCGCAGGTGTTGATGAAGAACCTCGACGTCGTCCTGCATCCCGCGCAGAACCACCTGTGGCCGCTGCTGCTCGAGCTCTGCCTGAGCCTGCTGTGGTCCTACACCCTGCTCGCGATGCTGCTGCTGTGGATCGCTGGGCTGATGCTGCCGGTTGGCGTGCTGCCGATGGTCGGATCGCCGCTGATCCCGCAATGGAGCGGGGTGGTGCTCGGCACGACGTGCCTGCTGCAATTCGCATTCAGCAAGTGGCTCGACAGCCATTACGACACCGGCCTCGGCCGCAACTATTACTGGATGATCTGGTATCCGCTGGTGTTCTGGCTGATCAACATTTTCGCCACCGTGGTCGCGTTCCCGAAGGCGCTGGGCCGTGCCGCCGGCAAGCGCGCGCGCTGGGTGAGTCCCGACCGCGGCGCGCACCTGCGCAAGCAGAAGAAAAGCCGCCGCAGCGAGGCCGACGAGCATGGCTGAGCGGATGATCATCAATGCCCGCAGCGACCTCAGCTGGCGCCGCCGGCTACTGTCGGACGTGGTGACGGCGGCGATGTGGGCCGGCTGGATCCTGCTGTGGCTGCCGGTGTTCCTCAAGCTGCGCAGCGTGATCCGGCTGCACCTGGGTCTCGCGCCGGCCGCGATCGAGGTATTCAACACGATCACCCCGATCTCGTTGGTCTACTCCTCGTTCGCGCTGGTCGGCACCAGTGCACTGCTGCTGTTGTGGACGCTGTTGCCGACGCGGCGGCTCACCCACGCGCACGGCGTGCAGGCGCTCGAGGATTACGCCGAGTATTTCGATCTCGACGAGCAGGACATCGTCGCGGGCAGGGACAGCGGCATCTGCGTGGTCCGCCACGACGACCAGGGCAACATCGTCGGTATCGACCCGCGCGCCTGACCACCCACCACCCGCGAATCAGCGCGGCAGTTTGCCGACATTGAGTTCGCGGATGTCGGCGATCGCGCAACGCTGTCCGTTCGCGAGGACGCCATCCCTGCCGACGACGACCTTCGTCGAGAAATTCTCGACCTTGATCCGCTCGGCGCTCAGCAGCCCCGGACAGTCGCTGGCGAATTCGAGCAGGTAAGCATCGTCGTAGGTGTTGTAGACCACGAGCTGGCGCGTGCCGACCGGCACCCAACGGTACGAGTTGTAGCGGAACATCGACACCCGCGAGCCGGCCGCTTTTTCGTAGGGAGCAGGGTCGGCGGCCTGGCGCAGGGTCGGGCCAGGTGGTGGGGGTGGTGGCGCGGATGGCGGTGCGGGCGCTGGCGCTGGAGGTGCGGGCGGTTGCACCTGCGGCGGGCTGGGCGTCGCTGTCGTGGGCGCCGGAGGAGGTTCGGCCTGACGGTGCTCCCGCGCTGCGGGAGGGTCGTCCTTTTCGAGTTCGTGCAGGCGGTTTTCGATCAGTTCCTGCTCGCGGTCCATGCGATGGATCTGGTCGCGCAATGCGCTCACTTCGGCCGCATGCGACGCGGACTTGTCCGCCTGCAGTTCGCTCATCTTCGACACGAGCTTCTGCAGGTCGTCGTCCATGCGGTCGATCTGCGCGCGCAGGGCGCGCTCCTCGGCAGCGCGGGTGGCGGCATCCGTGGCCGACGCCGACGTGCTGGCGGCGGCCAGCAGGATCAGGGCGGGAACTAGCGTGAGCGATACGGCACGGATCGACATGACGTGGGGCCCGATGCATGGACGCCTCCAACATGCGCCGCGGCGCTGGCGCTGTAAAGGGTCGCGGCGCTTCCGCGATGGGTTGCGGCGTGCGTTACTGTGGCGTCCCGTTCGCCTGCGACCGATCCATGACCGACAGCATCCTGCTCGACTGCATCGAGAAACAAACCGGCCCCGCGCCTGCCTGGAGCATCCTGTTCCTGCATGGCCTCGGTGCGGACGGCAACGATTTCGCGCCGATGGTGCCGCAACTCGTGCGGCCCGGTTGGCCCGCGCTGCGTTTCGTGTTCCCGCACGCGCCGGTGCGCGCGGTGACGGTGAACGCCGGGATGCGCATGCGCGCGTGGTACGACATCGCCGGTTTCGACCTCGCGCGGCGCGAAGACGAGGCCGGCGTGCGCCAGAGCATCGCCCAGGTCGAGGCGCTGATCGCTCGCGAGGGCGAGCGCGGCATCCCGCCATCGCGGATCGTGCTTGCCGGATTCTCACAGGGTGGCGCGATCGCGCTCGCGACGGGCCTGCGTCGCGCGCAACCGCTCGCCGGGTTGATCGCGCTGTCCACCTATCTTCCGCTGGCTGCCGAGAGCATCGTCGAAAGCACGGTCGCGGCGCGCACGACGCCGGTGTTCATGGCGCACGGCAGCTTCGATCCGGTGGTGGCGGAAACGCTCGGTCGCCAGGGCCGCGACGCGATGCTCGCGCTCGGCATGGACGTGGAATGGCATGGCTACCCGATGGCGCACCAGGTCTGCCCGCCCGAAATACTGGCGATGACCGCGTGGCTGGGCGCGCGCCTGGCCAGCGCCGGCTGAGCGATACTCGCGGCATGCGCGCGCCGCCACGTCCCTGGGTTCCCGATTTCTGTCGTCTCTCGACGCTGTTCGCGGTGATCGTCGGCGCCGAACTCGTGGTCGCGGTCCTCGCGCTGGCGCCGCTGGGCAACGAACACTGGCGGGCTTCGGAATTCGGCACCGCGAGCCTGTTCGCGCAATGGACCGCACTGGTCAGCGCGATGCTGCTGTGCAGGTTGCGGCTGCCGCTGTCGCAACTGCGGCCCTCCCTGGGCGCGCTGCTCGCGTGGTCGCTGCCGGTCGCGGTCGCCGCATTCGGCGCGTGGTTGCTGATCCGGATCGACCTGGGTTTCGGCCTGCTGCTCGGCCAGCCCGGTACCGATCCGGTCCGTTTCGTGGTCCGTTGCGCATCCCTCGCCGGGCTGATCAGCGCCGCTGCGCTGCGCTACGCGTACGTGCAGGAGCAATGGCGGCAGCAGGTGCAGGCGCAGGCCAAGGCCGAAGTCGATGCGCTGCAGGCGCGGATCCGGCCGCACTTCCTGTTCAACAGCATGAACACGATCGCGAGCCTCGTGCGCAGCAACCCGGTCAAGGCCGAGCGCGCAGTGGAAGACCTGTCCGACCTGTTCCGCGCCGCACTCGGTGCGGGCGAGGGCGACTCCACGCTGGCCGGGGAGGTCGAACTGGTCGAACGTTTCCTCGCCATCGAATCGCTGCGGCTCGGCGATCGCCTGCAGGTGCGCTGGCAGCGCGAGGAACCGCTGCCGTGGGACCTGAAGCTCCCGCGGCTGGTGCTGCAGCCGCTGGTCGAGAACGCGATCATCCACGGCATCGCCCTGTTGGCCGAGGGTGGCGTGATCGACATCGCCTTGCGCGTCGAAGGCAAGGCACTACACATCACGGTCGGCAACCCATGCCCGCCAGCGGCGGAGGCGGCCGCCGCGCACAGCGCAGGCAACGGCCATGCCCAGCAGAGCATCGAGCACCGGTTGCGTTACCGCTTCGGCGCCAGGACCGGCATGGTCGCGCGCCACGACGCTGGTTACTATGCTTGCGAACTGACCTTGCCCATCACTTGAAGCACCGCATGAAGAGCGTCCAATGAAAGTGCTGATCACCGACGACGAGCCGCTTGCGCGCGAACGCCTGCGTGCATTGCTGGCCGATCATGCCGACGTGGTCGTGGTCGGTGAGGCGGGCAACGGACGCGAGGCGCTGGACGCGGTCGAACGCCTGCAGCCGGACCTGCTGCTGCTCGATATCGCGATGCCGGTGATGGATGGGCTGGAAGCTGCGCACCACCTCGCCTTGCTCGACGCGCCGCCGGCGCTGGTGTTCTGCACCGCTTTCGACGAGCACGCGCTGTCGGCATTCGAAGCGGCGGCCGTCGATTACCTGGTGAAGCCGGTGCGCGCCGAACGCCTTGCCGCCGCGATCGAACGCGCGCGCCGCTACGTCGCTTCGCGTCCCGCATCGCGCCTGCCCGAACTGCCGCGCAACAAGCCGCGCACCCACCTCTCCGCGCGCCTGCGCGGCAGCTTGCGGCTGATCCCGGTCGCCGAAATCGCGTACCTGCAGGCCGACGAAAAATATGTCTCGGTGCACCACGCGCACGGCGAGGACCTGATCGAGGAATCGCTGAAGTCGCTCGAATCCGAATTCGGCGAGCGCTTCCTGCGCATCCACCGCAATTGCCTGATCGCGACCACTGCGCTGACCGAACTGCGACGCAGCGCCGACGGCCAGGCGCACGTGATGTTGCGCGGCGTGGCCGCGCCACTGGAAGTCAGCCGGCGCTGCCTGCCGTTGCTGCGCGACCGCCTGCGGCACCTCTGACATGACGAATACCACGTTGCGCCTCGCGACCCGCGAGAGTCCGCTCGCGCTCTGGCAGAGCGAACACGTCGCCGCGCTGCTGCGCGCCGCGCACCCGGGCCTGCGCGTCGAACTCGTGCCGATGTCCACGCGCGGCGACCGCATCCTCGATCGCCCGCTGTCGGACATCGGCGGCAAGGGCCTGTTCCTCAAGGAGCTCGAGGTCGCGATGGTCGAAGGCCGCGCCGATGCGGCCGTGCATTCGCTGAAGGACGTGCCGATGGAACTCGACGGGCCGTTCGCGATCGCCGCCGTGCTGGAACGCGCCGATCCGTTCGACGCGTTCGTCTGCAACCGCTGGGGCAGCCTCGACGCATTGCCGCAAGGCGCGCGCGTGGGTTCGTCGTCGCTGCGGCGGCAGGCACAGGTGCGCGCTCGAAGGCCCGACCTGCGCATCGAGGACCTGCGCGGCAATGTCGGTTCGCGCCTGCGCAAACTCGATGCGGACGACTACGATGCGATCCTGCTCGCCTGCGCGGGATTGCAGCGGCTCGGACTCGGCGAACGCATCCGCCAACGCCTCGTCGCGCCGGACTGGGTGCCGGCTGTCGCGCAGGGCGCGATCGCGATCGAATGCCGCGATGACGATGCCGCGACGCATGCATTGCTCGCAGCGCTGGAGCACGCCCCGACACGCGTGTGCGTGGAAGCCGAGCGCGCGATGAACCGCCGCCTGCACGGCAGTTGCCAGGTGCCGGTTGCTGGTTACGCGACGCTTTCGGGCAACGCGTTGCATCTGCAAGGGTTGGTCGGCGATGCGACGAATGGCGAGCTCGTGCGCGCCGAACACACGGGCTTCGCCGATAGGCCGCAGTCATTGGGATTGCGCGTCGCCGAAAGCCTGCTCGCCGCTGGCGCGGACGCGCTGCTCGCGCGCCTGTCCGCGCACTGAAGCGGGGCCGTCAGTAGTACAGCATCACCATGTGCTTCGCCTCGGCGAAGAACAGCCAGCGTTCGACGAATGCTCCCAGCAGGGCGGAGACCGCTGCGATGGCGAGTAGCGGCCCCTGTGCAGCCGCAGGGAGCAACCACAACAGCAGTGAGCAGAGGATCGGCACGCCCGCGAACAAGGCCGTCGCGATCAAGCGCAACTTTGCCGCGTGCTTGCGCGCCAGCACGAAACCCATCTCACGGGTCAGGTAGTTGGCTTCGGTGTGCGGGCGCTCGAAGGTCGTGACCTTGCCGATGCCTTCCAGCGCGGTCGCGGCTTCGCGCGATGGCAGTGCGAGGCGGTCGATGTCTGTCCAGTAGCGTCGTTTGAGTCGCCACGCGAGGATCGACGTCACCGCGACCAGCAGGCTCGCGCCGATGTTCCCGAGATCGAACGCGGGCATGGCGATGGCCAGCGCGATCAATGCGCCAGTGTGCAGTGCAAACACGAGATAGACCGGCAGGACCAGGCGATGCGACCAGGCGGGAATCGGCTTGAGGCTCGCGTAGATCATCCCGGTGCACAGCACGGTTGTCACCGATCCAGCCACGATCCAGATGGCCGCGATCATGTCAGGCATCCTTGCGGTCGGAAGCCAGCCATAGATCCTGCCTGCGATATACGCGACCGGCAGGAATGTCGTCACGGACAGCACGCCTTCGCGCGACAGCCACGACGTGCGCCATTGGCTGAATGCGCGCCACGCGCGCGCCGGTTTGCCGAGGTGAAATATCGAGCTGCCCAGTCCGATGGCCACCATGACGAGGCCGAGCGCGAGCATTGGCACAAGCAACAGGCCCGCGAGTCCGAGAGCGTCCTTGCGCAGGAACGGAAGGCCGACCATCGTCCAGAACCACAGGCCGTATCCGGCGCCCGACAACGTCGTGAACAGGATCACCGAGAACGCGGGATTCATCGCGACAGGATCCGGTCGAGCCAGCGCAGCACGGGCGGCAATGCTGTGGGATCGAGTTTCTCGTCGGCGCGCGTTGCGTCGCCAGCGGCGGACTGCTCCGCCCCGCGCCGCGGTCGCGGCGGCAGGTATTTGTTGGTGGGCTTGTAGCCGAGTTCGGGCAGCAGGTCGCGGCCGCCGCGTTCGGCGACGAGCTTCGAGACTTTCGACTCCGGATCGCCAAGATCACCGAAATGGCGCGCGCGGGTCGGGCAGGCCTGCACGCAGGCTGGCTGGCGTTCGATCTCGTCGAGGTGTTCGTTGTAGATGCGGTCGACGCACAGCGTGCATTTCTTCATCACGCCCTCGACCGCCGAATATTCGCGCGCGCCGTACGGACACGCCCACGAACACAGCTTGCAACCGATGCATTTGTCCTCGTCGACGAGCACGATGCCGTCCTCGGCGCGCTTGTAGCTCGCGCCGGTCGGGCACACGGTCACGCAGGCCGGCGTCTCGCAATGCAGGCACGAGCGCGGAAAATGGACGGTCATCGCCGCTTGCGTACTGGCCGCGAGCGGCTCGACCTCGTAGCTGTGCACGCGGTTGAACCACACCCCGAACGGTTCCTTGCCGTAGGGATTCTCATCCGTCAGCGGCCCGGCGATGCCGCCCGCGTTCCATTCCTTGCATGCGACCGCGCAGGCATGGCAGCCCACGCAGGTGTCGAGGTCGATCACCAGGCCGAGTTTCTTCGCCGATGGCGGCGGCAGCATCGTCACGATCAGGCCCGCTTGCGGCTGATGCCGACCGGCAACGTTGCGACGGCGTCGAACGCATGCGCGAACGCAGCCGGATCGGCGAGATAGTCGAGCGCCATTCCGGTCGCATCGTTGCCCCAGAACTGCGCGTCGCCGATGCACAGCGTCGGCACGCCGAACACGCCGCGTGCAATCGCTTCCTCGGTATTCGCGCGCAAGGCCGTCTTGACGTCGTCGCGCGCGATCGCGGCGTCGATGTCGGCGATTCCGAGCGTCTTCGCGACGTCGGCCAGCGATGCAGCGGAATCGGCCGCCAGCCCGTAGCGCCAGATGTGGGCGAACACCGCGTCGGTCGCTTCGATCGGACCCCTGGCGGCGAGGATCAGGCGCAGCGCGGCGAGCGGATTGAACGGATGCGCCGGCGGGAAACGCAGCGGAATGCGCAGCCGTTGCGCTTCCCACGAGACGAAGCGATACGTGAATGCGCGCTTGCCCGGGATCTCCGCCGGCCCAAGCTGGCCGTGGTGCTGCAACAGCGCGCCGAACAGCAGCGGTCGCGGACGCAATGGCAATTCCGGGTGGTCGCGTCGCAGCCGCACCCATTGCAGGTAGGCGAACGGCGAGATGACATCGAAGTACCAGTCGCAGGCGTCGCTCATGATGTCTTCCGCATGTTGGCGCCGTAGCGCAGTGGCCGGGATTCGGCCGTGCCCATCGGCAGGGCCGCGAATTGCGGCTCGCTGGTCGTTTCGGCGGACACGGCCTTGCTGATGCGCACGCGCAGGTCGAACCACGCGGCCTGCCCGGTGACCGGATCGGCGTTCGCGTAATCGCCCTTCGGGGTGCGGTCGGAGATCAGGTGGTTGAGCAGGAATCCCTGTTTTCCTTCCGGTGCGTCCTTCGCGAGTTTCCACGCGCCGCGGCGTTTGCCGATCGCGTTCCAGGTCCACACCGTGTCGGGCTGCATGTTCGACACGCACTTCGCCTGCACGGTGATGCGGCCGTTGTGCGAATCGGCGTGGATCCAGTCGCCGTCGGCGATGCCGTATTTCACGGCGGTATCGGGATGCAGGTACATCCAGTTGCGCGTCGCGATCTGCCGCAGCCACGCGTTCTGCGAGCCCCAGGCGTGGTACATGAACATCGGGCGCTGGGTGACTGCGCTGAGCGGGAATTCCTGTGCCGAGGTCTGCTCGCCTTCGAACGGTTCGTACCACAGCGGCAGCGGATCGAAATAGCGTGCGACGCGCTCGCGGTGTTCGTCCGGCGGCTGCACCGCGCCGAAGCCCTGCGCGGCGAGGCGAAACGTTTGCAGCGTTTCCGAATACAGCTGCAGCACGACCGGCTCGGCCTTCGCGATGAAACCCATGCGCGCCGACCAGTCGAGGTAGTCGCGATTGGCCATCTTGTAGTAGCGCGCGGACTCGGGAATCTCAGTGCGCCAGAAACCGCCGTTCGCGATGTACGCATCGAGTTGCTTCGGATTCGGCGGGCCCTTGCCTTCCTGCGCGCCGTCCGCACCGCGCCATCCCGCTAGCAGGCCGACGCCCGGCGCGCGTTGGTGGTTGACGATGTAGTCGGCGTAGTCGCGATAGACCGGCGCGCCGGCCTCGTCGACCATGCCCGGCAACTTCAATCGCGTACCAAGCTCCAGCAGGACGGACTGGAAGCCACGCACGTCGCGTCGTTCGTCCTGTGTCCCTGGTTCGAAGATCGGATGGCGGATCGCATCGGCCGCGCCGTCCGCGTCCGAGATCGGGCGGTCGAGCAGCGAGATGCAGTCGTGGCGTTCGAGGTAGGTCGTGTCCGGCAGCACGAGGTCGGCATACGCGACCATCTCGCTCGCGTACGCGTCGGCGTAGATGATGTGCGGGATCTTGTATTCGCCCGACGCGTCCTTGTCGGTGAGCATGCGCATCGTCTCGCCGGTGTTCATCGACGAGTTCCAGCTCATGTTCGCCATGAACATCAGCAGGGTATCGATGCGGTACGGATCGCCGGCCCACGCGTTGCGGATCACCGTATGCATCATGCCGTGCGCGGCGAGCGGGTACGCCCACGAGTACGCGTGGTCGATCCGGCGCGGCGCGCCGTTCGCATCAACGAGAAGATCGTCAGGGCCATGCACGAAACCGAGCGGCGCCGCGTCGAGGGCGCCGTTCTCGCGACGTGCCTTGCCGGGCCGGTTCGCCGGAGGAATCGGTTTCGGGAACGGCGGCTGGTAGCGGAACGAACCCGGCGCATCCACCGCGCCGAGCAGCAGCTGCAGCACGTGCAGCGCGCGGCAGGTATGGAAGCCGTTCGAGTGCGCGCTGATGCCGCGCATCGCGTGCATCGCGACCGGGCGGCCGATCATGTGCTCGTGCCTGCGGCCGTGCGTATCGGTCCACGCGATGGGGAGTTTGAGGTTGCTGTCGAACGCCGCCGCAGCGAGTTCGCGCGCGATGCGGCGGATCGTGTCGGCGGGAATGCCGCAGCGTTCGCTGACCGCGTCCGGCGAATACTGCGGGTCGAGATAGCGCTCGGCGAGCAGGTGGAACACCGGTGTCGCTTTTCGACCGTCCGGCAGGGTGTAGTCACCGACGACCGCAGGATGGATGTCGATCGCGTCGGCACCCGCAGTCGCGCTTGTCGTCCTGTCGAAGCAAAGCGCCTTCCCATCCGCATCGCGCGCGAACAGTCCGTCGTCCGCGTTGCCCGGGTTGCGAATCACCAGCCAGTGCGCATTCGTGTAGCGCACCAGGTAGTCCAGGTCGATGCGGTCGGCCTTGAGCAACTCGTGGATCAGCGCGAACGCGAACAGTCCATCGGTGCCCGGACGGATGCCGATCCACTCGTCCGCGATCGCGCCATAGCCGCTGCGCACCGGATTGACCGCGACGATCTTCGCGCCGCGCGATTTGAGCTTCCCCAAACCGAGCTTGATCGGGTTCGAATCGTGATCCTCGGCGACGCCCCACATCATCAGGTATTGCGTGTGTTCCCAGTCCGGCTCGCCGAATTCCAAGAAGCTGCCGCCGACCGAATACAACCCGCCAGCGGCCATGTTCACCGAACAGAAACCGCCGTGCGCGGCGTAGTTGATCGTGCCGAACTGCTGCGCCCACCAGCCGGTCAGCGCCTGCGACTGGTCGCGGCCGGTGAAGAACGCGAGTTCGTCGGGGTTGCGTTCGCGGATCGGCGCGAGCCAGCCGGTCGCGATCGACAGCGCCTCGTCCCATTCGATCTCGCGGAACTCGCCTTGGCCGCGTTCGCCGACGCGCAGGAGGGGCTTCGACAAACGCGCGGGCGAGTAGTGCTGCATGATCCCGGCCGAACCCTTCGCGCATAGCACGCCCTGGTTCACCGGATGCGCGGGGTTGCCCTGGATGTAGCGGATCCTGCCGTCCTTCAGCCACACCTTGATGCCGCAACGGCACGCGCACATGTAGCAGGTCGTGGTCTTGACCTCGTCGCCGGGGGATGGCGACAGGTTGAGTGTCGGTTCCTTCATCGTTGCAATGGTAGCGGATGGATCGCATCGCAGCGTGCGGCCCGCGATCCATGGCGCGCGGTTGCGCCGATATACTCGGCGCCAGCTCACCGGGGAATCGGGCGATGCGCTGGCTCAACCTGCTGTTCGTCCTGCTCGCGAACGCCGTGCCGCTGTATGGCATCCAGCTGCTGGGCTGGTCGGCGACCACGGTGCTGGTCCTGTACTGGTTCGAGAACCTGCTGGTCGCGGTCTTCACCTGCATCCGCATCGCCGCGCATCGCCGGCTCACCCGCAAGCGCGGCCATTGGCGCCCCGGCCAGCTCGGCCTTCTGGTGAATGGCAAACCCTCAACGTCGGGCCTGCTCGGCGAATACGCAACGATGGCGTTCGTCTTCACGCTCGCCCATGGTGTGTTCATCGGAATGATCACGCTGTTCGCCGGCGACAAGCATCCGGACGATGCGATCTGGCAGTTTTCCGGCGTCCAGTTCCGCCAGGGCGCCGGCTGGATCGCGACGGTGCTCGCGCTGGAACTGCTGATCGACCTGGGCGGCATCAAATCGCTCAGCTATGCCGCGCTCAAGAACCAGGTGCAGGTGCGCATGGGGCGGATCTTCGTGCTGCACCTGACGATCATCCTCGGGATGTTCGCGATGATGGCGACCGACTCGTTCTACGCGGTCCTGTACACGCTGATCGCGTTCAAGACGCTGTGGGAGCTGGCCACCGTACGCACCGGCCAGGCCACGGCAGCTACCCTGCATGCGGCGATGGCTGCGCAGGACAAGGGCGAAACCGCAGCGCAGCAGCGCATTGCACGCGAAGACGAACAGGTGATGCCCGCCTGAGCCGCGTTCCGGCACAATATGGACATGGAACGCTACGAACGCGCGCTGGCGCTGCATCGGTTGCTCAAGTCGGCCCGCTACCCGGTGTCGACGAAACGGATGATGGAGGAGCTGGGCTGCTCGCGGGCGACCCTGTACCGCGACCTGGCCTTCCTGCGCGATGCGCTCGGCGCGCCGCTGGACAGCACCGGCGAAGGCGCCTACCGCTACGACGAAGCCGAGGGCGGCCGCTTCGAACTGCCGGGCCTGTGGCTGAGCTCCGACGAACTGCACGCGTTGCTGGCGACCCACCAGTTGCTCGAACGCACCGGCGGCGGCGTCCTGTCGGGCGCGCTCGCGCCGCTGAAGTCGCGCATCGACGCCCTGCTTGCGCAGCAGGCCGGCGGCAAGCGCTGGCCGGTCGAGCGCGTGCGCGTGATCGCGTCGGGACAACGCAACATGGACCAGCTCGCGTTCCGGATCGCGGCCGGTGCGGTGCTCGAGCGCAAGCAACTCGCATTCGACTACCGCGCGCGTTCGACCGACGAGCGCAGCCATCGCAAGGTCTCTCCGCAGCGGCTCACGCATTACCGCGACAACTGGTACCTCGACGCCTGGGACCACGAACGCGATGCATTGCGCAGCTTCGCGGTCGACCGGATCAGTGCGCCGCACGTGCTCGATGCGGTCGCGCAGGATGTGCCGGACAGCGTGCTCGACGAACACCTCGCATCCGGCTACGGCATTTTCTCGGGCCCGCCGAAAGCGTGGGCGACGATCGTGTTCTCGGCCAAGGCCGCGCGCTGGGTCGCGGACGCGCACTGGCATTCCAAGCAGGAAGGTCATTTCCTGCCCGACGGTCGCTACCAGTTGCGACTGCCGTACAGCAGCGGCAAGGAATTGCTGATGGATGTGTTGCGCTACGGCGCCGATGCCGAGATCACCGAGCCGGTCAGCCTGCGCCAGCAGGCGCGCACGATCCTGCAACTCGCGCTGGCCGCCTACGAGCGGAGCTGAGCCTCAGCGCGAAACCTGCGGCGGATCGCCGGGCAGCTGTGGCACCTTCTGCAGGCGGGAGGTCGTGTAGCCGTAGCCGCCGAGCTTGCCGAGCAGCTGCTGGTACAGCGCATCGTCCATGCGTGGTTGTCGCGAGAACACGTAGCCGTATTTGCGCTGCGGATGGCCGACCAGCGCCCACGAATAGTCCGGTGCAACCTCGAGGACAAGGTAGTCGGCGCTGAGGACGCCCCAGAATTTCACCGACCACTGCGCATTGTCGGTACCCGGAACCACGGTCGCGACGCCGTGCCAGCTGCTGTCCGCTTCGTCGAAACCGCGCCGGAACACGTAGGTGTTGTCGATCTTGCCGTCGGCGCGCAGCGCGTATTCGTCGCGCGTCATGACCTTGCCGCTCTCGGCGAAGTAGGGAATGTTCGCGATGATGTACCACGTGCCCTTGTAGCGTTGCAGGTCGACTTTCGCGCTGCTGTGCAGGGTCGGCTTGGCGGTGTCGGGGTCGCTCGCGCAGGCGGACAGCACGCAGGCGAGGCTGAGGAACGATGCGGCGAGGACGGATTGGCGCAGGCGCATGGCGTTTCCCGTCGGGGTCTGGAGTCGAAGCATGCCGACCCGCTGTTGAAGATGGCGTCAAGAGGCTTTCACGGCGGTCCATACGAAGCATCGACCTGGGGGCGAGCGGGTACCTCGGCGGCTCATGGTCTCGGCTGTTGAGACGGGGCCATCGCAGGCTGGATTCAACCGCCGCAAAGGGAGTCCGTCATGCCTCGCTTCGTTGATGTCGCCGTTGCCGAAAC
>JBBQHA010000064.1:0-17352 GCA_038323475.1 Lysobacterales bacterium
GAATGGCGATGGGCCTGGGTGCGGACGTGACGATCGTCGACCGTTCGCTGGATCGCCTGAGATACATCGACGAACTCTACGGCGACCGACTGACCACGATCTACTCCACCCACGATGCGATCGAGGATCGACTGCCCGACACCGACCTCGTCATCGGCGCGGTGCTGATCCCCGGCGCGGCCGCGCCCAAGCTGGTCTCGCGCGCGCAACTCGCGCTGATGCGTCCGGGCTCGGTGCTGGTGGACGTCGCCATCGACCAGGGCGGCTGCTTCGAGACCAGCAAGGCGACCACCCACCAGAATCCCACCTACGAAGTCGACGGCATCGTCCATTACTGCGTCGCGAACATGCCCGGCGGCGTAGCCCGCACGTCCACCTTCGCGCTCACCAATGCGACCCTGCCGTTCGCCGTGCAACTGGCCAACAAGGGCGCGAAACAGGCAATGCTCGATGATCCGCACCTGTGTAACGGGCTCAACGTGCACGCCGGCATGATCACCTACGAAGCCGTCGCCCGCGATCTCGGCTACGACTACGTCCCGCCGAAAGAAGCGCTCGCGCGCTGAGAACTGGCCATGGACAGCGAACCCGCGCCCACCGAGATCGGCCATCACATCGGCGGGCGCGCGTTCCGCGGGGCAGGGCAGCGCAGCAGCCCGGTCTTCAATCCCGCCAGCGGGGAGATATCGGGGCGCCTGCGGCTGGCATCCGCAGACGACGTGCGCCATGCCGTCGACGTAGCCGTTGCTGCGCAACCGGCGTGGGCTGCGCAGACGCCGTTGTCGCGCGCCCGCGTGTTGTTCCGCTTCAAGGCGCTGATCGAACAGCACACGGATGAACTCGCGCGGGCGATCACCAGCGAGCACGGCAAGGTGCTCGCGGATGCGCGCGGCGAAGTCACCCGCGGGCTGGAAGTGGTCGAGTTCGCCTGCGGCATTCCCGACCTGCTCAAGGGCGAGCACAGCACGTGCGTGTGCCGCGATGTCGATACCTGGAGCGAGTTCGCGCCGCTCGGCGTGGTCGCCGGCATCACCCCGTTCAACTTCCCGGCGATGGTGCCGCTGTGGATGGCGCCGGTGGCGCTGGCCTGCGGCAATGCCTTCATCCTCAAGCCCTCGGAACGTGATCCTTCGGCGCCGCTGCTGCTCGCGCGGCTGCTCAAGGAAGCCGGGTTGCCCGACGGCGTGTTCAACGTCGTCAACGGAGACAAGGAAGCGGTCGACGCGCTGCTCGACGACACCCGCGTGGCAGCGGCGAGTTTCGTCGGCTCGACCCCGATCGCGCGCTACATCTACGAACGCGGCAGCATCGCCGGCAAGCGCGTGCAGGCGCTCGGCGGCGCCAAGAACCACATGGTGGTGATGCCCGACGCCGACCCCGCGCAGACTGCCAGCGCGCTGATGGGCGCGGCGTATGGCTCGGCCGGCGAACGCTGCATGGCGATCTCGGTCGCGGTCTGCGTCGGCGATGCCACCGCCGATGCCCTGATCGCCCAACTCGAACCGCAGGTCCGCGCGCTGAAGATCGGCGACGGGCTCGATGACCCCGACATGGGTCCGCTGGTCACCGCAGCGCATCGCGACCGTGTCCGCGAGTACGTCGCTATCGGCGTGGCCGAAGGCGCGACCCTGGTGGTCGACGGGCGCGGTCATGTCGTGCCGGGACTGGAACGCGGCTTCTTCCTCGGCGGCTGCCTGTTCGACCGGGTGACCGCGGACATGCGCATCCATCGCGAGGAGATCTTCGGGCCGGTGCTGTGCGTGATGCGCGTGGACAGCCTCGACGACGCGCTGGCGATCGTCAACGCCCACGAATACGGCAACGGGACCGCGATCTTCACCCGCGATGGCGGCGCCGCACGCCATTTCTCGCAACAGGTGCAGGCCGGCATGGTCGGCATCAACGTGCCGATCCCGGTGCCGATGGCGTTCCACAGTTTCGGCGGCTGGAAGCATTCGCTGTTCGGACCGCTGCACATGCACGGCCGCGACGGCGTGCGTTTCTATACCCGGATGAAAACCACCACCTGCCGCTGGCCCGATGGCGGCGAGCATGCCAGCTTCGTGATGCCGACCCTGAAGTAGTGCCTTGCGGCAGCGGTGGATCTCGCCCCGGCATCTGCGCCAACTGGTGGAAACGGGGCAGGGCGGGTTGCGCACCCGCCATCCCGATCGGTGCGGGGCTGTCATCGCGACCATTTCCGCTGATCCCTTTCCCAAGGACCACGATGTCGCAGCCAACCGATCCAGGCCAACCGCATCCCCTCGCAGCCGCCGGCACCACCGATCTGGCCTTCACCCGTTCGGAGTTGCGCGGCACCCAGGCCGAGCCCACCTATTCGGGTGCGCTGAGTTTTCTTCGCCGCCGTTACAGCAAAGACCTGGCCGGCGTGGATGTCGCCGTCGTTGGCGTGCCGTTCGACCTGGCCACGACCAACCGTCCCGGCACGCGGCTCGGACCGCGCGCAATTCGCGCCGCGTCGGCATCGCTTGCGTGGGCGCCGCCTTATGCCTGGGATTTCGATCCGACGGAACGGTTGGCCGTGGTGGATTACGGCGATGTCTGGTTCGATAGCGGCCGCCCGGCCGAAGCGCCAGCAACGATCCGCGATGCGTTCGCTGTGATCACGCAGGCCGGCGTCGTGCCGCTCGCGCTGGGCGGCGACCATTTCATCAGTTTCCCGATCCTGCAGGCGCTGCACGCGGTGCATGGGCCGCTGGCATTGATCCACTTCGACGCCCATTCGGATACCTGGCGCGATGCCGACGGACGCATCGACCACGGCACGATGTTCTTCCAGGCCGCGCGCCTGGGCCTGGTCGATCCGGGACGCTCAATCCAACTCGGCATGCGCACCCATAATCCGGAACACCATGGCTTCGAGGTGCTCGACGCGCGCTGGCTGCATGCCCACGGCATCGTCGCCGCCGTCGCGCGCATCCGCGAGCGGGTCGGCGAATCGGCCTGCTACGTGAGCTTCGATGTCGACTTCCTCGATCCCGCCTTCGCACCCGGCACCGGCACCCCGGTGGTGGGCGGCTTCAGCACCCACGACGCACTGCAACTGATGCGCGGCCTCGCAGGGCTGCGCGTCGTCGGCATGGACGTGGTCGAGGTCAGTCCACCTTATGACGTCGGCGAAGTGACCGCGCTGGCCGCAGCCTCCATCGCCCAGGAACTGCTGGCGGTTCACGCGAGCCGGTTCCCTGATCGCGCGCCGTAGCGCGCATGACGAGGGCGCTGCGCATCGGCAGATGCATGCGCGCGACTCGCACGTACCAGGTTATGAGCATCTTGTAGCCGAGCACGACAGTCGCGCGGATGGCACGACCAATGGCCAAGCATAAATGACATAATACACATTATGCGAAGTCAAGCGTTCGCACCGGGAAGCACGGAGAAGCCCCACGCCGCATCCAGATCGCAGCCGATCGGTTCCGGCTATCCCGCCTGAGCTGCCTGCTTACGGTTCCGGCGGCAGCCCGAGAGTTGCATGCGAAGCGACGGCCCGGATCGCCAACTGTGCATCCGTGCCTGGCCAGACAATGCGCGATCGCCGTGGCGTCGTCGCGATCCAGTCCTGGAACAATCCAGCTCGCCGCATCGGGGCGCGTTCGTTTCGGCCAGACCTCGTTTTCGACATGCATGGTACCGCTCGGCGGCGTCGAACCGCCGGATGGCGACTGAAAATCAGCCATTGACTGAAAACGCCTTGAATTTGCGAAATGTCCATGAGCGCACTTCCCCGAGATTCCGGTACGAACGACGGCGACGACGCAGTCAATGATTTCACCCCAGGGGCGCTTGGCGACCCAACTCATTCGCGCTGCGGGCGAGCCGTCGATCGCTGCCCACGATGAAATCCTGGCGTTCTTCCTGCGACGCCTCGCCATGCAGGTGCGCGTAACGTGAGGAATGCATCATGCGGTCATTCGTGTGACCCATTGCGCACCGACAATGACCCATGCTCGCTACGATGCCGCAGCTGCCGGACTGCCGCCCAGCGCAGCCTCGCGACCCGCAGCATTCCCCTGGCGACCAAGCAGAGACGTGTGGTGACGATGAAACGCGAAATGGATTCGATCAGGACGTTGATGTTGGACATCGACAGCAAGCCGGATGGCGCGGAGATTGCCGGGAGCGATCTGCTTTCCGATGGCCGCGACGACGCGATGCTCGCCAGGCAGCTGCGGTTCCTGATCGCCGCCGACTACCTGCAGGGGAAGACGACGCCCACGCTCGGCGATGCGGAATCGGCTTCCGTGGTTGTCACGGGGATCGCGTGGCAGGGGCGTCAATTCATCAATGCCACCAACGATCCGTCGATCTGGGAAAAAACCAAACGCCACGCGGCCGACATGGCGGACACGATCAGCGTCGACGTGCTCGCGGAGATCGCGACCGCAATCGGATTGCAAACGATCGCCGCGTAAGCGGAGGCGGCCTGCCTTGCCCCTACACGGGCTCGATCGCGCTGCGTTTCACCCGCGATTGCGGTGGCCCTGCGCGATAAATCGCCAGAATTGCCGCGCCGGTTAAGTGCTCCTGCGCGGAATGCGGATGTCGAATTTCACGCCGGCGCCGGGCTGGCTTTCGCAGCGGATGGTCCCGCCCAGCAACTGGGTGACGAGGTTGTAGCTGATGTGCATGCCGAGTCCCGATCCGCCCTGGCCCCGGCGCGTCGTGAAGAACGGGTCGAATACGCGGCGCCTGGTGTCCGCGGACATGCCGCGGCCGTTGTCGCGATAGACGATCAGGATCTGCTCCGCGTCCGCGCTTGCCGCGATGGTCATCGATCCCGCATCGATGCCTTCGAAACCGTGCACGAGCGAATTGACGACCAGGTTCGTGATGGTCTGGTAGATCGCGCCTGGGTACGTGACCAGGCGGATGGCCGGGTCGCATTCCATGGTGACGGTGTGGCCGGTGCGCTTGATGCGCGGATTGAGCGACATCAGGATCTCGGCGAGATAATCCTTGAGCACGATCTCGCGCGACTGCTCGGAGGACTGGTCGACCGCGACCTGCTTGAAGCTCTTGACCAGCTTGTCGGCGCGCTCCAGGTTGCGCATGACGAGGTCCACGCATTGCCGGATCACGCCTGCGGACTTCTGCAACTGCGCATCGAACGGGGCGGACGCCTGCAGCCGGGCTTCCAGATGGTCGACCTCCTCGCCCAGGTGCGACGCTGCGGTCACGCTGACCCCGAGTGGCGTGTTGATCTCGTGCGCCACGCCCGCCACCAGCGAACCCAGCGCAGCCATTTTTTCGGATTCGACCAATTGCGCCTGCGCTTCGCCGAGGCGTTCGATCGTTCCGCTCAATTCGGCGTTCGCACGCGACAGATCGGCGGTGCGACCGGCAACGCGGTCTTCGAGTTCCTCGTTCAGGCGTCGCAGTTCGTCCTCGGTCTGCTTGACCGACGTGATGTCGTGCATGATCCCGGCCATGCGCACTGCCCAGCCGGCGTCGGATCGTTCCGTGATGCGGCCGTGCGAATACATCCAGCGCCATTCGCCGGCGGCGTTGAGCAGGCGGAACCATGCCTCGAATGCGTCCGCCTGGGACTTGGCATGGGCGACGAAGGCCTGGCTCAGGCCCGGCGCATCGTCGGGGAAAACAGCGGCGAGCAACTGCGAGAACAGGACCGTATCGCCATGGTCGTTGATGGCAAGACCTTGCAGCAGGTTGCTGCGCCAGATTGCTCCGGTGGTCATGTCGACATCCCAGAGTTCAGCGCCGCTGCCCCACAACACAAGACGCAATCGCTCCTCCCCTTGCTTGAGCGCCGTGATGTCGCGGTTGGTACCGATCATGCGGGTCGGCAGCCCGTCGTCGCCCGGATCGATCCCGCGCCCATGCGAGTCCATCCAACGGTAGCTGCCGCCCTTCGCACGCATCCGGTACACCACGTGGAGCGTCTTGGCCTTGCCCCAGCGGACGTCCAGGTAGGCCTGCCGCACATGCGCCAGGTCGTCGGGATGGCAGGCCTTGGCGAATGCGTCGCGGGCAGCGCGGTCGGGTCCGCCGAGGTCGGCGCCATGTTCGGTCGGATTCTCCCGGCGCAACCTGTCGCTGCCGATATCGAGCTCCCACATCTCCTCGCCGGAAGCCTGCAGGGCCAGGCTCAGGCGCTCGGCGTCGTACTTGATAGCGGAGATTTCGCGGGTGGTGCCGACGATGGCCGTCGCCTTGCCATCGCGGTCCTTGTCCACCGTGCGGCCATGCGTATGGACCCAGGTCCAGCCACCGCCGCGGCGATGCATGCGATAGGACACCTCGACCTCGTCCACCCGCCCACTCACCAGCGCAGCGACGGCTGCTCGGCTTCGCTCGCGATCGTCCTCATGCAGGGATTGCAGGAATGCCTTGATGCTCACGCGCGTTCCGGCGCCGGTCTGTTCCACGTCGGGCAGTTGGTTTTCGCGGTCGATCCGATCGGCGCCGACATCGTACTGCCACAGTTCGTCGCCGCCGGCCCTGAGCGCGAGTTGCCGCCATCGTTCACGCTCGCGCAACTGGCGGATCTCGGACCGGATCCGCCGACCCGACAGCAACAACCACGCCAAACCGCCCCCGGACAGGGCGACGCAGGTTGCCACGACGACGGTCGGCATCATGGATCGTTTGCCCGTGCGGTTGCGATCGCTTCGAGCATCCTACCTGCTGCGCCGCGCATGGACGTGCAAGTGCAGTGCGCGCATCCATCCTCGGCGGCTTGTTCGCTGCGGCCACTCGCCGTTTCGAGCGAACCCGACACCGGTCAGTCCGGCAGCATGTTGCGGACCGCTGCCGCGCGTTCCCAGTTCTCGAGCAGGATATCCACCAGTCGCGGATCGAACTTCTTGCCGCGCTGGTCCTTCAGGAAGGCCAGCACGTCCGCGGGCTGCCACGCCTCCTTGTAACAGCGGCGACTGCCGAGCGCGTCGCAGACATCGGCGAGGGCCGTGATGCGGCCGGCGATCGGAATGTCCTTGCCGGACAGGCCCAGCGGATAGCCAGAGCCGTCCCAGTTCTCGTGGTGCGACGCCGCGATCTGGGCAGCGAGCTTGAGCAGCGGACGGCGCGACTGTCCAAGCAGTTGCGCGCCCTTCTCCGCGTGGGTCCGCATGATCGTCGCTTCGTCGGCGGTATGCGCGTCCGGCTTGTTCAGGATGGCGTCGGGAATCGCGATCTTGCCGATGTCGTGCAGCGGCGCCGCGAAACGCAACGACTCCGCGGTCTTCTCGTCCAGTCCCATGTCGCGCGCGAGGTACTCGGCGAGCAGGCCCACCCGCTTGACGTGGTTCGCCGTTTCGCGCGAACGCGTCTCGGCCGCGCCGGCGAGCAGGCAGATCATTTCCAGCTGCGACTCGAACAGTTCCTGGTTCAGGTGCAGGTTTTCGAACGCGATCGACACGTTCGTGCAGAACACCTGGATCAGGCGGAGATCGAGGTCCGACAGCTTCCACACATCGCCGACGTAGAGCAGGCTCTCACCGTGCTGGCTGTCGACGAAATGCAGCACGTAGTGGTCTTCGCGGAACTGGTGCTGCTTGCTCTCGAACGCGGCGCGCAGCGATTGCGCGATATGCGCCGGCAGCTGTTCCTCGGCCTCGGTCTCGACGAGCTCGCGGTAAACCCCGGTGGCGGAGGTCACGTGGAAGTGATCGGCTTCGCCCTCGCCTCCCGTGGTCACCTTGCAATGCAAGGCGCCGCGATCGATCCCGACCACATTGGTCAGCTGCGCGAGCACGGCCGAGGCGAACTCGTGGCTGCGCTGGTGCGAAAAGATATGCGCAGACGCATCGATCACCCGCTCGAGGCCGCGCTTGTATTCCTCGATGGTCATGATGTCGCGGTAGGAACGCAATGCCGCATAGAGCAGGGTCGAAAGCTTCTTCGAGGTGAGCTCGGTCTTCTCCTTGTAGTCGTTGATGTCGAAGTCGCGGATCACCTGCTGCTCGGGGGCCTGGCCGGGCTGCCCGGTGCGCAGCACGATGCGGACGAAGTGGTTGTTCGCCTCGGTGCGGACGTGCCGGACCAGGTCGAGCCCCGCGTGGTCGGTTTCCATCACGACATCGACCAGCATCAGGGCCACATCCGGATGCAGCGCCAGCACGGACTTCGCTTCGCGCGCCGAATAGGCATCGAGGAATTCGAGGCCGCGTCCCTCGAAGGAGAAACGCGCAAGCACGAGCTTGGTGACGACGTGGACCTCTTCCTCGTCATCGACGATCAGCAGCTTCCAGGAACCGCGCGAGGGATCGGTGTCGGATGCGCTATGCATGCTGTCCTCCGTGGGATAGGCGCCATCGGGCGGACTTCGAGACGGGCCAGGGACGCAGCCTCGCCGAGCAGATCCTGCAGGTCGCGCACTGGAAAGACTACATGATTGGCAGCAGGCCTTTCACGGCCAATGCTAACCTTCCCAACGCGAGCCCGGCTGGCGGTGCCGCCACGCAAGGAATCCCCGTTTTGGAGCGACTGGTCGAGATGTGCGAGCCCTTCGTCGAAGAAACGCAGCATTACAAATCGCTGCATTTTGCACCGTCGGAATTCCAGAGCCGCATGTCGAAGCGCAAACCCGACAGGCTCGTCCTGGACTACACCCGGACGATGATGGGTTTCCTGATGTTCGCCGGTCGGCCGGATCGGATCGCGATGATCGGCCTGGGCGGCGGCTCGCTGGCGAAGTTCTGCCATCGCGAACTGCCGCAGGCGCGAATCGACGTCGTCGAGATCAACCCGCGGGTCGTCGCGTTGCGCGATGAATTCCTGGTCCCGCCCGACGACGACCTGTTCCATGTCCACCTGGACGATGGAGCGCGCTTCATCGGTCGTTCGACCCGGCGATTCGATGTCCTGCTCGTGGACGCTTATGCGCGAGACGGCATCCCGCCGCAACTGGCTTCGCAGGAGTTCTACGACAGCTGCCGCAAGGCGCTGGTCGACAACGGGGTGATGGTGTTGAACCTCTACTGCAAGGATTCGGATGCGCATGTCGAGCGCATCCGGCATGCCTTCGGCGGCGCGACGTTCGACATCCATGAAGACGACGGGACCAACCGGGTCGTCTTCGCATGCGCTGGCGATGCTTTCCTGCGTCCGACGGCTGCCCCGTTGCAGGCGCCTGCAGTCCTGACGCCCGAGGCGTGGTCGCTGCTGAGGCCGGCATTCGCGCGCGTCGTCTCGGCGATGCGTGCGCAGCTGTGAACCGGCATCGGCCAGTGCAGGCAGTCGATCACACCAGCACTTGCCGCGTCCGCCTGAGGAATCGGTGAATTTCGTCCTCGGTCTTCGGATCGATCATGTACACCGGGCGCCTGCCGTTCGGGCAAGGCAAACGAGGCGTTGTTCCGAACAGGCGGCAAATCAGCGGGCGTTCTGAGTAGACTTCGCAGCCATGCTCGCCCAGATGCGGGCAGCTCAGGTCGGCCAATGCCGACGCATGCTCGGCCTCGGTCTTGACCGGCAGCCTTGCCATTTCCTCCGACGAGGCAGTCACCGGTCCGCAGCAGTCGTGGCAGCCGACAATGCAGGTGAACGTCGGGATTCCCGAACGCAGCGCGTCTATTTTTCGATCGTTGGCAAACATCGGTAGCGCAGCCTAGCCGATCGTGGGCTCGAACGGCACCTTTGCGACCTGAAGGCATCGCTCGTTCGTCGCGTCATGGCCTCGTCACGGTCGGACCCGGCCGTAAAAAAAACCCCGACAGCAGCAGCGCTGCGTGTCGGGGTTCATCACGTACGGCCGCTGTGCGGTCGCCCGCATTCTCAGCGGCGTGCTGAATCAATGGTGCTCGGAATCGCCGTCGTTGCCCTGGTTACCCTGATTGCCCTTGTCGCCCTTGTCGCCGGTATCGCCCGTCGCGCCAGTGTTACCGGTATCGCCCGTCGCTCCAGTGTTGCCGGTGTTGCCGGTGTTGCCGGTATCGCCGGTTGCGCCAGTTGCGCCAGTGGAACCGGTATTGCCCTGGCTTCCGGTGTTGCCGGTATTGCCCTTGTCGCCGGTGTAGCCGGTGTTGCCCTGATTGCCCTGGTCACCCGTGGCTCCGGTGCTTCCAGTCGCTCCGGCTGGACCCGGGGCTCCGGCAGGCGCAGGCTCGTTGTTGCAAGCGGCGAGTCCGAACATCGCGATCAGCAGAACGGTTGGCAATGCGAATTTCATGGTGATTCCTTTCGTTATGGTAGGACGCGGCCCATCGGACCGACCCGGCCACATTGAATCGGACTGCCGTTTGCGTATGTGCGCTGTCGCGCTTAGCGGCATGGAGCGTCCAGATCGTTCATAAACACGATCGCATCGGTCCATTCGATCGATTCCCTGGACGCGGCAACGGGCTGTCGCATCCTCTTCCGGCGCGATGAAACGGCGCGAACCAATCTGAATGGGCGCAACGCACCCCCGACGCGCGTGCGATGGCCAAACGTGGATTGGTGCTCGAACTCACCCTTGCCGGCGCTAATCTATGCGCTCGTCGGTCCGGCGTTCGTCACTGGAGATTCCCATGCCGCAATACACCCCTCCCCTGCGCGACATGCAGTTCGTGCTGCACGAATTGCTCGGCGTCGAGAACGCGTTGCGCAAGCTCACGCCGTACGCGGCGATCGATCGCGCCACGATCGACGCCGTACTCGAGGAAGGCGGCAAGTTCTGCGCCGAGGTGCTGTTCCCGCTGAACCAGGTCGGCGATCGCGAAGGCTGCAAGTTCAACGACACCGAGGTCACCACGCCGACCGGCTTCAAGGAAGCGTACCGGCAATTCATGGAAGGCGGCTGGCCCTCGCTCGCGGCCGATCCGGATTTCGGTGGCCAGGGTTTGCCGCACGTGGTGCACGGCGCCTTCATGGAGATGATGAACTCGGCGAACCAGGCATGGGCGATGTATCCGGGGCTCTCGCACGGCGCCTACAACGCGCTGTCGGCATTCGGCACGCCGGAGCTGAAACAGCTGTATCTGCCCAAACTCGTGTCCGGCGAATGGACCGGCACGATGTGCCTGACCGAAGCGCACAGCGGCACCGACCTCGGCCTGCTCAGGAGCAAGGCCGAACCGAATGGCGACGGGTCGTACGCAATCACCGGCACCAAGATCTTCATCTCCGCCGGAGAACACGACCTCGCGCAGAACATCATCCACCTCGTGCTCGCGCGCTTGCCGGACGCGCCCTCCGGGACCAAGGGCATTTCGCTGTTCGTGGTGCCGAAGTTCCTGCCGGATGCGAATGGCGATGCCGGTGTGCGCAACGGCGTCGCCTGCGGTTCGATCGAGCACAAGATGGGCATCCACGGCAACGCCACCTGCGTGATCAACCTCGACCGCGCGAACGGCTGGATAGTCGGCGAACCGAACCGCGGACTCAACGCGATGTTCGTGATGATGAACAGCGCGCGCCTCGGCGTCGGCATGCAATCGCTCGGCCTCGCCGAGACCGCTTACCAGAACTCGCTCGCGTACGCGAAGGACCGCGTCCAGGGAAGATCGGCGACGGGAACGAAAGCGCCGGACAAGGCAGCGGACCCGATCATCTGCCACCCCGACGTCCGCCGCATGCTGCTGACCCAGAAAGCCTATGTGGAAGCCGCGCGCACCTTCACATACTGGGCGGGCCTGGCGATCGATCGCGAACACAATCACCCGGATCCGCAAGTGCGCGCCGACAACGCGGACCTCGTCGCCCTGCTCACGCCTGTCATCAAGGGTTTCATCACCGACAACGGTTACGAATCGACGACGCTCGCGATGCAGGTCTACGGCGGCCACGGATACATCGCCGAGACGGGCATCGAACAATACGTCCGCGACGCGCGCATCAACATGATCTACGAAGGCACGAACACCGTGCAGGCGCTCGACCTGCTCGGCCGCAAGGTGCTCGCCGATGGCGGCGCCAGGCTCAGTAAGTTCGGCAAGGTGATCCAGGACATGGTCAAGATCCACGACGAGAACCCGGCCATGAAGGAATTCACCGCGCCGCTGATCGCGCTGATGGGCGAAGTGCAGAAACTCACGACCGAGATCGCGGTCAAGTCGATGCAGAACCCCGACGAAGCCGCCGCCGCCGCCGTGCCCTACCTGCGCGTGATCGGCCACCTGGTATTCTCGTTTTCCTGGTGCAATTCCGCCGGCGTCGCGATGCGCAACCTCGGCAGTGGCGATCCGTTCTACAAAGCCAAGCTGACCACCGCGCGCTTCTATTTCGCCAAGCTCTACCCCGAAAGCGCCTCGCTGATCGCGCAGGCGCGGGCGGGAGCGGCGCCGCTGATGGAGCCGGACGTCACGATGTTCTGAATCGCGGCTTCCCGCATCGGCCTTAACCGATTGTTAGTTGCGCGATCGCGGGCGCCGCGTGTTCGGACGAAATTCATTCGCGCTCGCCGATAGTCGGTGCGCCGCTTCGGTCGGCGCGCTTGTTCACGCGGCGCATCCGGCGGCTCCATCAGCAACGCACA
Organism: Lysobacterales bacterium; assembly: GCA_038323475.1. Taxonomy (GTDB): domain Bacteria; phylum Pseudomonadota; class Gammaproteobacteria; order Xanthomonadales; family Xanthomonadaceae; genus SZAS-103. The sequence continues at coordinate 12,437 of JBBQHA010000064.1, forward strand.
TCGGCCATCCAGGAGCTTTCCACATGACGGAACATATCAAGGCAGAAAAGCAGGAACCACGCGACATGAATCGTGATCCGATCACCGGCACGCCGGGTGCGCATCCGCTCGGCACGGGCATCGGCGCGGCCAGTGGCGCGATGGCCGGTGCCGCGATGGGTATTGCCGCAGGACCGATCGGTACGGCGGTCGGTGGGGTCGTCGGCGCTGTGGTCGGCGGGCTTGCAGGCAAGGGGGTTGGCGAGGCAGTCAATCCCACCGGCGAGAGCGATGAGACTGTCGCGGAAGTGGCAGCCGTCGGCAACAGCGAGCGCTTCGTCGATGCGATCGAGCCGACGGATGAGGAAGTCTATTGGCAGCGCGCCTTCATCACCGAGCCCTACTACAACAGCGAACTCGGCTACGACGACTATGCCCCGGCCTACCGCGCCGGATTCACCGATCGCCACAACCACGCCAAGCGCACCTGGGAAGAGTCCGAGGCGATCCTGCAATCCGAATGGGAACGCAGCAAGGGCGCATCCCGCCTCAGCTGGGCCGACGCCCGCGACCCGATGCGTGCCGCATGGCAGCGCGCCGATGCGTCGCTGGCCGGTGGCGACCCCTACTTCGGCGTCGACTGACGCCGGATCGCCTGATCCGCAGCATCGAGGGCGCCCTTCCGGGCGCCCTCTTCGTTTGCGCGATGCGATGGACGACGCATGCTGTTGGCCGGATTGCGGATAGCGTCAGCGATGGGTGATCAATCGGGCATCGCCCGCCTGCTCGAGATGCGACCAGGCGTTGTAACTGATCAGGTGGTTGCGCTTCCCGTCGACGGAGACCCGGGTAACCGACGTGTTGACCAGCGGCCACGCGAGTGCGAATGCCTGTTCGACCGGCGCACCGACCAGTGCGTTGGCGATGACTGCGATCGGACCCCCCGACGTGAATGCCCAGATCGTGCGCGCCTTGTGCGCCGCGAGCGTTTGCAGGCTTTCCATCACGTCGGCATGGAATGCGCGCCAACTGCGGGCGTAGTCGCCATCGAATTCCCCGCCGATCCAGCGCTTCACCGCGTCGATGTACACCCGCTGGAACGCACGATGCGGATCGTCGGCGCGGGCGAGTTCGGCCGCCAGCGCCCCGGGTGCGGCGAGATCGGGTCGATACCGCGCGAGGACCTCTTCGTGGTCCATCTCGTCGAGACCTGCAAGGGTGATCCCTGGCGCGTCCACGCCGGCAGCCTCGACGCACAGCTCGGCCGTGCGCACGTGCCGGCGCATCGTGCCTGCCACGATCAGGTCCGGCGACTGGCCGGTCCGCCTGAACCAGTCGCCGAGATGCCGCGACTGTTCCTCGCCCGTACTCGAAAGCCGGTCGTAGTCGGCAGCGCCGAAGCTCGCTTGTCCGTGACGGATCAATACCAGGTTCGGCATGCTCAAGGCTCCGAAGTGCCGATCAGTCGACGGCAGCGCAGGCCCATGTGGCGGGCGGCCTGGCCAAAGCCGGCGAACTGCGGGTTGGTGGTCTGGCCAAGCGCGAAGCGGCGATGGATCTGCTGGATGATCACCATCAGACGGAACAGCCCGAACACCTCGAAGAAGTCGAAATCGCCCACGTCCAGCCCGCTGCGCCGGCCGTAGTACGCGATCACTTCGCGCCGCGTCAGCATGCCGGCGACATGCGTGGGCTGGCGGCGGACTGACTGGAACGCCGCATCGTCGTCGGCCTGCACCCAGTACGCGAGCGAACAACCCAGGTCCATCAACGGATCGCCGAGCGTCGCCATCTCCCAATCGAGCACCCCGATGATGTCGAGCGGGTTCGCACGATCGAGAACGACGTTGTCGAAACGGTAGTCGTTGTGGATCACGCAGGTCGTGCTGTCCCCCAGTGGTTGTTTCCGCGCGAGCCAGGCCAGCACGTCGGCGCAGTCGTCGGTGCCTTCGGTGAGCGCCTGTCGCCAGCGCTCGCTCCAGCCCGATACCTGGCGCGCGACATAGCCTTCGCCCTTGCCGATCCGCGCCAGTTCCGGCTGCGATGCATCGACCTTGTGCAATTCGACCAGGCGATCGATGAAGCACCTGCAGAGCGCGCGTACGCCTGCCGCGTCGAGCCCGAGGTTCGCCGGCAACTCGCGACGCAGGATGATCCCGCGCAAGCGCTGCATCGCGTAGAAATCGCAGCCGAGCACGGTCGGATCGTCGCAGGTCGCGAGGATCGCCGGCACCCATGGATAGTGCGGTTTCAGCGACGCCATCACCCGCGCCTCGCGCAGCATGTCGTGCGCGGACTTCGCCTTCACGCCCGCTGGCGGCTTGCGCAGCACCAGTTCGCGATCGCCATACGCAATGAGGTAAGTCAGGTTGGACGCGCCACCGGGAAACTGGCGGATCGTGGGTTCGCCCCGCAAACCATCGACATGCTGTTTGAGGAACGCATCGACGCGCGCGACATCGAGCCTGTCCTCGTCGCGAACCTCGCGCGCCTGGTCGACCGCAGCAATGTCGGCGGCGGCGGTCATGCCACTGCCCCGCCTTTCAGAACGGCCTGCGCGCGCAGGTCGAGTTTCGCGATCACGCCGCGATGCACTTCGTCGGGGCCATCGGCCAGACGCAGCACGCGCGCATACGCATACAGCGCGGCGAGCGGGAAATCGTCCGACACGCCGGCGCCGCCATGGATCTGCATCGCCGCATCGGCCGCCTTCTGCGCGACCGCTGGCGCGATTACCTTGATCTGCGAGATCTCGCTCATCGCGGCTTTCACGCCATGGGTGTCGATCAGCCACGCAGCCTTCAACGTCAACAGGCGCGCCTGCTCGATCGCCATGCGCAGGTCGGCGACGATGTCGGCATTGCCGCCGAGTTCGATCAGCGGCTTGCCGAAAGCGGTGCGCGTCGTCGCGCGGGCGCACAGCAGGGACAACGCACGTTCGGCCGCGCCGATCGCGCGCATGCAGTGGTGGATGCGGCCCGGGCCGAGCCGACCCTGCGCAATCACGAAACCGCGTCCCGCACCGAGGATCACGTGATCGGCCGGCAACCGCACGTTCGTGAAACTGACCTCGCCGTGGCCGGATGGCTCATCGACATCGTGGAACACCGTCAGCATCCGTTCGATCCGCACGCCCGGCGCATCGAGCGGACAGATCACCATCGAATGGCGCTGGTGCGGCGGCGCCTGCGGATCGCTCAGGCCCATGAAGATCGCGAAACGGCAATGCGGATGACCGATCCCGGTCGACCACCACTTGCGGCCATCGAGCACGACTTCGTCGCCTTCGATCGTCGCGGTCGCGCGCATGTTTGTCGCGTCCGACGAGGCGACGTCCGGCTCGGTCATGCAGAACGCCGAACGGATCGTGCCGGCCAGCAGCGGCGTCAGCCAGCGCTCCTTCTGCGTGTCCGAGCCGTAACGCACCAGCACTTCCATGTTGCCGGTGTCGGGCGCGTTGCAGTTGAACGCTTCGGGCGCGATGAAGGAGTGACCCATGATCTCGGCCAGCGGCGCGTAGTCGACATTGCTGAGACCCGCCCCGTACTCCGGCTCGGGCAGGAACAGGTTCCACAGCCCCGCCTCGCGCGCCTTCGCCTTCAGCGTCTCCATGACCGCGGGTTGCCGCCATCCGCGCCAGTCGCTGCTGCCGCTCAATCCGGCGGCATAGGCAGGTTCGGCCGGCACGACCTCGTCGCGCATGAAGAGGGCCAGCTTTTCGCGCAGCGGCCGGGTCCGTTCGGAGTGTGCAAAATCCATCGGCAGGTCTCCTGGTTGGCGACAGCCTAGCGTGACAGGCGGTCGGAGGGTGCCTCGGTCGCGGTTATTCGGTTACGTTATTCAAAGCCGGCAGGCAGTTTTCGCGATCACGTGGGGAAATGATGGTCCTGACACATTTTCGACGTTGCATCACGCATGCCGGCGCATTCACGGCATGGTTGCTGCTTGCATGCGCGACCCAGGCGCACGCAGCCGACGGTGCCTGGGCTCCAGCGGACACCGGCCACCTGACGATCGAACCGGCGCCGCCGGGGCGCCTGCCCTGGGTCGTGTTCGACGAACGATCCGGATTGCCGCAGCACACCATCGTGGACCTGCTGGCCGACCAGCGCGGATTCGTCTGGGCCGCGACCCAGGATGGCGCCGCACGTTACAACGGCCGCAGTTGGGAGACGGTTCCGTTTCCGCGGCGCATGGGTTCGAACTACGCGCGGGTGATGCGCGCCGCAAAAGACGGCGGCATCTGGTTCGGATCGTTCGACGGCGGGCTTGCCTACCTGAAGGACAGCGTCTGGAAAGTATTCGACACCAAGGCCGGCTTGCCGAGCAACCGCATCCGCGGCCTGCTCGAAACCACGGATGCGCAAGGCACCGTGCTCTGGATCGCGACCGACCAGGGCGTCGCGCGCTTGCAGAACGGCAGGATCAAGGTTTTCGGCGAAGCATCGGGCCTGCCCAGCCTGGATACCGAAGCCCTCTGCGAGACGGTCGAAGCCAACGGCAAGCACGGCCTGCTGGTGGGTACGTCCAACGGACTTGCGCGCCTGGCCGGCGACCGCTTCGAGTCCGTGCCGGTGCCGAAGGCGCTGCTCGGCCATCGCATCGACGACATGGTCGAAAGCCCGGGCCTGGATGGCGCTCCTGCGCTGTGGATCGCGTCCTACGGCGCGGGCATGGCCGTGTTCGAGCGCGGCAAGTGGACGCTGCTCGACACCACCTCGGGCCTGCCGAGCAATGTCGAAGTGTTCACGAAGAGTCGCGCCGACGATGGTTCCCCCGCACTGTGGATCGGCACGGAAGGCGGCCTGCTGCGCTTCGAGCATCGCCGCTTCGCGCTGTACGACGAGCGCAGCGGCCTGCCGATCCGGATCATCTGGAAGGTGCTGGAGACCACCTCGCCAGGAGGCCTCAAGACGCTGTGGCTCGGCACCTGGGGC
>JBBQHA010000065.1:0-17109 GCA_038323475.1 Lysobacterales bacterium
AAACCGCGCCGGAGATCCTGCTGCTGCAGCACCGCGAACGTCGCCAGCGCAACGATGCTCAGCCCCGCGAAGGCGATGAAGAGTCGGTGCCAGAGGCGGATCCGGATGCGCATATGGGCAGTGGGCGACGAAACGCGGACAGGGAAGGACGACGATCACCTTACGTTCTGTTCGCCCCGGTTTGGGAACTGGCGCGAACAAATCCTTGATTTCTCCACGATGGCTCCATCGTCGCTGCGCAGTTGCGTCCCAGTCTTGACCTCGCCGCTGCATCCCCCGGCTGCCACGAGGAGAAAGCCATGATCCGCCAGTTGACTTGTTCCGCCCTGCTGTTGCTCGCGATGCACGCCGGCGCCCAGGAGCGCCGGCCCCCGCCCAAGGGTCCACCGATGGACGAGATCGCGACCGCGGTCGGACTCAATCCCAACCAGCGCACGTCCGTGCAGGCGATCCTCGAACAACACCACGCCGCGATGATGGCCATGCACGAAGCGATGCGCAGCAAGCACGACGCGCTCGACCAGCAGATGCATGCGAACCTGGCCAAGGTGCTGACGCCCGACCAGCTCACCCGCTTCGACCGCTGGCACGAAACGCACCGTCCACCGCCGCCGCCCGATGGCCAGGGCGGTCCCGGCGATCGGCGCGGTCCGCCGGGAGGCAATGGCAGCAATGGCGATCGGTCACCTCCACGCCCCGATGGCCCGGGCGGACAGGGTCGTCGCCCGCTCCCGGGCGGCCCGAACGGGATGCAGGGACCGGGCGGACAGGGCCGGCGTCCGCCGCCACCCGATGGCAACGATCGACCACCACCCCCGCCGCCCGAGGACGACGGTGACCCATCGGCACAACCCCATGGAGACCAGTCATGAACATCCCGATGCCTGCCACCCGCCGCCGCATCCTTGTGGCAGGCGCTATCATCGCGACGACCCTCGTCGCGGGCTACACCGTCGCCCAGCCGCAACTCGCCGCGGGCCAACATCCGGCCCAGCGGCACCGGCCCGATCCTTATCGGCCGCAGGTGCCGCCGCCGGTCGCCAACTTCGGCTCGCCCCTGCCGGGACTGACGAACGACCAGATGCTGGCCTTCGCCGCCGGCCTCGACGAGTTCCAGAACCGGGAAAACGCGGCGAGCGGACTCGGCCCGATCTTCAACAATGTCTCGTGCGCGGCCTGCCATTCCAGGCCGGCCATCGGCGGCGCCTCGAACATCGTGGTCACGCGCTTCGGACACCGGGCCAACGGGCAGTTCGATCCGCTCGCCAACATCGGCGGCTCGCTGCTGCAGGACAAGGCGATCGCGCCCGGCGCGCTGGAGGTCATTCCGTCGCAGGCGAATGTCGTCGCGCACCGGCAATCGACGGCGCTGTTCGGGCTCGGCCTGATCGAGGCGATTCCCGACCAGGCCATCCTGCAGAATGCCGCGCGCTCGCAGCACGACGGCCTGCACGGACTGCCGTCGATGGTCACCGATGAAACGACTGGCACGACGCGCGTCGGCCGCTTCGGATGGAAGGGCCAGCACGCCACCCTGCTCGCGTTCGCGGGCGATGCCTACCTCAACGAGATGGGCATCACCAACCGCTTCTTCCCGTTCGAGAACGCGCCGAACGGCGACCAGGTGCGGCTCGCCCACTACGACGCCGTGACCGACCCCGAAGACACCGTCGACCCGCAGACAGGCAGGAGCGACATCGACGCCGCAGCCGACTTCATGCGCCTGCTTGCACCGCCTCCTGCGCGCCCGGTCGCAGCGGGTTCGCCGGGTGCCGCACTGTTCAATACCATCGGCTGTTCCGGTTGCCATACGCCGAGCATGCGGACCGGGCACAACCAGGTGGCCGCGCTGGATCGCAAACCGGTGAACCTGTACTCCGACCTGTTGCTGCACGACATGGGTTCGCTGGGCGACGGCATCGTGCAGGGACAGGCCCTCGGCCAGGACATCAAGACGCCGCCGCTGTGGGGCGTGCGTGCGAGCGGTCCGTACCTGCACGACGGCCGCGCCGCGACGATCGATGCCGCGATCCGCCTGCACGACGGCGAAGCCCGCCGCGCGCGCGACCGCTACCTGCACCTGCAGGAAGCGCAGCGCCAGCAGATCCTGGCCTTCCTCGACGCGATCTGAAGTTTGCGGAGTACCGCCAGCACTGGCCTTCGTGGCCAGGCTGGCTGTGAATCGCCAGTCGCGAGCGCCGAGGCTCTCGCCGGGTTCGCATGATCGCGATTCCATGGATTACGACTGCGACCCCTTGATGCACGCGTTACGGGTCTATGCTGCGGTGCGCGGCGCATCTTTCATGCATCGATGCGCCGGTTGCCGCAAGGTCGCCGCATGCACATCAAGGAAGACGCATGAATTTCTTCGCAAGGTTGCTTCCGCACAAGCCCGTGCCCGGGCAATCCGCCCAGGCCGCTCCCGACGCCGAATGGAGCCTGCCGCCCGACCGCCTGATGGCTGCGCTGCACGCGGATGCGGGCGGACTCGAGCCGGCCGAGGCAGCGCTGCGGCTCAACTGCTACGGCCCCAACGCGCTCGATGCGAAACAGCAGGCGAGCGCGCTGGGACTGTTCGCGAACCAGTTCAAGAGTCCGCTGGTGCTGATCCTGATCTTCGCGTCGATCGTCTCCCTGGTCGCATCGGAATGGGTCGATGCGGGCGTCGTGCTGGCCGTCGTGTTCGGCAGCACGATCCTCGGCTTCGTACAGGAATACATCGCCAGCAACGCGATCGAGAAATTGCGTTCGCAGGTCACCATCAACACCAATGTCCTGCGCGGAGGGAAGGCACTGACGCTGCCGTCGACCGACGTGGTGCCGGGCGACATCGTGCAACTGTCCGCAGGCAGCCTGATCCCCGCCGACGGCGTGGTGCTGGTCGCGAAGGATTTCTTCGTCAACCAGGCGGTGCTCACCGGGGAAACGTTCCCGGTGGAGAAGAAACCGGGCGTCGTCGCGGCCGATGCCGCCCTCGCCGAACGCAGCAACTGCGTGTACATGGGAACCAGCGTGCGCAGCGGCACCGCGCAGGTGCTGGTCGTGCGGACCGGCAAGGCGACCGTGTTCGGGCAGATCGCCGACAAGCTGTCGCTGCGTCCGCCGCTGACGGAGTTCGAGCGCGGCATCAAACGCTTCGGCTACCTGCTCACGCGGATCATGCTGGTGATGGTGTTGCTGGTGCTGGCGATCAACATCTTCATGCACAAGCCGCCGATCGCGTCGCTGCTGTTCGCTCTCGCGCTCGCGGTCGGGCTCACCCCGGAACTGCTGCCGGCGATCATCAGCATCACCCTCTCCCACGGCGCCAAGCGGATGGCGAAGCTCGGCGTGATCGTGCGCCGGCTGAACTCGATCGAGAACCTCGGCAGCATGGACGTGCTGTGCACCGACAAGACCGGCACCCTGACCGCCGGCGTGGTCGAACTCGACGGCGCATTCGACGTGACGGGCCAGCCCTCCGCCGACGTGCTGCGCCTGGCCGCGATCAACGCGCGCTTCCAGACCGGGCTTTCCAATCCGCTCGACGATGCGGTGAACGCCAGCGCGACCAGGTCTGCGATCGACCTCGGCGCCGAACACAAGGTCGACGAGATTCCCTACGACTTCGTGCGCAAGTGCCTGTCCGTGGTGGCGGCCGACGCAGCGGGTACGCGCACGCTGGTGGCCAAGGGCGCGCTCGACAACATCATCGGCATGTGCGCGAACGTGCAGGTCGCGGCGGGGGCTGCGCCGTTCGACGCGGCGATGCGCGCGCAGATCGAAGCACGCTACGACGCGTGGAGCGGCCAGGGCTATCGCGTACTCGGCGTCGCCTCGCGCATCGTCGAAAGTCGCACCGACGCCTACACGCGCGCCGACGAGAAAGACCTGTTTTTCGCCGGTTTCCTGTTGTTCCTCGATCCGCCAAAAGCGGACGTGCGCCAGACCATCCTCGACATGGCGCAGCGCGGCGTGCAACTGAAGATCATCACCGGCGACAACCGCAAGGTCGCGCACCACGTCGCCGATGCGGTGGGCCTGGAGATCGCCGGCAGCATGACCGGGCGCGAGATGAACGCCATGAGCGACGAAGCGCTCCTGCATGCGGCCGAGCGCACCACCGTGTTCGCCGAAGTCGATCCGAACCAGAAGGAACGCATCATCCTGGCGCTGCAGAAATCCGGCCATGTGGTCGGCTACATGGGCGACGGCATCAACGACGCGCCGGCGCTGCACACCGCGGACGTCGGCATCTCGGTGGACACCGCGGTGGACGTCGCGAAGGACGCGGCCGACTTCGTCCTGCTGCAGAAGGACCTCGGCATCCTGCGCGAAGGCATCGACGAGGGCCGTCGCACGTTCGCGAATACGCTCAAGTACATCCTCACCACGATCAGCGCGAACTTCGGCAACATGTTCAGCATGGCGGCGGCGTCGATCTTCCTGCCGTTCCTGCCGCTGCTCGCATCGCAGATCCTGCTCAACAATTTCCTGTCCGACATCCCCGCCACCACGATCGCGAGCGACAACGTCGATCCGGAATGGGTGGCCAGGCCGCGCCGCTGGAACACGGTGTTCATCCGCGACTACATGGTGCTGTTCGGGCTGGTCAGCTCGGTGTTCGACATCCTGACCTTCGGCGCGCTGCTGTGGCTGTTCCGCGCAACGCCCGAGGAATTCCGCACCGGCTGGTTCATCGAATCGCTGCTGACCGAACTCGTGATCGCACTGGTGGTACGCACGCGCCGCCCATTCTTCCGCAGCATGCCGGGCAAGCTGCTGCTGACGAGCACCGCGATCGTGACCGCGATCACCCTGGTCATTCCGTACCTGCCGTTCGATTCGGTCTTCGGCTTCGTCCCGCTGCCCGCATCGTTGATGCTGGCGATGATCGGACTCACGCTCGCGTACGTGATCGCGGCGGAAGTGGCGAAGAAGTATTTCTATGCGCGGGCGGAGAATGCCAGGGCCTAGCTGAACGACCCGGCCGATCCGACATGGGTGTCCTCGGTACGCAGACTGTAGCGTTTGGCGCGCAAGTTGCGCCGGACTTCGTCCAACAGGCGGGGTTTGAGTGGGTCCGTCGAGGGCGTTTTCAGCGCCTCGGTTCCGGGGTCATAAGACATGGCACCCTGCATCCGGAGAATATGCACGGCAGCTTGCTCGCAACTTTGGGTCCGGCACGATCCGGGAAGTGCTTGATCGGCTGCAGGAATTCTCTGATTGACAGGCCCAGCGGGGAAACTGAGCATCCGGTGCTACTCCCCGGATGCGGGGTCTACATTAGAGTGAGGCTCTACATCCATGACTCTTCGTAGCTCCAAGTTCATTCGAATCTGTGGCTTCCTCTTCTTCGGGCTTGCCTTCGCTGCTTTTTCATCGCTCGTGGTCTACAAAGTAGCGACAGGGCACGGCACCGACTCCTATCAAAACGCGAAGGGGTTTACCTGGACGTACTGGTCCGCCTTTGTGGCCGTTGTGGCAGTCGCTCTAGTAGGGCTACTTGCCGTTGGCTTGAGGCTTTGGCGCCGATTTCGTGGGTAGCCCCGTAAGGAGCTTCCCGTCAATCCCGAGTGCATGACGCCCTGGCCTTGAGCTTTCGGCCTTTGCTGGTTGCCTTGTTGTACGTCCTTTCTGGCTGCTTCGTCCGTCGGTGCGATGCGGTGCAAGGGTGCCAGACTGCAATTCCGTAAACGGTCATGCTGGATCGGGGGTCGGCGCATGACACGCTCGGCATCGGCAGCCGGCGGTGAGGCAGCAACGGGCACGGAGGTCATCGATTTGAAGAACCATCGAGGCAAGGCGTCATCGAGCGCGCATGCCGCACCCCCGGCAGGCGAACCCATCGCCGAGTCTGCCGGAACGCAACGCTGGGCCCGCGCGGAACTGCTGAGCCTGCTGTCGGTATCGGGAACGCTCGCCGGACTGTGCATCACCGTCGTCGCTTTCATGAAAGCCGCGAATCGGGGGCAAGGCACCGCCACGATCGTCGACGACATGCTGGCGATTTGCGCCGCGGTCTTCCTGGCCTGCATCTACCTGATCTTCTGGACCCTCAAGACCGCCGATCCGAAGCGGGCTTCGCGGCTGGTCAAGATCGTGGACGCGCTGTTCCTGGCGGCGATCACGGCCATGACGCTTGCCGCGTTCGTCCTGGTCTACACGATCTGGTAGATCGGGAAACAAACTGCGCGCAGTTGTCAGATCAGGTCGCGCGCCTGCAATTCGCTCTTGAGCCAGGCGTAGTAGATCGGCGCCGCGATCACGCCGGCCAGGCCGAATGCGGCTTCCATCACCAGCATCGCGAGCAGCAGCTCCCAGGCGCGGGCGCGGATCTGGCCGCCGACGATGCGCGCGTTGTGGAAGTATTCGAACTTGTGCAGCAGCACGAGAAACACCAGTGCGGCGATCGCCGCCCACATCGAGACCGACAGCGCGACGATGACGATCAGCGTATTCGAGATCAGGTTGCCGACCACCGGCACCAGGCCGATCGCGAACGTGATGATGACGAGCGTCTTCGCGAACGGCAGCGGCACGCCGGCGATCGGCATCGCGATGAGCAGGAAGATCGCGGTGAACAGGGTGTTGATCGCGGCGATCTTGGACTGCGCGAACACGATGTCGCGGAATGCGCCGGCGAAACGCGAGCAACGCGCGCCGAGTTCGCGGCGCAACGGGCCGCTGCGCGACGGTGCGCGCTCGTGGGCCAGGGCGACCATCGCGCCAAGGATCAACCCGACCAGGATGCGCCCGAACACCACCAGGGTCGCCTTGCCGGCGGTCTGCAACTGCTCCGAATGCTTGTGTGCAAGGCTGGAAACCGTCGCGCGCAGGTCCTCGATGGTGACCGGCAGGTGGGCGACGATCGCCGCCGGCAATTGCGCATGCGCATTGTCGATGACCGGCATCAACCGGTTGAACAACGTGTCCGGATCGCTGAGCTGGGCGCGCATCAGCACCACTCCGCCGACGATCAGCAACGCCATCAGCGCGACCACGACCGTGCCGAGCAGCGCGACAGCAAGCTGGCGCGACAGTTCGCCCGACAGCTTGCGTTCGAGCAGGGGCGCGACCGCGCCGACGATCGCGTACACCAGCAGGCCGGCGACCATCGCCGGAAGCAGGTGCAGGAACAACACCAGCAACAGGGCAATTGCCGCGATGACATAACTCGAATTGGCGATCCTGCGCGAATCTTCCATGGTCGTGCGCACCTGCAGTGGCTATCCGGGACGCAGTCTGGCAGCGTCCCATGCCCGAGGCCAGCGCCGCGGCGCCGCCGCTGGCCCCACGACCGGTTGCATGCCGTCGTGCCGTCCGCAGCGCTGACGCATCCTTCACCGACGACAGACGATGATCGGACCATGAAGCAGTTCTCGCTGGTCACGCATTGGCATCTGGACGCGCCGATCGAGCGCGTCTGGGAAGCACTGGTCGTACCCCAACAATGGCCGCGCTGGTGGCGCTACGTGATCGCGGTCGCCGAACTGGAAAAAGGCGACGCAGACGGCGTCGGAGCGCTGCGCCGCTACACATGGTCGAGCCGGCTGCCTTATCGGCTGTCTTTCGCGATGCGCACGACGGTGGTCGAACGTCCGTCGCGCATGGAAGGAATCGCCTCGGGCGACCTGGACGGCAGCGGGCGCTGGCGCCTCGAAGCGATCGGTAACACCACCCGCGTACGCTACGAATGGACGGTGGCCGTCGGCAAGGCATGGATGCGCCTGCTGGCGCCACTGCTCGCGCCCGTGTTCGCCTGGAACCATGACCAGGTCATGCGCGAAGGCGGCCGCGGGCTCGCGCAACATCTCGGTGTCGCCATGCTTGGTTACGAAGGGTCGTCCACGGGGAAAGAAGCCGTTACCGGCCAAGCACGCGGCACCTGACAATCAGGCGCCGCAAGTCGGATACTGTCCGCGGGAACCGGGGGCTTGCGTCGCAGCCCCTCACGCAAAACACGGGGACATCGACATGAGAATGATCATCACATTGCTGGTGCTGGCCGTCATGGTCGGCGCCCTCGTCTGGCAATACAAGGTCCAGGTCCTCGCGCTCGAGGATCACAAGCGGCAGCAGCACGATCAATCCGTCTCCGAGACAGTCGCCGTGCAGGCGAAATGCACCGCGCAAGCGCAGCAGCGCTTCGCGCTGTTGGGTTTGGGAAGCGGGCAAACGGCGACCTTCAAGAGCCACTACGACGCGAAGACGGACAAGTGCTTCGTGCAGGTCGAAAGCACGAGTTCGTCGCTCGGTACGGTGTGGCACAACGTGACCTTGTACGAAGCGGTCAAGGGAATCGTCTTCGGAACCTATTCCTGGCGCTCGGTCCCCGGCCAGAAGGCCGCGGATGTCGCCCCGTACACCTGCGAAGTCAAACTGCCATCCGGCGAACGCAGGACCTGCAGGTCGGATGCGGAGTTCAAGGGATTCGTCAGGACCTACATGCAATGACGGCATCGCCGGATGCGGGCCGCAGCTGCCGAGGCAACCGATGAATCCGCCCGCATTGCCCGCGACCCGATGAACATCCTGTTTCCGGCCGGACACGATTGGGAAGCCGACATCCGGTCGGGTTTCGAGTCCACGCCGCACGCGATCGCGTTCGACGAGTTCTCTCCGGGAAACCTGAGCATGTACCAGTTGGTCGTCCCATTGACGGTGCGCGACCTGCGCCACCTGGACGGGCATCGCGACCTGCTCTGCAACAACCCGATCCCGCTGCCGAGCCTGCGCAGCGTCGCGCTGTGCGACGACAAGCGCCTGCTCAACGAAGCGCTGATCGCGAACGGATTCGGCGACTGCATCCCGATGCTCGGACTCTTCCAGGCGTATCCGTACATCCTCAAGAAGCGCATCGACGAATGGGGGGTCAACAGCCATATCGTGCATACCCGCGCCGCGGAAAACCTGCTCGCCGACAAGCTCGTCGACCCGGACTACTTCCGGCAGGAGTACATCGCCGGGAAGACCGAATACACCGCGCATGTCCTGTTCAAACAGGGGCGCGTCGCCTGCGCGACGACGGTCGCATTCGAGTTCGAGAACGACGTCTTCATCAAGGGCCGCGAGCCGGACCGGGAGCGCGCGGTCTGCGAATGCGCCTGGCTGGACCTGTTCGGACGGATCCTCGCGTCGATCGGGTTCGAGGGGCTGTGCTGCTTCAACTACAAGATCTGCAACGGGCAGCCGCTGATCTTCGAGATCAACCCGCGCTTCGGCGCGAGCCTTGGTCCGATGTTCGCATCCTTCGTCGCGCAGATGGAGCAGGATGCAGGGCGGAGCGCCTGACGGGAGCGGCGCGCGTCGTCCTGCCGCAGCGCAGTCCGCATCGGTCCGCCGGCTTCACGCCCGCAGAACACCCCATCGCCGATCCTTTCGCCCACGCTGGCGACCCCGCCGGCGTCCGTCGTGGAGACCCGCATGCAACGCCGCACCCTGCTCCAGTCCATGGCCGCGCTCGCCGCGCTGCCGCTGCTCCCCAAGCTCGCCCGGGCCGCAGGCCAGGCGATCAACGTGATCATCCCGCCGCTGCACAAGCCCAGCGATGCGTGGCGCAAACTGCTGACGCCGGCGGCGTACAACGTGCTGTTCGAGGAAGGCACCGAGCGTGCGTTCACGAGCCCGTTGCTCAACGAACACCGGGTCGGCACCTTCGTCTGCGCGGCGTGCTACCTGCCGCTGTTCGCAAGCGTGAACAAGTTCGACAGCGGCACCGGCTGGCCAAGCTTCACCCAGTCGATCGCCGGCCATACCGCCTTCCAGGACGACTACAAACTCATCGAGAAACGCACCGAATACCATTGCGTGCGTTGCGGCGGCCATCAGGGCCACAGGTTCGACGATGGCCCGCAGCCACGCGGCGAACGCTGGTGCAACAATGGCGTCGCCCTGAACTTCATACCGAAGGGTGAGCCATTGCCCGCATTGAGGACCTGAGCATGCGCAAGAGATCGTTCCGCCTGACCGCGCTGTCGCTCGCTTCGGCCGTCGCGCTCGCATGCGTCGGCCACTCCCTGGCCGCATCGAACCCGGCAGCGCCCGGCGCCAATCCGGTGAGCGTCACCCTGATCGACACCACGCCCGGCCCGAAACTCGCGATCGCGACCTTCGCAGGCGGCTGTTTCTGGACGATGGAACACGCGTTCGACAAGGTGCCCGGCGTGGTCAAGGCGATCTCCGGCTACAGCGGCGGGCATGTGAAAAACCCGAGCTACGAGGACGTATCGACCGGCCGGACCGGCCATGTCGAAACGGTCGAGGTGCACTACGACCCGGCGAAGATCAGCTACACGAAACTGATGGACATCTACTGGCACGACATCGACCCGACCCAGGTCGGTGGCCAGGCCTGCGACACCGGCGACGAATACCGCAGCATGATCTTCACCCACGACGCAACGCAGATGAAACAGGCGAAGGCGTACAAGGATGCGCTGCAGCGTTCGGGCCTGTTCAAGCAGACGATCGCGGTCCAGATCGCGGACGCCGGCCCGTTCTACGCAGCCGAGGAATACCACCAGCAATTCACGATCAAGAACCCGCAGTACTACGAGCAGTACCGCGTCGGTTGCGGCCGCGACCGCCGCCTGCAGGCGATCTGGGGCGCACAGGCGCACAAATCCGGCGGAGTGGTTTCGAATACGTCCGGTCGATCAGATCCTGCGCTGGCCAGGCCGGATCCGCATCCAGCCGCTGTCGACCGCCCACACCACGCCGATGCAGGTCGCCGCCATCGCCACCTGATGCCAGGGCAATGGCGGCAGCGCGATGCCGACCATTGCGTGGGCCACGTTCGCAAGCGTCGGGCCGACGAAGAACAGCGCCGCGACCCCCATCGCGAGCAACAGCAGGGACACCAGGACGTCCTCGAAGCCGTCGCCATCGCGTTGCAGGGCCTTGGCCGCGACGCGCTCGGCGAAGTCGCCTGGCAGTTGCGGCTCCAGCGGCTGCCGCAAGGCGCGCACGATCAGCCGGTAGCGGTCCACGCGCGGATCGCGCCCGGCCGATTCCTGCTCCCGTTCGGCGCGTTCGGCCACGGCCTGCAGGAGCATGTCGTGCCCGGGGTCGCGGTGATCGAGATCGTTGGCGTTCATGCGATCGCTCCCAGTCGGGTTTCGAGTTGCCGGCGCAGGCGCCGGCGCGCGCGAAACAGGTAATTCTTGACCGTGCCTTCGGGCAGCCCGGTGATGCCTGCGATGTCCGCGATTCCCATCTCGTCGAGATGATAAAGCGTCACCAGCGTGCGTTGCAGCGGCGGCAGCGATTCGATCGCGGCATTGAGATGCCGCATCGTCTCGGCGTCGGCGAAGGCCGCTTCCAGGTCGAAGCCATCGCCGATGTCGTCGAACGCATCGCCATCCTGGTCCTGCGCGGGTTCGGCCAGCGGAAGCTTCTTCCTCTGCAGGTGCCGGCTCGCAACCGAGAACGCGACCCGGCCGATCCAGGTCGACAGCGAACTCTCGAAGCGATACTGGTGCAGGCGCTGGTGGACGCGCAGGAATACGTCCTGACTGAGTTCACGCGCATCCTCAGGGTGTTTCACCATCCGGAATACGACGTGCCAGACCAGCGCCTTGTGCCGTGCGATCAGCCGCTCGAACGCACCGGGCGTTCGCGCCAGCACCGCCGTCACCAATTCCTGGTCTTCGTTCATGGGGCGATGGATACCTTCAGCCGCCCAACGGTTGCAGGCGAAGTATGCGCGTGCAGCGGAGTCGGAGTCGGAGTCGGATTGCAACGGGATGCAACCGGACGCGCCCTGCCCCTGTCCATCGTCGTGAACGGGCCGTCGAGCCCGCCCTACCGGAGCAATGCCATGGATTTCACCCTCCTGATCCCGATCACCCTGTTCATCTGCATCGTGATGGCGATCAAGGTCGTCGTCGAAGCACGTCTGCGCAAGGGCATGGTGGAAAACCATGCATCCGAGGATCTGGTCAAGTCGATGCTGGTCGCCGACGAACAGAGCCGCCGCCTGTCCGCCCTGAAGTGGGGACTGGTGCTGACCTCGGTCGGCATCGCGTTCGGGCTGGTGAGCGCACTTCACCTGGACAGCAACAACCCCGGCACGTTCGGCCTGCTGATCGGCGCGGCCGGCGTCGGCATGCTGGCGTACCACTTCATCGCGAACCGGGTGAAGTAAGCGACTTCAAGGCTGGCGTGGATCCTTGCGCAAGGCTCGGCCATCCGTGGCCGGGCTGCCGGGCCGGAACTGCAGCATCGCAATGGCAGTCAGCCGCGCGATGCCTGTTGTTCCACCAGGGTGAGCGCGACCTTGTTGCGCAGGTAGGCCGGCTCGACCAGTTCGGGCGCGATCGCCTCGCCACGCGCATATGCATGCGCGGCAAGGCGGACCAGATCCGCGGCATGCGGCAATGCGGTTGCGTCGTAGTCCAGCAGCCGTTCGCCCAGGGTTTTCACCAATGCACCATCGTCGGCCGCGAATCCGCTGCCGACTCCGGCCCAGGTACGATCGTCGCGCAATGCGGTCGCAGCGGGCCGCACGAGTTGCTCGCCATCGATCGGCGTGATGAGCCCGTCCCCGTCGCGCGCGAACGTGCCGAGATAGATCTCGCCCATGCGTGCATCGATCGCGGCCAAGAGCGAAGCGCCGCGCTTGCGAGCCACCGGCGCGCGCGGCGAAGAGCGCCCGGCGGCTGAGCCGTCGGGCCAGTCGGGAGCGCCCATCGCCAGTGCCGCAAGCGAGGAGATTGCGACCACCGGCCGGTCCAGCGCCAGCGCGATGCCCTGCGCCAGCGCGATCGCGAGGCGCACGCCGGTGAACGCGCCCGGTCCGCGACCGACCGCGATCGCGTCCAGTTGCGATTTCGCGATACCGGCTTCGGCGAGCAGGCCATCGGCCCAGGGCAGCACGAGTTCAGCATGGCGGCGCGGCGCGATCGCGTGACGCTCGCGCACCTCGCCATCGATCCACAACGCGACCGAACAGGCCTCGGTGGCGGTCTCGATCGCGAGCAATTTCATGTGGCAGGTTCCGCCGCAGGATCGACGGGCGGCTGCCAGAGTTCGAGCAGGGTCCCTTCCGGATCGACCACGTAGCCGAACTTCCCGTACGCGGCGTCCTCGCGGCGGTCGAGCACCTGGCAGCCTTCCACGCGCAACTCGCCGAGCGTCGCATCGAGGTCGTCGACGCGCAGGTTGAGCATGAACGGCTTGTCGCTCGGCGCGAAATACTGGGTGTCCTGGTTGAATGGCGACCACACGGTGCAGGCTTCGGCGCCGGTGTCCGCGCGCTTCCACGCGAACTGCGTGCCGCCCCAGCCGGCGATGTCGAAATCGAGGTGCTCGCGGTACCAGCGCGCGAGCGCCTGCGGATCCTTCGCCTTGAAGAACACGCCGCCGATGCCGTGCACGCGCGGTTTCCTGATTCTCTCCGTGCCGCTCATGGCCAAATCTCCTGCGAGTCGATGTCGGCGGATTCTCGCGCAAAAAAGGCCTGCACGTCCGCGATCTCGCGCGTGCGCGGCAGCGGCGGCAGGCTGTCGAAGAACACCTTGCCGTAGGACTTGCCGAGCAGGCGCGGATCGCACAGCACCAGCAGGCCACGGTCCTCGAAGCTGCGGATCAGCCGGCCGGCGCCCTGCTTGAGCGAAATCACCGCGGTCGGCAACTGCTCGTCGCGGAACGGATTGCCGCCGGCGCGGCGGACCGCGTCGAGCCGCGCTTCGAGCACCGGATCGTCGGGCGCGGCGAACGGCAGGCGGTCGATCGCGACCACCGACAACGCGTCGCCGGGCACGTCCACGCCTTCCCAGAAACTCGCCGCACCGAGCAGCACGCCATTCCCCGACGCGCGGAAGCGGTCGAGCAGCACGTTGCGCGGCGCGGTGCCCTGCACGAACAGCGGCCACGGATCGTTCGCGAGCAGGTCGGCCGCATCGCGCAGCGCGCGGTGCGAGGTGAACAGCAGGAACGCGCGCCCGCCCGATGCCTGCAGCACCGGCCGCAACGCATCGATCAGCGCGCGCACGTACTCGCGCTGGTTCGGTTCGGGCAGGTTGCGCGGCAGGTAGCACAGCGCCTGCCGCTGCCAGTCGAACGGACTTGGCTGCAGCAGCGTCGTCGGTGCGTCGAGTCCGAGCCGCTGCGCGATGTGACCGAATTCGCCGCCGACCGAAAGGGTCGCGGACGTGAATACCCACGCCGCGCGACTCGCCTCGCGGAAATTCCGCAGCGGCGCGGACACGTCCAGCGGCGTGCGTTGCAGCATGAAACCGCGCGGCGTGAGTTCGTACCAACAGACCGCGGAACCGACCGATTTCCCCAAGCCCTTCACAGCGCCGCGCCCTTCGTCGTCGTCATCGCCGCCGCGCCAGCGCGCGATCCGGCCACGATGCATGGTCGCGCGTTCGAGCGCGGTGGCGAATCCCGGCGACGCATCGGCCAGTGCGGACAAGGCTTCCTCAAGTTGCTTCAGCGCGTGGTCGAGATCGTCCAATGCTTCGGCTGCGTTCGAATTGCCGAGCAGGCGCAGGTGCGTGCCGCGTTGCGGCAGCGTGTCGAGTTCCAGCCGCAGCACGCGCAGCGCGTGTTCGAGCTCGCGAGCGGGTTGCTGGATCGTCGCCAGCGCGGCGGGCACGTTCGCGCATTCGGACAAGGCATCGCGGGCGAGGTCGTTGAGCTGGCGCGCGCCGATCGCCTCGCCGAAGAACTGCGCGGCAAGTTCCGGCAACTGGTGCGCTTCGTCGAGCACGAACGCATCCGCGCCGGGCAGGATTTCGCCGAAGCCTTCCTGCTTGATCGCCAGGTCGGCGAGCAGCAGGTGATGGTTTACGACCACGATGTCGGCGGCCTGCGCCTCGGCGCGCGCCTTCACGACGAAGCATTCGCCCCAGAACGGGCACTCGCTGCCGAGGCAGTTCTCCGCGGTCGAGGTGATCTGCGGCCACAACGGCGTGTCTTCCGGCATGTCGGCGAGTTCTGCCAGATCGCCGCGTTTGGTGCGCGACGACCACGCGACCACGCGCTGGAACTGGGCGACGGATTCGCGCGACTGGAAGCGGGATTCGCCCTTCGCCTGGTTCATCCGATACAGGCACAGGTAATTCGCGCGGCCTTTCAGCAGCGCGGTGCGCAGGCCGATGCCGAGCGCTTCGCGCACGCGCGGCAGGTCGCGGTGGTAGAGCTGGTCCTGCAATGCGCGGGTGCCGGTCGAGATGATCACGCGCTTGCCCGACAGCAAGGCCGGCACCAGGTACGCATAGGTTTTCCCGGTGCCGGTGCCCGCTTCGGCGATCAGGTAGCCGCGTTGTTCGAACGCATCCGCGATGGTTTCGGCGAGCCGCGCCTGCGCCGCGCGGGGTACATAGCCCGGCAGCCGCTGCGCGAGCGGACCGTCTTCGGCGAGCGCGTTGCGCGCGAGTTCCGCAAGCGACAAGGCCGGACTACATCCGTACCGGTGGTTCGATCGTGCACGCGACGACCTGCTGGGTTGCGGCCTGTACGCCGGTCGCATCGCCGTGCGCGAGCCGTATGAAGCGCAGCGTCGTCCAGTTGCGTCGGCACAGCGATCCGAGCTTCGGGCCACGGTCGTAGGACTGCTGGGCGAAAGCCTCGGCATGCGTCCAGTCTTTCTGGTACAGCGCGTATTCGGCGGCCTGCTGCAGCAATTCGGGATCGCCCGGCACCAGCGACATCGCCTGCGCGATCGACTGCGCTGCGCCGGCAATGTCGGATTGCGCTTCGAGCTTCGTCGCGCGCAGGCGGAAGTCCTCGACCTGCGGATCGCGCAGCGGAGTCACGTCGATTCCATCGACCGCGGAGACGCCGGCCGCGCGCACCTGCGCGACCATCTCGCGCGGCTCGGGTATCGACATGCGCACGTTGCCGGAAGCGGGCGGAGTTTCCGGCGAGCAAGCGCTGATTCCGATCAGCAACGCCGCGCCGGCGCATCGCGCGACGAATCGCGTGGGCTTGGCGAACACGCGTGCGAAGGTAGCGGGCATCGTCTTCATTGCTGCTCGTCCTGCGGTTGTACCGGGGGATTCGTCGGAGACTGTTGCGGCGGCGGGGTTTCAGCACCGGGCGGCACTTGCTGGTCGTCGGCGGGAACGGGCTGCGTCCCGAGTTCGGGATTCGCGTCGTCCGCACTCGGCACCCGGATCCAGCCCTGCTCATCGGCCGGGGTCGCCGCGGCATCGCAGGGCGACGGCCCCGGCGGAGCGAAGCCCTGCACGAATGCGAAGCGGCGCGCACCCGGGCAGCTCGCATCCACGCTCACGAACTGTTCGGGGCTCACCCATGCCCATTCCATGCCCTGGTCGCCGACCTTCAATGGCGAACTCGGCAATTTCTTGAACAATCCCGCCCACACCCGCATCGCGCCGGTCGCGCCGTACAGGCCGGTCTCCGCGTTCTGGTCGTTGCCGACCCAGACCACCGCAAGATGGCTGCCGGTAAAACCCGCGAACCAGCTGTCGCGGCTGTCGTTGCTGGTACCGGTCTTGCCTGCGGCCTGCAGGAAGCCGAGTCCGTCGCCCTGCAGCGCGTGCGCGGTGCCGGCGATCACCACCTGCTGCATCGCCAACGTGACCAGCCGCGCGGCGAGCGCGTCGCCGGCCTGCGCCGCGGCGGGCTTGCTGTCGTAGCGACGCACCACCGAGCCCTGCGCATCGAGCACGCCGCGCACCGCGTGCAGCGGCTGCACTTCGCCGCCGGATGCGAGGAACTGGTAGAGCTGCGCCATCGCGAACGGGGTCTGGTCGACCGCGCCGAGGATCAGCGAAGGATTCGGTTCGGACTCGATGCCGGCGAGGACTTTGATGATCTTCGCGATGCGATCGACCTGCACGTCCATGCCGACCCGCACCGTGGCCTGGTTGTACGACTGCGCGAGCGCATCGATCAAGCGCACGCTGCCGTGGCTGCGACCGTCGGAATTCGATGGCGACCAGTCCTTGCCGTTCGGCTGGGTCACCGTGACCGGCGAATCGTCGAGCGCGGTCGCGAGCGAATACTTGCCGGGCTGGGCAAGCGCGAGCAGGTAGACGAACGGCTTGAGCAGCGAACCGACCGGGCGCTGCGCCTCGACCGCGCGATTGAAGCCGGGCATGGCCACGTCGCGACTGCCGACCACGGCGATCACTTCTCCGTTGTGGACATCGG
>JBBQHA010000066.1:0-17027 GCA_038323475.1 Lysobacterales bacterium
CTCGGGATGACAAGACTTATTGCTCGGGATGACAAGACTTAGTGCTCGGGACGAAACGAATTGGCGCTCGGGATGACAAGAATTGGTGCTCGGGACGACACGAATTAGCGTTCGGGATGACAAGAATTGGCGCTCGGGACGACAAGAATTGGTGCTCGGCGGGATGACAAGAATTGGCGCTCGGGATGAGAAGAACTGGCGCTCGGGACGACAAGAATTGGCGCTCGGGATGAGAAGAATTGGTGCTCGGCTGGATGACAAGAATTGGCGCTCTGCGGGACGACAGGAATTGGCGCTCGGGATGACGGAATTGGCGCTCAAGATGGCAAAAATTGGCGCTCGGGATGACAAGCTCACGTTTGGGCCGAGGCCGTTTGATGCCGCCCTGCCAATCAGTCCCGCAAAGACGAACGGGCCTTTCGGCCCGTTCGGTTTCCAACGATCAGTTCGAACTCAATCGCGCTCGGCGGGGCGCGTGTTCTTGTCGGCGTTGTAGCGCCAAGCGACCGGGGCGTGGTCGGGCAGGGCGATCTCGGGGATGCCCTTGGCCTTGAGCGCGTCGTTCGCCTTCTGCAGGTCGCCGGATTGCAGGTCGGCGAATTCCTTCGCGACGTCGTCTAGTTCGCGCTGCAACGCGGCGGTATACGCGATCAGCGTCGCGGCCGGCTTGCCCTCGTAGGCCATGATGCCGCCGTAGAGGCTGTCCATGTGCTCGCGCAGGCGTTCCTCGCCGGTGATCGCGCCGCCTTCCTTGGTCGCGACGATCTGCTTGCGGATCTTGTCGGCCCTGGCGGACAGCGCGGCGAGCTGCACCTTCAGCGCGTCGTTTGCGGGCAGCTTCGCGGCATCGGCATCGGCGCCCGCGCGCACGGCCTGGATACGCGCGACGAGGTCGCTCATGACGCCGAACATCGCGTGCACCTTCATCGCGGCATCGAACTGTTCCTTGCGGTCGGCTGCGTTGAACGTCGTGCGTGCATCGAGCCCGACCGTCACCTTGGTTTCGTAGGTGTGCTCGCCCTTGGTCATGCGCACCGTGTAGGTGCCCGGCGGCACGCGCGGACCCTGGGTGCTGTTGCCGGCGATCGATGCGGCCGGCGGCACCAGCGGCGGCTTGACGTTCATCGACCAGGTCACCCGGTTGATGCCGCGCCGCTTGCTCGCCGGCAACGACTCGATCAGCTTGCCGTCCGCATCCATCACGTCCAGCGCGAGCTTGCCGAACAGGTGTCGCGCCTTCTGGTAATAGGTGATGGTGATGTCGTTGGTCGCGCTCTGGCCCGCATAACTCGCATCGCCCTCGGCCCAGCCGCCTCCCGCACTGATGCGCTGCTGCTGCGGACGCCCGGGCAGGAACAACGCTTCGGCCTGCAGCGTGGCCGGGGTCAGCGCGCGCAGCGGGGCGAGGTCGTCGATGATCCAGATGCCGCGTCCATGGGTGGCGAGCACGAGGTCGTTGTCGCGCTGCTGGATCGCGAGGTCGCGCACTGCGACGGCGGGGAAATCGGTGGGCTTGAACTGCGCCCAGTTTACGCCGTCGTCGTTGGAGACCCACAGGCCGAACTCGGTGCCGGCGTACAGCAGGCCGGGATTCACCGGGTCGTTGCGCACCACGTGCGCATAACCGCGGAGGCCCTTGTTCTGCGCCGCGTTCGCGAGCGCCTGCCAGTGCGCGCCGAAATCGGTGGTCCGGTAGACCATCGGCGTCATGTCGCCGAACGTATGGCGATCGAAGGTGACATACGCGGTGCCTGCATCGAAGTGGCTTGCGTCGATGTACGACACCCACGATCCGGCGGGCACGCCGGCCCCGGCGGTGACGTTCTTCCAGGTCGTGCCGCCGTCGCGCGTGACCTGCACGTTGCCGTCGTCGGTGCCGACCCAGACGACCTTCGCGTCCTTCGGCGATTCGCTGATCGCGTAGATCGTGTCGTGCATCTCGGCCGCGGAATTGTCGACGGTGATGCCGCCGGACTCTTCCTGCTTCTGTTCGACCGGATTGTTCGTGGTCAGGTCGGGCGAGATGCGGTCCCAGGTCTGGCCGTGGTCGCGCGTGCGGAACAGGAACTGCGCGCCGATGTACACCGTGTTCTTGTCGGTCGGCGACAGCGCGATCGGCGTGTTCCAGTTCCAGCGCAGCTTTTCCTTGTAGTTCGCGCGCGGCTGGATGTCGCGGGCTTCATGCGTGTGCCGATTGATGCGGGCGATCGTGCCGCCCTGGTACTCGGTGTAGAGGTAATCCGGATCCGACGGGTCGGAGAACATCCAGAAACCGTCGCCGCCGTACATGTTTTCCCAGCGCGAGTTGGTGATGCCGCCCGGATACGAGGAATCGCCGACCCACGAACTGTTGTCCTGCAGGCCGCCGTACACGCGGAACGGATCCTCGTTGTCCACGCTCACGTGGTAGAACTGCGACACCGGCAGGTTGTTCGCCTTCCACCAGCGGTTGCCGCCGTCCTTCGAGAACCACAGGCCGCCATCGTCGCCGGCGATCACTTTCTTCGGATCGGCCGGATCGATCCACAGGTCGTGGAAGTCGACATGCGCGCCACCGCCGACATTGGCGAAGGTCTTGCCGCCGTCCAGGCTCTGGATCAACGCGAGGTCGGGCTTGAAGATGCGGTCGGGATCGGTCGGGTCGACGATCAGGTTCGCGAAATAGAACGGACGCCACACCATCATCTGGCTGTCGTCGCGGCGATCCCAGGTCTTGCCGCCGTCGTCGGAGCGGAACAGCGCGCTCTTCACCGATTCGACGAACGCATACACGACCTTCGAATTCGATGGCGCAACCGCGACCGCGATGCGGCCGTAGGGCTTGTTCGGGAGGCCGCCGCCGGTGACCTCACTCCAGTGCGCGCCGCCATCGTCCGAACGGTACAGGCCGCTGCCGGAAGGCGCATCGGAATTCGCACCGCCGGAACGGAACGTCCAGCCCTTGCGGCGGAAATCCCACAGCGAGGCGAACACGGTGTTCGGGTTCTTCGCGTCCATCGACATGCCGCCGCAACCGGTCGAAGCGTTGCCGCCCTTGAGCACCTGCGACCACGTCTTGCCGGCATCGGTGGTGCGGTACACGCCGCGCTCGGTCGAATCGCTCCACAGCTTGCCGGTCACGCAGGCGAGCACGGTGTTGCCATCGGACGGGCTGACCGCGATCTTCACGATGCGCTCGGAATTCGGCAGGCCGACGTTGTTCCAGGTCTCGCCGCCGTCGGTGGAGTGGTACATGCCGTTGCCGATCGACACCGAGTTGCGCGTCCACGCCTCGCCGCTGCCGACCCAGACGCTGTCGGTGTTTTGCGGGTCGATCGCGATGCTGCCGATCGATTGCACCGGCTGTTTGTCGAATTTCGGCGTGAACGTGGTGCCGCCGTCGGTGGACTTCCACACGCCGCCGCTGGCAGCGCCGACATAGAGCACGGTCTCGCCGTTCTTGGTGTGCGCGGCGGCGACCGCGGCGATGCGGCCGCTCATGGTGGCCGAACCGATGTTGCGGATGCCGAGTCCGGAAATCGTGCCCTGGTCGAACCGGGGCGCTGCGGCGGGTGCGGCAGGGGTGCCGGCGGCGGTCGCGAAACCGGCGGCGAATGCGGAGCCGGCAAGGATGCTGGCGATGGCGAGCGAGAGGGTTTTCATGGCGGGCTCCGGCTCAGTGCTTCGCGGTGGGGAAGGAGAACATCGCGGCATCGACCGGCTTGTTCGTCTCGGCCGATTCGATGTGGTTCTGGCCTTGCTCGAAAGCGAAGTACACGCCGTCCACCTTTTCGTATTCGCCCAGGTCGGTCGTCTGCACCTGTTCCTGGCCGCGGACGATGATGTGGTCGACGACGCGGATCTCGAGGAACTGGTCGGGATCAATGTAGATCACCCGGCTGTCGCCGTTCTTGAACGTCACCCGCAGCTTGTGCGCGTCGGTGCCGTCGATGTCCTCGGTGCCGAGGTATTCGACCTTGTTGCCCTTGGCTTTGTAGTCGACCAGCGGACCGGCGATGTCGGCGCCGTCGATCAGTTGCTTGTTGTCGTCGAGGCTGGTTTTCTGTGGATCCTTGCGGCCCTGGAACGGCTGGATCGCCCAGCCCTCCTTGCCGTCCCACGCGTTCACCGCGGTCAGGCCCTGCAGGGTGAACTCGAAGCGGATCTTGTCCGGCGCCAGCTGGAAGATCTCGGTCTTTGCCTCGAGGCCGCCGCCGAGACGCAGCTTGCCGACGACGTGCATCGAGGTGAGCGCGCGCAGCTTGTCGGCGCCGCCGTGCGCGGCGAGGTTCTTGGCGATCAGTTCGTCGGCGGTGATCGCCGAGGCGGTGGCGGACAGGCCGAACAGGCCGGCCAACAGGATGCAGGCACGCAAGGACATGACGAACTCCCCCGGTAGGCGCAATGGTTCCGGCCGCTGCCAGCGCGGCGGATTCTGGATGGTGTCCGCGCAGCCTACTCCTCGGTATCGTTGCTGGAATAGGGCAGAGGTCATGCCCGCACGGCCGGGCCGGCCGTGGGAGCCGCCTCCGGCCGCAATCGGGCCGGGACGGCCCTCCCACATCACTGATCGGAGGCATGCCGGAAACGACGACGGGCAGCCGAAGCTGCCCGTCGCGGTGTTGCTTGCCGACGCAGGAATTACTTGCGCGGCTTGAGTCCGGCCGCCGCGCGCAGTTCCTCGGCGCGGTCGACCTTTTCCCACGAGAACGCGGTGGAGGTTTCCGACTTGCGGACCTTCTTCCCGCCTTCGTTTTCTTCCCAGTGGTAGGTGTGTTCGAACGGCTTGCGACCGAAATGACCGTATGCCGCCGTCGCCTGGTAGTTCGGGTGGATCAGGTCGAGCATCTTCACGATGCCGTACGGACGCAGGTCGAAATGCTTGCGGATCAGCTTCTCGATCTTGTCGTCGCTGATCGCGCCGGTGCCGAACGTGGTGACCGAGATCGACGTCGGCTCGGCCACGCCGATTGCGTAGCTGACCTGGATCTCGCACTTGCGCGCGAGGCCAGCGGCGACGATGTTCTTGGCGACGTAGCGCGCGGCGTAGGCGGCCGAGCGGTCGACCTTCGACGGATCCTTGCCCGAGAACGCGCCACCGCCGTGGCGGGCGACGCCGCCGTAACTGTCGACGATGATCTTGCGGCCGGTCAGGCCGCAGTCGCCCACGGGGCCGCCGATCACGAACTTGCCGGTCGGGTTGATGTGCACCTTGTTCTTCGCCAGCGACTTCAGCCACGCGGCCGGCAGCACCGGCTTGAGGATGTATTCGTACACGCCCTCGACGAGGTCCTTGTGCTTGACCGACGGGTCGTGCTGCGTGGACAGCACCACCGCGTCGAGGCCGGCGATCCGGTCGTCCTCGAAGCGCAGGGTGACCTGCGACTTCGCGTCCGGGCGCAGCCACGGCAGCTTGGAGTTCTTCGCCTTGCGCACCTTGGCCTGCTGCTCGACGAGGCGATGGGCGTAGTAGATCGTCGCCGGCATCAGCAGCTCGGTCTCGTCGCAGGCGTAGCCGAACATCAGGCCCTGGTCGCCAGCGCCCTGTTCCTCGGGCTTCTTCTTTTTCCGGTCGGTGCCATCGACGCCCTGCGCGATGTCCGGCGACTGCTTGCCGATCAGGTTCAGCACGCCGCAGGTCGCGCCGTCGAAGCCGACCTCGCTGGAGTCGTAACCGATGTCGACGATCACCTTGCGGGTCAGCGCTTCGAGATCGATCCACGCGGAGGTGGTGATCTCGCCGGCGACGATCGCCACGCCGGTCTTCACCATGGTTTCGCAGGCGACGCGGGCGGTCTTGTCCTGCGCGAGGATCGCGTCGAGGACGGCGTCGGAAATCTGGTCGGCGACCTTGTCCGGGTGGCCTTCGGAAACCGATTCGGAGGTGAAGAGGTGGGTGGTCACGGGTTTTATATCCCTCAATGCGGATGAAAGGATGGAATGAAGCCAGGCATCATACATGCCGGGCGCGGAGTATGCACCAGCCCCGTGGACGCGTCGTTACGCTGGCGTTGTGCCGGGAGGCCTGGCCTGGCCCGCGCTGGCAGCCCGCGCGTCGCGGTGGGGATACACTGCCCCGCAAGGGCGGCCGCTCCGGTGCGAGCCGGCGGGCGCGGTCGACGAGGCGATGCAATGGACGACGAGCAGGACGATACGGCGGGTTCGAAGATCGACCTGTCGTCGGTGCCCGAACCGATGCGCTCGATGTTGCTCAAGCAACTCGCGAAGATTCCCGCGCCGATGCGCGAGCGCCTGCTGCGTGAAGGCTCGCCGATGCTCGAACGCGTGATCGCGAAGGCGCGCCAGGGTGCGATCGCGACGAAAGCCTTGCCGCCAGCCGCGGCGATCCGGTCTGCGCTCGGTGCGACGCACAACCAGCCCCGCCATGACGAACCGGTCCGCCCGGGCAGCGTTGCCAGTGTGCCAAACCGCGTGCCGACGGTCAGTCCGGGCGATTCCACGAATGGTGGTTTGTGGCTGCTCGCATTCTTCGTCGCGCTCGCCGTCGCGTGTTATTTCGCGCTGCGTGGCTGAAGCCGGCGCGACCTGCGCGGGCCCGGGGCGCCGCATTCCGCAACGCTATTGGTGACCGGCGAGGATCGGATAGGGATTGATCGCGGTTCCTTGCCACCAGCGTTTTTCGGGGCCGAGCAGCATGACCGCGAAATGCAGGTGCGCTGCGGCCGGACTTGCGTCGCCGCTGCTGCCGACGTAGCCGACCAGGTCGCCGCGCCTGAGTTGCACGCCTTCCGCGACGCCCGGAGCGTAGCTGTCCAGGTGCGCGTAGTAGTAGGCGAATGTCTCGGTCGGATCGAATTCGTAGACAGTCAGCCCGCCGCGGACGCTGGTGAACAGCTTGACGACCTTGCCGTCGGCGACGGCGAGGACGCGCGTGCCCTTCGGCGCCGGGATGTCGATCGCGTCGTGGCTACGTCCGGCTGCGCGCGCATCGTCGAAGGTGTCATGCAACTGGTTCGCGGGTACGCCGTCGACCGGAATCAACAGCGCCGGTGGCGTTGGCGAGGGGTTCGATGCAGCCGCCAGAGTGTTCGGTTCCGGCGCGGCATCCGCGACGTCGGCGGCTGATTCCGGCGCAGCGGGCGCGGGATCCACGTGCGCATCCGGCGTTGGCGCAGTCGCCACGGGTGGGGTCGCCGCAACCGGAATCGATTGCGGCGCGACCGACTCCGACGCACTCGTCGAGATCTGCTCGACCCGCGCGGCACTCCGCTGCGCGGGCATCATCAGGAACATCGCGATCGCGCCGCAGATTGCGCCGAGCACGAACAGCAGCAGTCCCTTCATGCGCGTTACTCCTGCAGGATCGCCGGCATCCCGGCCAACACCGCCTGCGACAACGCGAGCGCGTCCCAGTTCGTCAGGCGGATGCAGCCGTGCGACTCGGTCTTGCCGATCTTGGATGGCTCGGGTGTGCCGTGGATGCCGTAGTGCGGCTTCGAGAGATCGATCCAGACCATGCCGACCGGATTGTTCGGTCCAGCGGGCAGTGTCGCTTTCACATTGGTCGGATTGGCATCCCAGAACAGCGCCGGGTTGTAGTGGAAGACCGGGTTCTTCGCGATGCCCTGGATCTTCCATGCGCCGAGCGGCAGCGGGTCGTGCGCGCTACCGGTCGATGCCGGATATTGCGCGAGCTTGTTGCCTGCCGCATCCATCAGCGAGACCGTGGAATCGGACTTGTCGACGACGACCTGCGCTGCCTTCGGCAGCACCGACGTTGGTTCCGCGTCCGGCACCACGATCACGACGCCGGCCTGGGTGAAATCCTTGCCCGGGTTGAGCTGCTGCAGCAGCTTCGGACTCGCGTGGAAATGTTCGCCGAGCGCCTCGATCGACGAGGCATAGCCGAGCGCCGGGAGCTTCGCCTTTTCCGCTGTATCGACCGGAATCGGCGCGAACGGGCCGGCCACATCGGCAGCGGTGATCGTGTAATCGACCAATACGGGCGCGGTGTCGCGATCCAGCGCGGCCCACGTCGGCGCATCGACGACGCCGGTGGCATCGAGACCGTTCGCGGACTGGTAGCCGAGGACCGCGACGCGCAGGTTCGAGCCGGATCCGGCATCGATCTCGCCGGATGAAAAGCGTGCGCGGTCGAGCAGGATCTGCGCGCGCAGGGCCGCAGCTCCATGCGATCGCGGACCGACCGCGGTCGTCAGCTTCGCGTCATTGACGCTCTCGGATGTCAGCGCAGGGCTGCGGGCATGCGCGTGTTTTTTTGAAGCGGCGTCCACGGATGGCGCGGACAACACGGCTGTCAGGCCGACGATGGAGCAAACCAGAACGATTCCGGTCTTCATTGGACACCTCCCTGTGTCTTGGTGACCTGAAGCTTGCCGGATGCCGCATGAACGCGACCGTTTCCCGGTGCGACGACGTCAGGCCGCGATCGCCCAGCCCGAGACCAGCCGGTCGAAATACGCGGTGGTCAGCTGCACCTGCGTCTCGGCGGTCTCCGCGCGATTGACGACTGCGCGAAACGCGGCGTTCTCGGGACTGCGGTCTTTCGATGCGGTTCCATCCGCAGACGAAAAGCGGCCATCCGGGCCGCTTTTTTCAAGAGCTTTCACATACCAGCCCAGGTGCTTGCGCGCGATGCGCACTCCGGCTTCCTCGCCGTAGAACGCATGCAGGGCGTGCAGGTGGTCGAGCAGGATCGTGCGGATTTCAGCAAGCGGCGGCTCGGGCAACAGTTCGCCTGTGGCGAGGTAATGCGCGACCTCGCGGAAGATCCACGGCCTTCCCTGTGCGGCGCGGCCGATCATCACCGCGTCGGCGCCGGTATGGTCGAGCACGAACTTCGCCTGCTGCGGCGACGAAATATCGCCGTTCGCGAGTACCGGGATCCGGATTGCGGATTTCACCGCAGCGATCGTGTCGTATTCCGCGCAACCGGTGTACTGCTGGTCGCGCGTGCGGCCGTGCACGGCGAGCGCGGCGATCCCGCAATCCTCGGCGATGCGCGCGATGCTCAACGCATTGCGATGCTCGCGATCCCAGCCGGTGCGGATCTTAAGCGTGACCGGGACATCCACCGCATCCACGACCGCCGCGAGGATCCGCGCGACGAGCGCCTCGTCCTGCATCAGCGCCGAACCTGCCCATGCATTGCAGACCTTCTTCGCCGGGCAGCCCATGTTGATGTCGATGAGTTGCGCGCCGTGCGCGACGTTGTGGCGTGCGGCTGCCGCGAGCGTTTCCGGAATCGTGCCCGCGATCTGCACGGAGACCGGCGCCGGCTCGCCGAGGTGGTCCATCCGCGAAAGCGACTTGCGCGTCGTCCAGAAACGCGGATCGGACGACGTCATCTCCGACACCGCCAATCCAGCGCCGAGCTGCTTGCACAGCAACCGGAACGGTTTGTCGGTGACGCCTGCCATCGGCGCGAGCACGACGTTCGGTTCGATCAGGTAGGGTCCGATGCGCATGGGCCGGATTGTAGCGGGTGGTCGTGTCCGAATACGGCGAGCGCGTGCCGTCCCGTTACGGGACGATAGCGCTGTCGTCCAGCAGAGCCGATCGATGAAACTCAGCCATCTCCTGATCCCCGCGCTCGTCCTGTCATCGACCTGCGCCGCATCCACCGACGACGAACAGCGTATCGCCGCGCTGGACACGGAATACCAGGCCGCCGTGTTGCACAAGGACGTGGCAGCGATGGAACGGCTGCTGCCGGACGATTTCGTGCTCGTGACTGGCAAGGGCAAGGCGTTTTCCAAGTCCGACCTGCTCGCGAGCGAGCGCAGCGCCGACCTCGTCTTCACCCACCAGGAAGACGCCGAACAGACCGTGCGCGTGTGGGGCGATACCGCGGTCGTCACCGCTTTGCTGCATGTCGCCGGCACCGACAAGGGCCAGCCGTTCGACTATCGCCTGTGGTTCAGCGACGTGTACCTGCGCACGCCGCAAGGTTGGCGCTACACGTTCGGGCAGGCGTCGATCCGCATGCCGGTTGAAGACCCGGCACGCAAGTAAATTCGAGCGCCATCCGATGTCCCGCGATCGCCGGGATCAACGATGCGCGATGGGCGGCGCTCAATAGACCAGCGGCAGCAGCCGCCATGTCCGCTTGACGTACGCGCGCCACGGCTCGCCGAAGGCCTCGGCGAGCGCGGCCTCTTCGACCTGGATGCGGCGGATGAACACCGCGAGGACGGAGACCAGCACGATCGCCATCGTCAACGCGTTGCCATGGCAGATCAGGAATCCGACGAACATCAACAGCGAGCCTGTGTACGAGGGATGCCGCAGCACCCGGTACGGACCCGCTTCGATCAGCTTGTGGTCGCTCGCGATCGCGACCTGCACGGTGAAGAACTTGCCGAGCGTCCAGATCGACCACACGCGGACAAAGACGCCGAGCACGAACAGCGCAAAGCCGTACGGATAGATCGCATCCGCCGCCGGCAGCCGTGCGCCCGGCACGGCGATGCCGGCCCAGATGCCGAACACGATCGCCACGGTGATGGCGATCCAGATCAGCTGGAACGTGCCGCGATCCTTGCCCTGGGAATTCGCGAGCGGTCGCCGCGTCAGCGAGATCGTCGCTTCGATGAAAAGGAAGGCGATGGCGATGGCATTGGGCGGAGGCAATTGCATGGCGAGGTTTCCGGTGCCGGCGCTGCAAGACTACGCTTTCGCGCGCGATCGCCACAACGCGCGACCACCTGCGCCCGTTACCGCGGGGCGGGATCGTGCCGGTGCTTGAACAGCGCCAGGAACAGCAGGCACATCGCGAGCGCATACGCGGCGAACGCGAGCCAGATTCCCTGCCAGTCCTTGCCGCCATCGGCGTGGGTGAACCAGCGGTCGATCGCCAGCCCGCTCA
Organism: Lysobacterales bacterium; assembly: GCA_038323475.1. Taxonomy (GTDB): domain Bacteria; phylum Pseudomonadota; class Gammaproteobacteria; order Xanthomonadales; family Xanthomonadaceae; genus SZAS-103. Next base: position 10,829 of record JBBQHA010000066.1, read on the forward strand.
GCGCACTGCCAAGCACCGCGCCGATGCCATTCGTCATCAGCATGTACAGGCCTTGCGCGCTGGCGCGCGTGGCCGGGTCGCTCTGGGATTCCACGAACAACGAACCGGAGATGTTGAAGAAATCGAACGCCATGCCGTAGACGATGCAGGACACCACGAGCATCCACAGGCCGCTGCCCGGGTCGCCGTACGCGAACAGGCCGAAACGCAACACCCACGCGACCATGCTCATCGCCATCACGCGCTTGATGCCGAAGCGCTTCAGCACGAACGGGATCGCGAGGATGAACGCGGTTTCGGAAGCCTGGGAGATCGACATGACGATCGCGGGATATTTCACCGCGAGCGCGTCCTTGTAGGCGGCCACGTTCGCGAAGTCGTGCAGGAACGTGTCGCCGTAGGCGTTCGTCAACTGCAGGCAGGCGCCGAGCAGCATCGCGAAGAACAGGAATGCCGCCATCTGCCGATCCCTGAGCAAAGCGAACGACGCGAACCACCGCGCGGCGCGAAACGAACGCTGCGCCGTCGACTTGCCGGACTGCGGCCGGCACGCGGGCAGGGTGAACGCGTACAGCCCGAGCGTCAGCGAAGCGGCGGCCGCCACGTAGAACTGGCCGGACGACGTCTCCAGGTGCAGCAAGCTGACCGTCCATAGCGCGGCGATGAAGCCGATCGTCCCCCACACCCGGATCGGCGGATAGTCGTGCACGACGTCGCGGCCATCGTTCTTCAGCGCGTTGTAGGCGACCGCGATCGCGAGCGCGAGCGTCGGCATGTAGCAGGCCATGTTCAGCAGCATCACCCAGAACAGCGCGGCCGGGCTGTGCACCATCGGGATCGCGAACAGCACGACTGCGCCGCAGATGTGCAGCAGGCCGTACAACCTCTCGGCGTTGATCCAGCGGTCGGCGACGATGCCGGCGATCGTCGGCATGCACAGCGACGCGATGCCCATCGTCGAGAAGATCGCGCCGAACCCTGCGCCCGACCAATGCCGGCCCTGGAACCAGTACGCGCCGATGGTCAGCAACCACGCTCCCCAGATGAAGAACTGGAGGAAGTTCATCGCGACGAGGCGGAGTTTCAGGTTCAAGGAAGGCCGCTCCCTCAATGATTCTGTCCGGTGGATCGCGATCCGCGCAGGGCTATTCCCGCGCGACGACGCGATTGCGGCCGGTCTGCTTGGCCTTGCGCAGGCGCTGGTCGGCGCGCCGCAGCAGGTTGGAAACATCGAGTGCATCCACCGGGCAACTCGCGAGGCCGGCCGAAAAGCTGAGCGTGCAGGTTCGCGGCGCGGCGCCAGTGCCGTCCTCGTCGGGAACGAACGGCGTCGCGGCGACCTTCTTGCGCAGGGTCTCCATGCGTTCCCACGCGGGCCCCATCGAACGCTGCATCAGCAGTACGAACTCCTCGCCGCCGATGCGCATCAGCGGTTCGTCGCGGCCGATCTCGTTGCGCAGCACTTCCACCACGTGCCGCAGCGCGCGGTCGCCGGTGGGATGGCCGAATTCGTCGTTGATGCGCTTGAAATGGTCGAGGTCGATGATCGCGAGGGTGATCGAAGTGTCGCTCTTGCGCGCCTGCTCGACGATCTGCGGCACGCGATGGACGAGGAACGAACGGTTCGGCAGGCCGGTGAGCGTATCGGTGCCCGACAGCATCACCAGCCGCTGGATCCGATAGACCACCACCGCAGTCAGCAGGGTCGCGACCAGCAGCAGCACCAACCGCTGCACCTGGTTGCTGATCGAGACTTCGCCGTAGGCCGCGGTCGTGAGCACCGCGTGCGGGCCGGCATGCGCGAACACCCAGATCACCAGCGCGCTGTACTGGACGATCGCGAGCAAGCCTGCGAACAGGGTAACCCGTCCATCGTTGCGCAGCGCCGTCGCGAAGATCGACAGCGGATAGCACGACCACACGATCAGGGTGTTGAGGCTGGCGGCGGGGGACTGTGTTGCGAGCAGGACCAGCACCAGCGTTTCCATGCTCACGTCGGAGGCGCTGGTCACGAACGGCAACCAGCGGTAACGGCGGTGCTGCCGGGCCAGCATGAGCCAGAGCAGCGCCAGCATCAGACCCAGGCCGGTGCCTGCCAGCCCGGCCAGGCTTTCGAACAGGCCACCACCGGTGAGGTAGTTGATCAGCGGCATCAACATCAGCAATGCGGTCGCTGCCAGGCGGATGCGGGCGACCAGCAGTTCGCCGCCCGCGCCGATGTCCAGCACGATCTCGTCGGGACGATCGCGCACGGTGCGCATCAGTTCGACCAGGGTTTGCCGTAGTGTGCTCACGCGTCGTCTCCGGGCGACCGCCCTGATGCGTCATGATCGCATGCGCGTTCGCGCTGCGAACATCGCGGCGACCACGGCTTCACAGCCCGCGGATCGTGACCCACAGGCCCAATACGGCGAATACAGCCGCCGCGATCCAGCGTGCGTAGCGCAGCGGCAGCTTCTCGGTGAACCTGGCGCCGAGGATGACCGCTGGAACATCCGCGATCAGCATGCCGAGCGTGGTGCCCGCGATGACCTGCCACAGGGGATGGTAATTCGCGGCCAGCACCACGGTCGCGATCTGGGTCTTGTCGCCGATCTCGGCGAGGAAGAACGTCACCACCGTAGCCGCGAACGCACCGTAACGCGGCAGTTTTTCGCGTTCGGTTTCGAGCTTGTCCGGGATCAGCGCCCACGCCGCGACCGCGATGAAGCTGATCGCCACGCCCCAGCGCAGGATGCCGGGCGAGACGAGGTGGGTAAGCCATGCGCCGAGCCAGCCCGCGAGCGTGTGGTTGAACACGGTCGCGACGACGATGCCGGCGATGATCGGCCACGGCTTGCGATAACGCGCGGCCAGCAACAGCGCGAGCAACTGGGTCTTGTCGCCGATCTCGCCGATGGCGACGGTGACGATGGAAACGAGGAAGGCTTGCATGGATTCTCCGGGTCGGGCATGGAGTGGACGGAAGCAACGCGACCGCGCCCGACCGGCAACGGCAGCGTTCCTTCGGTCTCGGCCATCGGTGCGATGCACCGACCTCGCGCGCCACGGCATGCCTGCCGATTGTGTTGACGCGCGACCCCGCTGGAACGGGTGGCCTACTCCCCAGAGGACAGCGAACACATTATATAGGGCATTCTGGCGATCGCGACCAACCGCACAAGGGAGCACCGCATGCAGTACCGCCGCCTCGGATCGTCAGGACTGAAACTTTCCGCGCTCGGTTTCGGCGCGTGGGTCACGTTCGGCACCAGCATCGGCCGCAGCCAGGCGCGTGAACTCATCGCGCAGGCGTTCGATGCGGGAGTGAACTTCTTCGACAACGCCGAGACCTACGCGAACGGCGAGGCCGAGCGGATCATGGGCGACGTGCTCGCCGACCTGCGCCTGCCGCGCGATGCGTGGTGCGTGTCGAGCAAGGTGTACTTCGGCGCGGTGGACCATCCGGCACCAACCCAGAAAGGCCTTTCGCGCAAGCACGTGATGGAAGCCTGCGAGCAGGCACTCAAGCGGCTGCGCGTCGACCACCTCGACCTGTATTACTGCCACCGTCCCGATCCCGACACGCCGGTCGAGGAAACCGTGCGCGCGATGGATGCGCTGATCAGGCAGGGCAAGGTGATGTATTGGGGCACGTCGGAATGGCCGGCAGAGGCGATCCGCGAAGCGGCGACCGTCGCGCGTGCGAACGGCCTGCACGGGCCGACGATGGAACAGCCCGAATACAACCTGTTGCATCGCGATCGCGTCGAGTTCGAATACGCGCCGCTGTATCCGGAATTCGGAATCGGCACGACGACCTGGTCGCCGCTCGCATCCGGGCTGCTGACCGGCAAGTACAACGATGGCATGCCGGACGGTTCGCGCATGCGCACGCCCGGCTACGAGTGGTTGGCGCGGCGCATGTCCACGCCGGAAGGGCAGGCCAGGATCGAACGCGCGCGGCGCTTCACCGCGCTCGCCGCCGAATTCGGCATGAAGCCGGCGCAGCTCGCGATCGCCTGGTGCCTGCAGAACCCGAACGTGTCCAGCGTGATCCTCGGCGCGAGCCGTCCCGAGCAGCTGCGCGAGAACCTCGGCGCGCTAGCGCTTGTCGACAGGCTCGACGCCGACATGCTCGCGCGGATCGAGGCGGCGGTGGGCTGACCGCCGTAGCATTCGTCTTCCTTATATACTTCGCGCAGCTGGATCCAGCCACCGCAGGGGAATTCGCATGGAATACGTCGTCATCTTCATGGTCTTCATGGTGGTGGTCGCCATCAAGCTCGCGGTGCGCATGGTGCCGCAGGGTTACGAATGGACCGTCGAACGCTTCGGCAAGTACACCAAGACGCTCGATCCCGGCCTCCATTTCCTGTTGCCGATCGCATACAGCGTCGGCCGCAAGATCAACATGATGGAACAGGTGCTCGACGTGCCGTCGCAGGACGTCATCACCAAGGACAACGCGGTCGTCAAGGTGGACGGCGTGGTGTTCTTCCAGGTGCTCGACGCCGCCAAGGCCGCGTACGAGGTCGCGACGCTGGAGATCGCGATCCTCAACCTGGTGATGACCAACATCCGTACATCGATCGGTTCGCTCGACCTCGACGAGTCGCTGTCCAAGCGCGACGAGATCAACGCCAAGGTGCTGGTCGCGGTCGACCAGGCGACGCACCCGTGGGGACTGAAGGTCAACCGGATCGAACTCAAGGACATCGCGCCGCCGCGCGACCTGGTCGATTCGATGGCGCGGCAGATGAAGGCCGAGCGCGAGAAGCGCGCGAACATCCTCGAGGCCGAAGGATTCCGGCAGGCCGCGATCCTCAAGGCGGAAGGCGAGAAGCAGTCGGTGATCCTCGAAGCGGAGGGTAATCGCGAAGCCGCATTCCGCGCCGCCGAGGCGCGCGAACGTGCCGCCGAGGCCGAGGCGAAGGCGACCGAACTCGTCAGCAACGCGATCGCGAACGGCAACGTGCAGGCGATCAATTACTTCGTCGCGCAGAAATACATCGAGGCGTTCAAGGCGCTGGCCGAGTCGTCGAACCAGAAGTTCGTGCTGCTGCCGATGGAGTCGGCGGGAATCCTCGGGTCGCTCGCGGGCATCGCGGAGCTTGCGAAGGAGAGCCTCGGCAAGCAGCAGGCCGTCGTTTCCTCGAACCGGGCGGTCTTCACGCCGCCGACATCGACACCACAGGCCTGACCATGCGCACGGAACTGATCGTATGGGCTTGCGTGGCGTTGCTGCTGATGGCGGCGGAAATGCTCGTGCCCGGCGCCTTCATGCTGTGGCTGGGATTTGCCGCGGCCGGCGTGTTCGCCTTGTTGCTGGTGTTGCCACTGACGCCGATCTGGCAGGCGGTCGCTTTCGGCCTGATGGCGATCCTGTCGGTCGCGGTGTATTGGCGGGTGTTTCGGCGGAATGTGCCGAAGAGCGACCAGCCGCTGCTCAACCGCCGCGCCGAACAACTCGTCGGCCAGACCTATCCGCTGGACATCGCGATCGTGGACGGTCGTGGACGGCTGAAGATCGGCGATGCGTTCTGGGCAGTCGAGGGTCCCGATGCGCCGGCCGGCACGCCGGTGCGCGTTGCCGCCGTCCATGGCATGTCGCTGCGGGTCGTCGTGGTCGACTGATTCGTCGGATGCTTGCGCGTCTGCGATAATCGCGTTCTTTCCGGCGAGATCGAAGTGATGACGCAGCAGACCATCCTCAACGGCAGCCATCGCGCGCTCGGCGCGAAGATGGTGGACTTCGGCGGCTGGGACATGCCGATCCACTACGGCTCGCAGCTCGACGAACACCACCTGGTGCGCCGCGACGCGGGCATGTTCGACGTCTCGCACATGACCGTGGTCGACCTGCGCGGCGCGCGCGTGCGGGAGTTCCTGCGCCACCTGGTCGCGAACTCGGTGGACAAGCTCAAGGTGTCCGGCAAGGCGCTTTACACCTGCATGCTCAATCCGCGCGGCGGGGTCATCGACGACCTGATCATCTATTACCGCGATGAGGGCTTCTTCCGGCTGGTCGTGAACGCGTCCACGCGCGACAAGGACCTGGCGTGGATCACGGAGCAGGCGAAGTCCTTCGACGTCGCCGTCGCCGAGCGCCCCGACTTCGCGATGATCGCGGTGCAGGGCCCGAACGCGCGCGACAAGACGCTTGGCCTGCTGTCGGACGAGGCGCGTGCGGTCGCCGCGAAGCTCGGGAAGTTCGCCG
>JBBQHA010000067.1:0-17007 GCA_038323475.1 Lysobacterales bacterium
CACGGCGCCGGTCGCCGGATCGAGCAGGCTCAGGCCGCGGTTCGTGCTCAGCCACAGCCGTCCGCTGCGGTCGGGCACGATGCCGTAGATCGTATTGTCGGCCAGGCCTTCCTTGTGCGTGTAAAGGGCGAATCGATTGCGTGCGGCCTTGCGGTCGGCGGCGCTCATCCGGTTGAGCCCGTTGTAGGTGCCGACCCACAAGTCGCCGTTGGCGGATTCGTACAGGCTGCGCACGGCGTTGTCGCTCAGCGAATGCGGATCGGCTGGATCGTGGCCGAGGATCGCGCTGATGCCTTTCCCGTGTTCGATGCGGACCAGCCCGCCGCCGCCGCCGCCCAGCCAGAGCACGCCGTCGGAATCCACCAGCGAGGCGCGGATCGCCGATGCGATGGAAAGTGGAAGCCGGTCGTTTGCGGGGATCCTCTGCACGATCGTCGTCGTCGCCGGATCGAACGCGACGAGTTCGGTCAGCGTGGAAATCCAGATGCGCCCGTCCTTGTCCTCCGCGAAATGCCATACGCGATCGCCGGAAACGCGGCCGTCGGTGCGGCTCGGATCGGTCACCGCGGTGAACGTTCCTGACGCAGGATCGAACCGGTACAGGTGTCCGTTGATCGAGCCAACCCAGAACCGGCCCGCGCGATCGATATGTACCGATTGCAGCTGGTTGGATGCGGTGTCGCCCGGCACCGGCGTGAACAGCGCGAAACGGCCGGTCGCGGGCTCGTAGCTTTCGAGCCCGGCCAGCGTCGTCATCCAGATGCGGTGGTCGCGGCCTTCCGCGATGCCCCAGACGAAACGGCTGCTGAGGCTGTTCTGCTTGAACGGAATCGCGCGCAGCGCGTGGAACCGGTGCACGCTCGGATTGACCTGGTTGAGTCCGCCGCCGGCCGTGCCGATCCAGATCAGGCCCGAGCGATCCTGCAGCAACGACCACACGTCGTTGAGCGAGATCGAGTCGGGATCGTTCTTGTCGTTGATGAAATGCTCGAATCCGCCAGCCCGCGCTGCGGTCGCCTCAAGCAGGTTCAGGCCGCCGCCGGACTGGTTGGCGACCCACAGGCGTCCCTCGCGGTCCCGGAGGATCTCGGTGACCCAATCGCCGCCGAGCGATCGCGGATCGGCGGGGTCGTGGACGAAGCGGGTGAATCCGTGGCCTTCGCCGTTCCAGCGCGCGAGTCCGGTCGTCGTCCCGACCCAGAGCGTTCCATCGGGATCCAGGTGCACCGTCGTGAGCACGTCGCCGGGCAAGGAACGCGGGTCCTTCGGATCGTTGCGGAACGATTCCAGCGCGCGGCTAGCCGGATCGAACCGGAACAGCCCGGATCCGCTGGCCAACCAGAGTTTGCCTCCGGGCGCCGGGGCGATTGCGCGGATGCCCGAGAGCGCCGGGCGTCCCGCGATGGCATCAGCATGGGTCTGCAGCTTGTCGCTGGCCGGATCGTAGCGATGCAGGCCGGCGAGATTCCCGATCCACAGCGCGCCATCGGGCGCCTGGTAGAAACCGGTGGTCGCAAACTGGCTCGGTCGATCCGGGCGTCCGTACAGATCGCGGGGGAAATGGCGGATCCTGCCGGTGCGCGGGTCGAGGCGATCGAGCCATCCCAGCAGGCCCGCGATCCAGATGTAACCGTCCCTGTCCTCGAACAAACGCGCGATCTGCACTCCCGACAGCGCATTCGGATCGCGCGGATCGGCGGACAAGGCGCGGAATTCGTAGCCGTCGTAAACGTCGACGCTGTTGAGCGTCGCGATCCACATGAGTCCGGAACGGTCCTGGACCATGCTGGTCACGGAGTTCTGGCTCAACGCGCCGTTCAGCGGCAGCGGATGCAGTGGCATCGGTCCGGGCGTTTCCGGAGCAGCCGCGGCGGCGGCCGCGAGCAACAGCGGCAGCAACAGGCGCATCAACGCGAGGCGTACACGCGATGGCATCACGACTCCCGGAAGGGGTGCTGCCCCTTGTATAGCATCCTGCAACGCATCGGTTTGGCGAACCAGCCCACCTTTCGGGGCTTGCGCATTGCCGATTCGCGATCTGGCTTGAGCTGTTCGGCGGCGTTGCCGCCGATTCCGTGCGGACAATGATCGCACCTCCGGCCAGCCGATTCGCGTGGCGAAGGCGGCGCCGTTCCGGATCGACGACGGCCGTTCCCGCTGCCGCGCGGTTTACCTTCGCCCTTCGGCCTCGGTCTTCCTGGCGTCGAGGATGCGGCCGTCCGGATCGACGGTGACCTCGACCTCGTCGCCCGAGGAATCGATCGCTTCCGCTTCCCATGCCGCACCGGCGCGTTTCAGGTCGTGGACGTTCGTGTAGTGCGCCCGCTGCAACGCGTCGACGACCGCGTCCCTGCCCGTGCTTCCGCTGCCTTCGCCGCTATCGCTCCCGGCGGCCCACGTCGACGATCCGACCGGACGATGCAGGTCGGCGGCGCCAGGCGGTTCCGGTTGCGGATTGAGATGCCTGGACTGGGTTTCGCTGCCGCTGTCGCTCGTTGCGGACCATGTGGCCGCGCGCACGGGCTGGTGCATGTCCGCCGCGCCCGGCGGTTCCGGCTGCGGATTGAGCTGGTGGGCTTTCCTGGAATCGCCGCTGTCGCTGCCTGCGGACCAGGTCGCTGACCGCACGGGGCGTTGCATGTCCGTGCTGCCCGGCGGTTCCGGCTGTGGGTTGAGCTGGTGGGCTTTCCGCGAATCGCCGCTGTCGCTGCCTGCGGACCAGGTCGCCTTGCGCGCCGGCCCTGCCGTCTTTGCGGTTGCGCAGTTCTTGCCATCGCAGGTGCTGTCGCTGCCGGCGGACCAGGTCGGTTTCGCGCGATTGCGCTTGCCGGCGACGCCCGGCGGTTCGGGCTGGGGATTGAGGCGATCCGGCTGGCCCGTGGCCTGTGCCGACGTCGACGCATGGTCCTGCGCATGGGATATCGCAACGATCGCGATCAGGGAGATCCCGACGATCAAGGCATTTCTCGACATGGCTGTGTCCTTCGGGGAAAATGAGGAAGCAGATGCCATCCGGACTCTACAGCATCGAAGGATCCGGCAAGCGCGCAGGCCCCGGCCCGGTGTCTCGCACGCGCAGGAGCAACTACATTTTCCCCGCCGTGCGCGGCAGCGGCACACCCTTGTCGATCACTTCGCGGCACTCTCCATCGAAGGTCGAATTGTCGTAGTCGGCCCAGCCATAGCTGTCCACGTAACGCTTGTGCGGCCTGAAGTCGCTGCTCAGGATGCTCCACGCGAGCCGTTCGCCCGCGTACCTGATGTCGGCCATGTCGAGGATGGAGTGGAAGATGTTTTCGGTGGAAAGCGGCGCGGTCGCGTGGCTCCGGAGCTGGGTGACCTTGCCCGGGAATTTCGCCGCGTAGGCATCGGAATACCAGGCGAGCATCGGCACGTGGTAGTCGTACAGGGTGTTGTGGCCATGCAGGACGAAATCGCACGCGCCGTCGTGCAGGTTCTCGCCATGGTCCGAGATGTAGATCATCGCGCTCGCGTTCCGCGGGGACTTCAGGGCAGCGATGACACGCGCCAGGAACCAGTCCGTGTACAGCACGGAGTTGTCGTAGCTGTTGTCGATCCTGCCCTTCAATCCCGCGTCGGTATGGTCCGGGTCCGGCACGCCGGCAAGGGAGGGCCGCCAGCGGTCGAATGCCTCGGGATACCTGAGGCTGTAGTTCCAGTGGTTGCCGAGGCTGTGCAGGACGATGAGTTTCTTGGGCGCGGGATCCTCGAGCGCATTCCGGAGCGGCTGCAGCAGGATTCCATCCAGGCTGGAGATGTCGCTGTACCCGCCGGGGTTCATGAACTGGATCACATCGGCTTCCCTGGCGAAGACCGATACCGGCGTATCGAATTCGCCGAACGGGATCTGGTTGGAAATCCAGTAGGTCCTGAATCCGGATTCCCTGAAGGCGGAGATGAAGGATTTCTCCGGGAATCCGGTGCGGTAGGTCTGCATCGCCTGTTTCCGCGACAGCATCACCGGCAGCGACAGCAGCGTGGCCGACGCGGACGCGACCACGTCCGGCGCGCTGATCAGGTTGGCTTCCTTCGCCAGCAGGGGATTGGTGTCGCGCGCATAACCGTTGAGGCTCCAGCGGTCGTAGCGCGAGGATTCACCGATCACGAAGACGATGGTCAGCGTCGTCGTGTCCGGGTGCGCCTGATGCGCACCGAACACGAAAGCGCGATTCCCGATGCCCATCGCGGCCAGCTGCCGGCGCTCGCTCCAATACTCGGCAGCGGTAACGAAAAGGCCGAACGGCCGCGTGTCCGCGAGATCCACCCTTGCCGCCGCCACCTGCATCCAGGCGGGCGGGCCGTGACCGCTGGCCCAGGCCACGGCGAGGATGGAAACCGCCGCGAGAGCGAATCCGCGCGAGGCGCCAGTCCAGTCGAGCCGGTCGGTCCGCAGGGTGGAGCGCCGCACCAGCCACCACCATGCAATGAAGACCAGGGTTACGGCCGCGATGGACCACAGGCTTCCACCGAGGAATTCGGCCATTTCCCGCGGGCTCGTGTCCAGCACCATCCCGAGATGGCGCGCAGAGACTCCCCGTCCATAGAACAGGTACAGATAGACATCCGCAGGCAGCAACACGAACGCTGGCAGCAGCAGCCAATGGACGCGCCTGGGGCGTTTGCACACGGCCCAGGCAGCGCACCAGGCCGCAACTTCGATGCCTGCCATCCATCCCGGATCCTGCGCTGCCTTTCCGAACAGATACGGAACGAAAGGCACGGCCGACAGGAGCAGATAACTGGCGAGGATCACGATGCAGTCGGCGCGGCCTTGCATGGGCAGCGTGCCCGACCGGAGCGGGGCGGAGGATTCGGGGGGCGCGCTCATGGCGTGCCGTCGATCGGATACGGCATTGCCGCTACGACCGCGCCCCGATCCGTGGCGCGGCGATGGAGTTCAGCAGCAAAAGCTCGACTCCACGGGCCGATACGCTTCGCCAGCGGTGCAGGGTTGGCCGCGCGGATCACGCCGCCGCGGCAAACGCATCCCGCGTCAGGTTCTCCGCCGCGCCATCGGTGCAATGCACTTCATCCTCGATGCGCACGCCGCCGAATTTGCGCAGGTGGTCGATCGCGTTCCAGTCCACCGCGCCCGCGTGCGGACCTTCCTTGAGTTTCGCCAGCAGCATGTCGATGAAGTAGACGCCGGGCTCGATCGTCACGACCATGCCGGGTTCGAGCGTGCGGGTCATGCGCAGGAACGGATGGCCGTCGGGTTTCGGGATCGTGCCGCCGGAATCGGATGCCATGAAGCCGGCGACATCGTGCACCTGCAGGCCGATCGGATGGCCGAGGCCGTGCGGGAAGAAGGTCGAGGTCACCCCTGTTTCGAGCATCGTGCCCGGGTCCATCTTCACGATGCCGAGGTCGTGCAGCACGCCGCCCAGGCGCAGGTGCGCTTCGAGGTGCAGTTCGCGGTAATCCTGGCCCGGTTTCACCTTTGCGGCGAGCGCCTGCTGTTCGCGATCCACGCCATCGACGAGCGCGCCGAACGCGGCATCGCCCTTGCCCCAGGTGCGGGTGATGTCGGACGCGTAGCCGGCGTGGTCCGCTCCTGCGTCGATCAGCAGCGACCGCGATTCGGCCGGCGGCTTCGCCTGCTGGTACTGGTAGTGCAGGGTCGCGCCGTGTTCGTTGAGGCCGACGATGTTGCCGTAGGGGAGGTCGAGGTCGTTGTGGCCGGTCGCGGCGAGGTAGGCGCGATGGATGTCGAGTTCGGAACCGCCGTCGTGGAATGCCCTGCGGGCCGCTAGATGTCCATGCACCGCCGTGCGCTGCGCGACGCGCATCATCGCGAGTTCGTAGTGCGTCTTGTATGCGCGGTGGAAATGCAGGTAGTCGAGCAAGGGCTGCGGATTGTTCGGCTCGAAGCCCGGCAATGCGGCGTCGGCTTCGCCGAGGATCGCGATGCGCCCGGAGGTCGGAAAATGCCGCGCCGCTTCGGCGGCGGCGTGCACGACGCGCACATCGAACGCATGCGTCCAATAGCCCGACGGCGCGGCGGGCGGCAGGTGCCAATAGTCGTCGGGCTGCGCGTACACGAGGACCGGCACGCTGCCCGGCGTGTAGGCGATCCAGCAATCGGGATGGTGCGTCAGCGGCGCCCAGGCCTTGAACTGCGGGTTGACCTTGAACGGATACGGCATATCGTCGAGAAAACGCATCTTCTGCGCGCCCGCGGCGATGAGTACATGATCATGCCCGGAACGTTCGAGCGCGCGATCCATGCGGGTGCGCAGCGTCGCGATATGGTCCTGGTAGGCAGTGGTGTGCATGGCTTGTTCCGTGGCGGGGCCGAGCCGCGATTGTGCCGTATCGGCGCTGCAGTGGCTGAAGATCGGGAACGGGAATGCGGAATGGGGAATCGGACGAGCGGAAGCCGTTGCTTCCAGCCATGCCCCGTTCCCCATTCCCATCAGTCGTTCCGCATGTGTCCGTCGTTGTCGACCTCGACCCATTCGCGCAAACGCAGTGCGTCGTCCGGCGAAATGTCGATGAAGCGGAAACCGATCCATGACTGTTCGGGCGTGGCGGCGGGTTCGGACCACAGGTGGTGGGCGCCGACCTCGAACGCATGGCGGCTGCCGTCCCGTTCGTGCAGGGCGAAACGGAACTGGTACAGGCCGTCGTCGACGAGCGGCTGGTCGGCCTGGATCAGCATGCCGGTCTCGGACAGGTTGCCGATGCGGCCGACCAGGGATTCGGTCATCACGTCCTGGATGTCGACGACGCGATCGGGATTGCGGCGCGGCTTGCGGCGGTGTTCGTTCATACCGGCGCACCCGTTTCCTGCGGGTGGGCGGCATCGCGCCGCAACAGGTGCATCACGCTATGCAGGGCGCGGTCGAGCAGCGATTCCTTCTTCTGTTCGATGACGCGGACCTGGTCGCGGGCCATCGCGCGCGCGAGCGTATCGAGCGTGTAGTCGCCGACGCGCTGGCCGCGGTGGTTGATGAACAGGCAATGCCCGCTGACCGGGCTGTACCACGACAGGCGCCGGCGCACGCAATCGCCCTGCTGGTTGGTGACGAATTCCAGCCACGTTCCGAACGGCAGCGCGCGGATGCTGTCGAGGCATTCTTCCTCGCGCGCGCTCAGCGGCGGCAACTGGATTCCGCTGACCTTGACCGCAGAGTGCTCGCCAAGCCGCGCGCGTGCCTTGAGCTTGATCGCGAGTTCGGTGCGGCTGGCCGGATCGTCGCTGTCTTCGGCGCCCACGCTCAGGCGTTGCCCGATCGCCGCGGCCTCGTCGGCGTGGTAGCCGACCTGCATCAGCGACTGCTCGACGTGCTGGCCCAGTTCGGCGGTCTGTTGCGGATTGGCGGTCGCTGCGTGGGCGCCGCTGGCGACGGCGGCCGCGGACGCGGCGATCTCGGTGGCGACTTCCACCTGCCGGCGCCATTCGTCGGAATCTTCGCCGTGGCGCAACGCGGTCAGCGCGAGGACGTCCGTCCAGGCCTGGTTGAGCAGGGCGCGGGTGAATTTCGGGACCGGATGCGCGTTGGTGATCTCGTTCATGATCCGGCTTGCGTGCGCCTGCGCGATCGCGAGCTTTTCCTTGCCGCGCGCCGCCTCGACATGCCGGCGTTCGGCCAGTTCGGCGCGGCGCATGACGGCCTGCGTCTGGTTCGCGAGGTCGGCGAGCAGCGAGTTGAACAGGCCGATGTCGCCGTCGAATTCCTGGCTGACGCGCTCGACGAGCTTTTCCACGCTGCCGATGAGTTCGCGGTCGGCGGCATCCTCGCCGGCCCAATAGGCGCCGGTCTCCGCCACCGCATCGAGCATCTGCCGCGCCGGATGTTCCTGGTGGCTGAAGAAGGCCTTGTCGGTCAGCGCGACGCGCAACAGCGGCACCTGCAGTTTGCTCAGCAGGCTCGCTGCGGGGCTGTTCGGGCGGACATCCTTCATGATCTCGTCGAACAGCATGCCGACCAGGTCGATGGTGTCGGTGTCTTCGCTGGCCAGCGACGGCGGCACTTCGTTGCCGGTGATCTGGCGCAGCTGCGCGAGCAGGTCCTGCTTGACGTGGCTGATCGATTGCGGCCGCGGTTGCCCGTTGACCATGACGGTCGCCTGCGGTCGCCGCTGCAGCAGCCCGAGGACCGATTGCACGTCCGTCGCCGAGGCCACGCCGATTGCCGATTGCCCTTTTCCGTAAGCCTGCGCGCCGCCGGTCGCGGCGGGCCGCGCACCCCTGAGCAGTTCGCGCAGGTTGGTATAGATGTCTTCGTTGGCGCTGGCCGGATGCGTGTATGCGCCGATCCCCTCGCCAGGCCAGCCGGTGAATGCCGCGAGGTGCGAAGCCTGCTCCGCGGCGCTCGCGACATTCGCAGGCCTGATCGCTCGCATTTGCGGAACGTGGTGCGGCGCATGGGTCGGCGCATAGATCGGCGCATAGCCCGGGCCCGGTGGCGGCGCCGGTGGCGGCGCTGGTGCGGTGGTCGGCTGCTGGGACTTGTCGTCCTCGCGGCGCGGGATGTTCTTCAGTCGCGCCGGCAAGTAGGCCAGGTGGGGCAGGACGCCCTGGTTCACCAGGTACGCATTCACCACTTCGATCAGGCGCACATAGTCGGTCATCAGGTGGCGATCGAACTGGCGGAACAGCAATTGCCGGTGTTCGGGGCTCAGTTCGAAGCAATGGCTCGCGCGGCGCAAATGGCGGCACAACGTGGTCGGACCGATCGGCAGCGATTCCGAATCCAGTGCGGGTTTGCCGGCCAGCACGCCGAACCGCTGGCTCAGCAGGAACAGCGGCAGGCTCGCCTTCATTTCCGCGCGTGAAGCGATCTCGTGCATCAGGGTCCGCTCGTCCATGTCGGCCTCGGCCACCAGGCTGAGCTCGTTGAACGTGAGCCCGTCGGGGGACTGCGCGCTGGCATGGGCCGCATCGCGCACGGTGGCAAGGCTCGACTCCAGCGAGGCGATGTAGCGCGGCATCAGGTCGAAGCGCCCGCGCTTGACCGTGCCCAGCGCCTCCAGGCAATGCAGCTGCACGTCGTTGCTGCGGGCCTGTTCGGCGAGCTTGAACAACTGTTGTTCAAGCCCGTCCAGCGTGGCGATCAGGCCACGGTCCATTTCCCCGGTGACGATCTCGAAGATGCCTTCCAGGAGCGTGCGCACGCGACGCGGATATGCGCGCCTCGAAAGCGTCGCGTGAATCGTACCGGACGATGAGGAAGCTGGACCTGTGACGGACATCACGCTTTTCCCCGGACGGACGCGGCCGATTCTATGACAGCGTACGCCCCCCGCCTAGCGAATCCACACCCGCGTCGGGGGGGGCGCAACAATCCGTCAGGGTTGCGGTCGCCAGAGCAGGGTGATCTGGACGTTGCGGCCGGGCGTGTTGTAGCCCTGCGCGAGTTCGTACGTCTCGTCGAACATGTTGCCCAGGCGCCCCTCCACCCGCCAGCCGGGATGAAAATCCCATCCCGCGGCGAGATTCAGCAACCGGTAGCTGTCGAGGTTCCCCGCAAAATCGCGGCGGGCCGAAGCGGCCAGTCCGTCGATCGCGACATCCACCCCATTGCCGAATTCGTAGCGCAGGTCCGCGGCGAGCTTGCGGCGGGGGCGCCGCAGCAGGTCCAGGCCGGTGCCTTCGTCGCGTGCATGCTGGAGCGTGGCCGCCGCACCCGCGCTCCAGCGTCCGGCGCTGTACCGGTAGCTGACTTCGCCGCCGTCGATCGCGACGCGGTTGATGTTGATCGCCTCGAACAGCGGGCCATCGAAGGCCACCAGGTCGCGCACCCGCGTACGCCATACCGCGACCTCGAACTTGTGGCCCCCCGCGGGCGCCCAGGTCAGGCCCGCTTCGACGCTGCCGGAATGTTCGGGCCGCAGATTGGCATTGCCCGCGAAGAATCCGCCGAACCCCGGCGAATACAGTTCATTGAAGTTCGGCGCGTGGAAACCCTGTCCCCACGACAGCCGCAGCCGTGTGCCCGGATCGATCTGCCAGCCCCAGGCCGCGTTGCCCGTCGTTGCGCTGCCGAACTGGCTGTTGTGGTCGTAGCGCGCGGCCAGTTCGAGCATCTGCGCCCCGAAACGTCCGTTGTAACCGACGAATCCGGCGCCGTTGGTGCGGTCCTTGTCGAACTGGGTGCCGCCGAATGCGCTGATCGAACTGGCGTGCTCGTGCTGCCAGTTCACCCCCGTGGTCAGGACGCCGTTCGCGCCGAGACCGCGATCGAGCACCCAGTCCAGCGACACGTGCCGGCTTGCCAGGCGCTGGTCGAACGCGGGGGTTTCTAGGTTCTCGCGCGCATGACCGATGCCGAGCGTGTGCGACCAGCCGCCGCCGAGCTCGCCGGCCAGGGTGAGGCCAGCGGAGCCGTTGCGCGCGTGGGTCATGCCCTGATCGAAGTCCACGAATGCGTCGGTGTACAACGCGTTGTAGCTGAGCTTCTGGCTGCCGAGGGATGTCCCGCCGCGCACGCTGAGGTTGGTGTTGCGATAGCCGTCGTCGTCGGCGTTGTAGCCGTAGGTGCCCGCGTGCGTCGCCGAGAATCCGCGCAGGCGGTCATGCCCCAGGGTGACGCCGAGGGTGCCGTCGCCGGTGCCCAGCGAGACGCCTGCGCCGCGTTCGCCATAGCTGCCGACGTGCGCGCGCGCCGCGAGCCGCTCGGGCTTGCGGGTGAAGATCTGGATCACGCCGCCGATCGCATCCGAACCCCAGAATGCCGCGCGAGGGCCGCGCACGATCTCGATGCGCTCGATCTGGTCCAGCGGCAGATGTGCAAAATCGAACACGCCCTGGGTGGCGGATGCGACACGCACGCCGTCGATCAGCACCAGCGTGTGGTTCGAGTTGGTGCCGCGCAGGAATACGGTGCTGGACTGGCCCGCGCCGCCGGTGCGCGAGATGTCCACGCCGGCCTGCTGGCCGAGCAGGCCGAGCAGGTCGATCGCCGGACTTTTTTCGATGTCGCCGCGCTCGATCAGGGTGACCGAGGCGAGCGAATCGTCGATGGTCTGTGCATGGCGCACGCCGGTGACGATGACGTGCGGCTGGTCGACGACCGCCTGTGCATGTGCGGCGGCCAGTGGAGCGAGCGTGGCGATGACTGCCGCCAGGACGCGGCGACGTGGGGAAACGAGGTGTTGCTGCAGAACGATCATGAAATTACTCCGGATACGCATACCCGTGGGTAGCGCGAACGGAGGGCACGAGGACACGAAGCGCACGGCAAGCCGTGAACCTCGAGCGTCGCCCACCGCAACGCGCCGGTCTTGCCTTGAGCCGGTCTCCGGACTCGCCCAGTGAAATCGTCGCGATTTCGAGCCCTCCGCCTTCCCGCTTGCGCAGTGGCGTGATGGAGGGTTTGGCTGGACTTACCGTTGCGGGGGCAGTGCCGGGTTTGACGCGGTCATGGAAGACCGTTTGAGATCGTTGCGATCGAGGACGATCGCTGGAACTGTCGCACCGGCTTCCCGAACACTCGTGGCGGGCGGAGTTTACGCGATGCGCGCCGCTTGCGTGAAATCAGTCGTCGCGGGAGGCGTCGAGTGCGAATCCTTCGCCATCATCAGTCGACAACCGAAGCGTGATCGGGCGACAACAGACCGCGCAATCCTCGACGTACTCCGCATCGCCGCCCGACCCATCGACCAGCGCTTCGAAGCGTTCGCCGCAGTAAGGGCACGTGATGAGGATGGAATCGAGCATGCGGCAAGTATGGACCCTGGCGCGGGCGGTTCAGGTCAACGCGATCAATGCAGGAACAAGCCGATCACGTCGTTGCCGAAACGCTGGCCGAGTTCGGTCGGACGCAGGTGGTCGCCATCGATCGCGATCCAGCCGGCCTCCTGCGCCTTGCCCAGTTCATCCGCGATCGCCGCGCGCGGCAGGCCCGTGCGAGCCTCGAACAGCGAC
The DNA here is from genome assembly GCA_038323475.1 of Lysobacterales bacterium. Lineage (GTDB taxonomy): Bacteria > Pseudomonadota > Gammaproteobacteria > Xanthomonadales > Xanthomonadaceae > SZAS-103. The sequence continues at coordinate 11,894 of JBBQHA010000067.1, forward strand.
AGTGCGAAGCCGTCGGTCAACCGCAGCGCATTGAGCATGAAGTCGAACGGACGCCGCGATGCATCCAGCCATTCGTCGCCGCCGATGCGCGCACCGCTCGCCGCGCTCGCCATGTACGCCGCCGGGTGCTTGAGCTTCCAGCGCCGCAGGATGCCGTCCTGCGCCGGCAGGGTGAGCTTGCCGTGCGCGCCGGCGCCGATGCCGAGGTAGTCGCCGAACAGCCAGTAGTTGCGGTTGTGCGCGCACTGCGCATCGGGCTTCGCATACGCCGACACTTCGTAGTGGCCGAAACCTGCGTCGGCGATCAAACGCTGGCAATGCTCCTGGATGTCCCACGCACCATCCTCGTCGGGAATTCCTGCGGGCGGTTTCGCGGCGAACATCGTGTTCGGCTCCAGCGTGAGCTGGTAGTGCGACAGGTGGGTCGGCTGCAACGCGAACGCGCGCTCGATGTCGTGTTCGGCCATCGCGAGCGATTGCCCGGGCAACGCGTACATCAGGTCGATGTTGAAATTGGAATAGCCGGCGTCCTGCGCGAGCCGGATCGCCTGTTCCGCCTGCGCGCTGTCGTGGATGCGGCCGAGCCGTTGCAGGCAGCCGTCGTCGAAACTCTGCACGCCGAACGACAGGCGGTTCACGCCCGCGGCGAGGTAGTGCTCGAAGCGGCCGTGCTCGGCGGTGCCGGGATTGGTTTCGAGCGTGATCTCGAGACTCGGCGCGAAACGCAGCCGCGAGGACGCGGCCTGCAGGAAACGATCGATCGCCGCGGGCGGAAACAGCGAAGGAGTTCCGCCGCCGAAGAACACGCTGGTGATCGTGCGTCCCCAAACGAGCGGCAGGTCCTGGTCGAGGTCGGCGATCAGCGCATCGACGTAACCATCGAACGGCAGCGCGCCGCGCCCTTCGTGCGAATTGAAATCGCAGTACGGGCATTTGCGCACGCACCATGGCAGGTGCACGTAGAGGGACAGCGGTGGGTGAAGCAGCGCGCTGGCAGAGCACTGCTCCGTGCGCTGCTGACTGCCTGCACAGGATTGTGCAGGCGAACAGCCCGGCTGGCCCGAAGGGTGAGCGCCATGGATGGCGCGAATCACGGCCGAGGGCTGCGCCCGAGGACCGGGAGGGCCAAGCTCCTCGTTCGCGCGATTAGCGCTCACGACTGCGCCAGTTTTCCCCGCAACGCGGCCAGCGCCTGTCCACGGTGGCTGATGCGGTTCTTCATGTCCGCATTGAGTTCGGCGGCGCTCAGGGTTTGCCGGGCCGGCAGGAACAGCGGGTCGTAGCCGAAGCCCTGCTCGCCGCGCGGGGCCTCGAGGATGCTGCCGCGCCAGAGGCCTTCGGCGATCACCGGTTGCGGATCGTCCACGCTCCGCAGCAAGACGAGGACGCAATAGAAATGCGCACTGCGCCGATCCGGTGGAACCTCCAGCAGGCGCTCGAGGAGCAGGGCGTTGTTCGCTGCCGCGTCGCCATGCCCGCCGGCGAACCGCGCGGAACGCAGGCCAGGCGCACCGTCGAGCGCCGCCACCAGCAATCCGGAATCGTCGGCCAGCGCGGGCAACCCGGTGATGCGTGCGGCGTGGCGCGCTTTCAGCAGCGCGTTCTCGACGAAAGTACCGCAGGTTTCCTCGACGTCGTCGACGCCGAGATCGGATTGCGCGACCAGGGTGTAACCCGATGGGGCGAGCAGTTCGCGCAGTTCATCGAGTTTGCCGCGGTTGGAGCTGGCGAGGACGAGGCGTGGCATGGGTCTCTCCTTTATTGCGCCAGGGCGGCTTGTTGCAACGCCAGCAGTTCGCGCACGCCCTTTTCGCCGAGCGCGAGCATGCCGTCGAGTTCGTCGCGGCGGAAGGCGTGGCCTTCGGCGGTGCCCTGCAGTTCGATGAAGCCGCCGCCGTCGTTCATCACGATGTTCATGTCGGTGTCGCAGGCGGAATCTTCGGCGTAATCGAGGTCGAGCACCGGCATGCCCTGCCAGATGCCGACCGAGACCGCCGCGACCGCGCCGTGCAGCGGATCCTTGTTGATGTCGCCGCGCTGCTTGAGCAGGCGCATGGCATCGACGAGGGCGACGTAGGCGCCGGTGATCGCGGCGGTGCGGGTGCCGCCGTCGGCCTGCAATACGTCGCAGTCGATCGTGATCGTGCGTTCGCCGAGCGCACGGCGATCGGTGCAGGCGCGCAGTGCGCGGCCGATCAGGCGCTGGATCTCGAGCGTGCGCCCGCCCTGCTTGCCCTGCGCGGCCTCGCGACCCATCCGCGAATGCGTCGAGCGCGGCAGCATTCCGTACTCGGCGGTCACCCAGCCTTCGCCCTTGCCGCGCAGGAAGCCTGGCACGCGGTTCTCGACGCTGGCGTTGCACAGCACGCGGGTGTCGCCGAAGCTGACCAGCACCGAACCCTCGGCGTGGCGGGTGAAATGACGCTGGATCGTCACCTCGCGCAGTGCATCGGCGGCGCGACCGCTCGGGCGGACGTTCTGGGTCATCGGGAATTCCTGAGGAAGTTTCCTCACAGGCGGGCCGGGAGTTTACCATCGCGTCTGCATTCGTCCGCGCCGGAGCCATCGATGATCCGCAGCATGACCGCTTTCGCTTCCGGCGAACGCGCAACGCCCTGGGGCACGCTCGCCTGCGACCTTCGCGCGGTGAACCATCGTTTCTTCGAGCTCGGATTGCGCCTGCCCGAGGAACTGCGCCCGCAGGAAGCGATGCTGCGCGAACGCATCGCGGCGAAACTCAGCCGCGGCAAGATCGACGTGACGTTGCGCTGCCGCGCGCCCGAAGGCGCGCACTCCGCGCTGCATCCGAACGCGTCGATGCTCGCGCGGCTGTCCGAACTCGCGCTCGACCTGGATACGCGCTTCCCGCGCATGCATACGGATTTCGTTGAACTGCTGAAATTCCCGGGCATTCTGGATGAAGCTGTCCTTGACCAGGCCGGATTGCAGGCCGAAGCATTGCTGTTGCTGGACGAGACGCTCGCTGAATTCGTCGCCGCCCGCGAGCGCGAAGGCGGCAAGCTCGCGGCGGGAATGCGCGAGCGGCTCGACACGATCACCGGCATCGTCCGCCAGATCCGCGAATGGATGCCGGAGATCCGCGCCGGGCTGCGGCAGAAATTCGAGGCGCGCGTCGCCGACCTGCGCCAGCCGCTGGAGCCGGGCCGGCTTGAACAGGAAATGGTGCTGTGGCTGCAGAAGCTCGATGTCGAGGAAGAACTCGACCGACTCGACAGCCACCTGACCGAAGCCCGGCGCGTGCTCGACCTGCCCGAAGCGGTCGGCCGCCGGCTGGATTTCCTGATGCAGGAATTCAACCGCGAGGCGAACACGCTCGGCTCGAAGTCGGTGGACGCTCGCACCAGCCAGGCGTCGGTGGATCTCAAGGTGCTGATCGAGCAGCTCCGCGAGCAGGTCCAGAACCTCGAATGACCATCCGCCTTATCCAACGTCGGGCATAGCCATGCGCGGAACCCTGTTCATCGTCGCGGCGCCATCGGGCGCCGGCAAGTCGAGCATCGTCAACGCGGTGCTTGCGCGCGATCCCGGCATCGCCCTGTCGATCTCGTTCACGTCGCGCGCGCCGCGCCCGGGCGAACGCCATGCGCAGCATTACCACTTCGTCGGCGTCGACGAGTTCCAGCGGATGGTCGCCGCCGGCGATTTCTACGAACACGCGCTCGTGCACGGCGACTGGAAGGGCACGGCGCGGCAATCGGTCGAACCGCAACTCGCGCAGGGCAGGGATGTCTTGCTGGAGATCGACTGGCAGGGCGCGCGCCAGGTGCGCCAGCAGATGCACGACGCGGTCGGCGTGTTCATTCTCCCGCCGTCGCTGGCCGAACTCGAACGCCGGCTGCGCGCGCGCGGGCAGGACAGCGAGGACACCATCAATCGCCGGCTGGCCGCATCGCGCGAGGAAATCTCGCACTACGGCGAGTTCGACTTCGTGATCGTCAATGAGGTCTTCGAGCGGGCCGTCGACGAGATGTGCGCGATCTTCACCGCGAGCCGGCTGCGCCGCGACGCCCAGGTCGCGCGCCATGGCCGGCTGATCGGGGCACTGCTGACCGGGGAGTCGTGAACGCTGCGCGATTTGCGCGGGAAGCCCGCAGCGGCTACACTTCGCAGTCCCATTCTGCCGTCCGACCGTCCGTCGGCGCATCCCCGGAGCAAGCATGGCCCGCGTAACCGTTGAAGACTGTCTGGAAGTGGTGGGTAACCGCTTCGAACTGGTGGTGATGGCGTCCAAGCGCGCGCGCCAGCTGGCCAAGGGCGTGCCGTCGGTGCTCGACAGCGCCGAAGCATCCGACAAGCCGACCGTGCTTGCGCTGCGCGAGATCGCGGCGCGCAAGATCGACCAGGCCACGATCGACCACGTCGACAAGACCGAACGCGAGCGCGCCGAGCGCGAAGCGCTGGAGTGGGCCGCAGCCGAGGTCGTCGACGACGACCTGTCCAAGGGCGGCGACGACTGACGAAAGCGGGGAAACGGGGAGCAGGGAACGGAGGTGCACTGATCCGCCCCACCTCCCGCACCGTCTCCCAAGCTCGTTGGCATCGCGGCATTCGCCGCGAGAACGCTTTCCTGACGCCCGCCGTTCTCGCGGGCGTCTGATTTTTCCGTTCCCTGTTCCCCGTTTCCTGTTCCCCGGCTTGAAGCGTTGCCGCTCCGCGCCCCGCCGCGTAGGCTGGCCGCATGAACACGCAGCTCAGTACGTCCGCCCCTGCTGGTCCGGAATCGGTGCCGGACGACGTGCTTGCGCTCGAATCCAAGCTGCGCGACTACCTTCCGCCCGAGCAGATCGCGACCGTGCGCCGCGCCTATGCGCTCGGCGCATCCGCCCACGCCGGCCAGACCCGCGCGAGCGGCGAACCCTACATCACCCATCCGGTCGCGGTCGCCTCGATCCTTGCCGACCTGCGCATGGATGCCGAAACGCTGTGCGCGGCGATCCTGCACGATGCGCTGGAAGACACCCCGCTCGAACACCGCGTACTCGCCGATGCTTTCGGCGGAACCGTGGCCGACCTCGTCGAAGGCGTCACCAAGCTCGACAAACTGAAGTTCCGCGATCGCCAGGAAGCGGCCGCCGAGAGCTTCCGCAAGATGC
>JBBQHA010000068.1:0-16831 GCA_038323475.1 Lysobacterales bacterium
CACAGGGAATTTCACCTGAGTATCGGTCGCCGCTGGAGACGACGCCAATATCCCGGTGCCACCATTGATCGCGGCCACGGTCTGGTTCGGGATGGGATAAAGGTGCGTTCCGTTGACCGTCACCAACGTGCCGGCGCTGCCGGCCAATGGAGACACGCCACCGCTGACGTTGATGGTCGGTGCCAACCCCGTGTTGTCGACGATGAATGCATCATCGCTCGTCGCGGTGTGGCCTCCGGTGGTGACCGAGATCGGACCCGAACTAGCACCAGCCGGGACGTTGGCCGTGATCATGGTTGCGCTCGCCGCTGTGACAGTGGCCGCGGTCCCATTAAACGTCACGGCATTGCTGGTCGGCGTCGCGCTGAAGCCTTGGCCGGAAATCGTTATGGCGACGCCAGAGGCGCCATGGATGGGCGAAAAAGCGAAAATCGCCACGGAGCTTGCCGAAACGCTGTCGATGCGCAACAGGTTGCCCATCGCATCGTAAACGTAGTGGCTGCTCGCACCGGTGGAATTGGTGATTGCCGTCAGCCGACCATTCGTGTCATAGACGTAGGTCGAGGCTTGTGCCAGACCTACGACAAGCAACACGAGCAGCAAGGCCCAACGCCCAGCTCGTGGTACGCCAGATCGACCATGCGCGAGTCGCAACGGCGCGGCAATACCACGTTTGATGCGGCCGCAGTTCGCTACGCACCGAGTCCGCCAAGTGCGTACTCCCATGACCAGATCCCCTTTCCCATCCCCAACTCGGCCGCAGGTAGCCGATTTCCCCTTCGCTCAGGAGCCAGTTGCTGGCATCATCCGAATGCGAATCCGCAATTGTACGAGACTTCTCCAGGGCATGTCACCTCGTCGAAACTTTTTTCTGGGCTCCGCCTTGGCCGGCGCGGGCATAATCGCTTGCATGCCGCCCGCCTTCGCGTGGGCGCATCCCGGTTCATCCAGTGAGACAGCGCCGACCGAGACGTTGTCTGCGCTGGGTCGCAGGCTGTTTTTCGATCCGCGCCTGAGCAGGGACGGGACCGTCAGTTGCGGTAGTTGTCATCAATCGACGCACGCCTTCAGCGATGATCGAGCGGTGTCCATCGGAGTCAGCAAGCATGCGGGCACCCGCAATACGCCTAGCCTGCTGAATTCATCCGATAGCCTGCCTCTGTTCTGGGATGGCCGGCGCGACCGGCTCCAGGTGGCGGTGCTCGACCCCCTGACCAATCCGGTCGAGATGGCTCAGCCCGACCTCACTTCGCTGACGCATCAGCTCGAAGAACGCCCGGAATATGCATCGGCTTTCAGGCGATTGTTTCCCAAGACCAGGGCTATAACCCCGTCCGAGGTTGGCGAAGCGTTGGCGGCTTTTATCCATTCGCTGCCCCGCCAACCCAGCGCATACGACCGTTACCTTGCAGGGCAAAAGGGCACGATGACGCAAAGCGCGCTCGAGGGAATGCAACTCTTCGAAGGAAAAGCTGGCTGCTCCGGCTGCCATCACAGTGACGGCTTACGCTTTACGGATGGACAGTTCCATCATTCGGGCGTGGGCCTGCGTGAGGTCGAGTCACATCTTGGCCAACTCACCTCGGACGCGATGCGACGCGACCTGCAGGGCTCCGCGCTTGGAAATGAAGTCGCTCGCAACGCGGGGATGTCGGCACTTGGACGGTTCATGGTTTCGCACCAAGCGGCCGACGTCGGCGCTTTCCGCACGCCGTCGCTGCGCAACGTCGCCGCGACTGCGCCGTACATGCACGATGGCAGCGTCAAGACGCTTGAAGAGGCCGTGGACACGGAGATCTATTACCGTGGCCTGTCGACGGACAAGCCAATCTCGATCACCGTCCAGGAACGCCAGGATCTGCTGGCATTTCTGCGTAGCCTGACGGCTGCGCAGGTACGCTGATCCCGGCGCGCGGGCGCGCCACCGAACAGCGCGATGGCGCCTGCCTTCATGTCGCTCGGGAATGTGGCACGATTTGGCTGCAGTTGCGCAGCTTTTGCGGCGAAGATTGCCTACCCCAGCAATTCGCGATGACAGGCGTCGATGACGCCTGCGGCGGAATCTTCTCGCACGTATGCAACGCGCCTACTTCGTGTTCGCGTACCGAAACCCCGCACCACTGGCGGCGATCACTTTTTGCACACGCGCCGCGTTGGCGTCATCGCCCATGTAGAGAACGGTGACCGCCTTGAGCGAGGCCGGTTTAACCTTGCCAAACGCGGCGACGAGCACATCCGCCGTCTTCGCTGGATCAGGACCTCCCACGGCAATCACGTCGCCGGGAAATGCGTTGCTGGCGGCCATGACGGCTAGGGCATCCTGAACCTGCCCTCGTTGCGCAATAGCCCCAGGGTCGCCGCCCGATGGCACCAGAAACTTGTACGGACGACTGCCGCTGCCCTTCCCCTGGGGGTCGGCGACCTGCCCCATGTATGTCCGCCATGCATCGGTGTCGCTTGGGTTGGCAGGCTTGGCGACTTGCGGTCGAGAAACGACCTGTGAGGGTTGTCCTTCCTGCCTACCACACCCGGAAGCATTGAACATTGCAACCAGGGCGACCAGGACGTAGGTCATCGTTCGAAGCATGGCACTCACCTTGCATGAATTGATGTGGCGACAGGCCGTGCCAGACAGCGATCGTTCCCTCGCCGGTCTCCGCATACTGGCCATCGAAACTAGGCGAACCGACTAGGACAACAGTCGCTGGTCTGCGTTCGCAGAGTGCGCCGCAAGGCGCGCGAGCACGCGCACGATGAGAACTGGGCGCTGAATCGTGCCTTCAAGCTCGACCCAATCAGACTGCCGATGCGGACGATGTCGATCTCGGAATCGAAAGAACAAGACCATCTACAGCGGCGTTGTCCGTATTTTATCTCGTCGAAAATCCAGCATGAGCCGACGGAACCGTCGATCCAGCTGGTGGGCGGTACAGGGTTCGAACCTGTGACCCCTACCATGTCAAGGTAGTGCTCTACCGCTGAGCTAACCGCCCGTCTGTTTCAAACAACGCCGCCGCGTGCGACGCGACGATCACCCCCCTCGCCCGCTTGCGGGAGAGGGATCGGGATGAGGGCGACTTTGGCCGTAGTGGCCGTAGCGCAACCTTCGCTCCCGCTTGCGGTGGTTTGCAAGGCCGCGAAGCGTATCACGCCGCCCGCCCGACGGCCAAGCGCCCGCGGATCACGCTTGGCGCTTGAAGTACCTGTGTTCGACCCAGCGCACCACGCGACGCAGCAGCAACGGCAGCAATGCGAGCCCCAGCAGGGCCGCGAGCAGGTCGATCGAAAGCACGCTGCCGTGGGACTCGGTGACCGTGGCCACCTGGGTGCCAGCGAACACGTACGCGGCTTCCAGCGGCAGCATTCCGAGCGCGCTGACCCACCAGAAGGTGAAGGCGGGCATCGACGTCAGGCTCATCAGCAGGTTCACCAGCCAGTACGGGAACACCGGCACCATGCGCAGCGCGAACAGGTAGAACGCACCCTCCTCGCGCAAGCCATTGTGGATCGGCGCCAGTTGTGCGCCGAACCGTCGTTCGACCGCCGAATGCAACAGGTAGCGCGCCACCAGGAAGCCCGCGAGCCCGCCCACCGAAGCCGACACGCACGCCAGCAGCATGCCCCACCAGAACCCGAACAAGGCTCCGGCGGTCAGGGTCAGGATTCCCCCGAACGGCAGCGACACCGCCGACGTCGCCACATAGATGAGGAAATAGACCAGCACCACCTCGAACGGTGCGTCGTCGACCGCCTCGCGCAAGGCTCCCAGCGCCGCCCGCAACCAGCCGAACATCGCGTGCTCGCCGAAGTGCACGCCGACCACGACCAGCGCGCCAACGGTCAGCGCCAGCAGGATCCACCATTTGCGCCTGGCGAGGACCGGCATCCATTTGGCCGCCAGGTCGTTCATGACACCAGCTGCTGCGACTTGACGCGGTGGATCTCGTCGCGCAGGCGCGCAGCGTCCTCGAATTCCAGGTTCTGCGCGTGCTTGTACATCTGCTGTTCGAGCCGGCGCAGCAGCGCCGACAGTTGCGATGGGCCGAGCGTCGCATAGTCGGCGGTCGCTTCGGCGACCTTGCGGCCCTTGCCGCGTGTGGTCTTCATCTCGGCGGCGTCGGCGCGCGCGCCTTCCATGATGTCGACGATCGGATTGTTCACGCTCGTCGGGACGATGCCGTGCGCGGTGTTGTACTCGACCTGCTTCTCGCGGCGGCGGTCGGTTTCCTCGATCGCGACGCGCATCGAGTTGGTGACGCGGTCGGCGTACATGATCGCCTTGCCGCGCAAGTTGCGCGCGGCGCGACCCATGGTCTGGATCAGCGAACCGGCCGATCGCAGGAAACCTTCCTTGTCCGCGTCGAGGATCGCGACCAGCGACACCTCGGGCATGTCCAGGCCTTCGCGCAGCAGGTTGATGCCGACCAGCACGTCGAACTTGCCGAGCCGCAGGTCGCGGATGATCTCGACGCGCTCGACCGTCTCCACGTCCGAGTGCAGGTAGCGCACCCGCACGCCGTGTTCGCCGAGGTATTCGGTGAGGTTCTCGGACATACGCTTGGTGAGCGTGGTGACCAGCACACGGTCGCCCATCTCCACGCGCAGGTGGATCTCCGACAGCAGGTCGTCGACCTGGGTCGCGACCGGGCGGATCTCGACTTCTGGGTCGATCAGTCCGGTTGGCCGCACCACCAGCTCCACGATCTGCCCTTCCGACTTCGTGCGCTCGTACGGACCCGGCGTTGCCGACACGAAGATCGTGCGCGGCGCGCGGCCTTCCCACTCGTCGAACTTCAACGGCCGGTTGTCCAGCGCCGACGGCAGCCGGAAGCCGAACTCGACCAGGGTTTCCTTGCGCGAGCGGTCGCCCTTGTACATCGCACCAAGCTGCGGAATGGTCACGTGCGATTCGTCGACGACCAGCAGCGCGTCGGCCGGCAGGTAGTCATACAGGCATGGCGGCGCCTCGCCGGGCATGCGTCCGGTCAGGTGCCGCGAATAGTTCTCGACGCCATTCGAGTAGCCGACCTCGGCCATCATTTCCAGGTCGTAGGTCGTGCGCTGCTGCAGGCGCTGCGCCTCGACGAGCTTGTTCGCCGCGTACAGCACTTCGAGCCGTTCGCGGAGCTCGACCTTGATCGTCTCGATCGCCTCCAGGATCGTCCGCCGCGTGGTCACGTAATGCGACTTCGGATAGATCGTGTAGCGCGGCAGCTTGCGCAGCACTTCGCCGGTCAGCGGATCGAACATCGCGAGGTTCTCGATCTCGCCGTCGAACAGCTCGATCCGCAGCGCCTCCATCTCGGACTCCGCCGGATGCACGTCGATGGTGTCGCCGTGCACGCGGTAGGTCGCGCGGCGCAGTTCGAACTCGTTGCGCGCGTATTGCATCTCGGTGAGCCGGCGGATCAGTTCGCGCTGGTCGATGCGTTCGCCGCGGACCAGATGCAGCACCATGTTGAAGTATTCGGTGGGATCGCCGAGGCCGTAGATCGCCGACACGGTCGCGACGACGATGCAGTCGCGCCGCTGCAGCAGCGCCTTGGTCGCCGACAGCCGCATCTGCTCGATGTGCTCGTTGATCGAACTGTCCTTCTCGATGAAGGTGTCGGTCGACGGCACGTAGGCTTCGGGCTGGTAGTAGTCGTAGTAGCTGACGAAATACTCGACCGCGTTGTGCGGAAAGAAGCTCTTGAACTCGCCGTACAGCTGCGCCGCCAGGGTCTTGTTCGGCGCCATCACCAGGGTCGGCTTCTGCACCGCCTGGATGACGTTCGCGATGGTGTAGGTCTTGCCCGAACCGGTGACGCCGAGCAGGGTCTGCCGCGCCAGTCCCGACTCGAAGCCGTCGATCAGGCGGCGGATGGCCTGCGGTTGGTCGCCTGCGGGCTGGTAGGGGGAGATGAGTTCGAAACGGTCTGCCATCGCCGGTCTGTATGGGGGTGGCACGGGGGAAGCAACAGTATAGCTGGCCGCGTTCCCCAGCCCGGGTTCATGCACCGCGGTGGCCGAGCGTCGGAATTTTCCTACGCACAGTCGCAGCGCACTCCGATTGAACGGGCGCGCGTCGCAGCCGAATCTGGACGTGCATCGGAAGCAACCCCAACGACAAGGACGTCGCCATGCAACCGCAGCCCCTGCGACAGCCCGCCATGGAACCGGACGCGAAGGAGACGCGCGCGATGGAATCGCAGCAACGCAATCACGACGCACGGGCGCACGCGCTGGCATCTCCGGCCAGTGGCAGTCGAATGCGCGGCATCACCATGATCGAAACCCTCATCGTGCTCGCGGTGGTCGGCATCTTCACCGTGATCGGCATGCCGACGCTGCGCAGTACGCTCTCGAATACGCACACGACCACGATCAGCAATCGCCTGCTCGCCGACCTGTCGCTGGCGCGGTCGGAGGCGATCATGCGTTCCGGATATGGCGAGGTCTGCCCCAGCAGCGATGGCAGCACCTGCAACGGCGGCATCGATTGGTCGGACGGCTGGATCGTGTTCCTCGATCGCGACCAGGACAAGCAACGCTCGCCATCCGAGACCGTGCTGTCGGCGGTCTCCAGCTCGGACCTTGGCGGATTCCGGGTGGCGACCAGCGTCGGCCGCACGAAGGCGCGTTTCCGGCCCGACGGACGCAACGGCGGCACCAACCTCAGCCTGCGCCTATGCGATGGGGCGATCCTCAAGCGCCGCGTGGTGATCAACATCAGCGGTCGCAGCCGCATCGACAAGCCAGGGCCTGCGGAAACGGCATGCGAGTGAACAGCGGATCGCGCGCGACTTGACCCCCTGCGACCCAGCCCCGATACTACGCGGCCTCGCCCGAGTAGCTCAGCCGGTTAGAGCACTTGACTGTTAATCAGGGGGTCGTTGGTTCGAGTCCAACCTCGGGCGCCAGAGTTCCTGGACCGCAAGACACAAAACCCGCCGAAAGGCGGGTTTTGTGTTTTTGCGACGTGTGGCCAAGCGCTACCAGCAATTGATGCCGCTGCCGGAAAAAGTCCTCTGGCCAGCCTGGTTGAGGGTCAGGGTACCGCAGGTGTCATTGACCTGATCGCCTACTGGTGTCGCGGTTACAGTGAATGCCTGGGCGGTCGGGGCTGGTGCCAGCGCCACCGTGTAAATCGCGACGGATCCCGGCGGCGATGTCGGCGACTGGTCGTTCGGCGCTGCCAGCACGTTGCCGGTGTAACACGCCAGATACGAGTTGTTCTGGGTGTAGCAGCGCTCCATCGTCTGCGCGATTGCCATTACGTCGGCCTTGGCCTGCCCGCGCTTGCCCTTGCGCACCGCGGTGATGTAGTTCGGGTAGGCGATGGCGGCGATCAATGCCACCACCCCCACCACGATCATCAACTCGAGCAACGTGAAGCCACGTTGCCCGTTGCGCATGTTGCGGGCGGTCTCGCTGATCCTGTTCATGCAGCCGATCCTCAAGGTTGTCATCAGCGCACCTGGCGCCAGGACTGTCGACCGCAGTTCCGTTGATGCGTCCTCGCCTGTAAAGGATCGGTACGGTCGGTCACTACACACGGCTTCGTGAACGTATCGTCGGATGCCGGCGCTCCGGGAATAGCAGTAGAGCAACCGATATCGCCCGGGGAACAGCCTTTCTGTGGAACGACGATCGTCGAGGTGGGCTGCGGAGAGCCATGGCCCACCTGCACGCCACCGCAGCCGCCTCCCGGACAAGTCGATGGGTTACTCGTCGAAGTACCGATGTGTTCATTGTTGAGTGCGGGCGCACCGGTCAACGTGCCAAGGCCGTATTCCCAACGCGTGACACCCGGACTGCAGGCGTCGCCGGTAGGTTCGAATGTCGTGTAATACACGACACCATTCAGCACCAATGGCGTACCGGTGAACCTCTCGCCGATGGCTGTCGCGGGCGTCACACCCACCTGCAAGTCCATGAAGAACCCGCGCTTGGTACCCGCCGCGAGCGAGAACGTAAGCGAATTGTTGCTCGTCGCACGGGTGGTGACATCCACCGTGGAAACCGGCGGGCCAGTCAGGGTCAGCGTTGTGGTCGTCTGCGAATTGATCGTCTGCGCCTGCAGGTCGGCACGACCGTTGATCACGGCGGAACCATTGTCCCAGACGCCGTACAGGCTCTGGACCGGTGCCGGCGGCGTCACGGCGTCGTTGTCACCGGTCAGGAAGTAGCTGCCGGTGCCGAAATAGACCATCACGCCGTCGATCGGGCCCGGTGCGATGTCGATGCCGCCGGTGATCGGTTGCGGATTACCCGCACCATCGTGCGCAACGTACAGTGGCAGGCCGCCATTTGCGACGGTCCATGAACCGCTCGTATTGCCCGACAGGTCGAATTTCCACATGTTGCCGCGGTAGTCGCCGCCGTAGATGGCATCGACCTTGCCGTCAGGCACGCCAGCCGGGCCGGTGATGTCGATCGCCGCGATCGGGCCGATGCCGTTGTCGTAGTTGCCGCCATCGTTGCCCATCAGCTTCTTCGCGATGGTGCCGGTGCTCAGGTTGACCAGGATCAGCCCCGGGTTCGAATTGGTGCTGTTGTAGCCGTTGCCGAACGCCGCATACCAGGCGCCATCCTCGCCGATGAACACCTGCGGCCGGCCGACGTTCTGGCCGATGTCCGGATCCGAAGCCTTGGTCAACTCCCACATCACGGTGCTGCTGTAGCTTGCGGCGAAGGTCGACGGGTCGCTCACGTCGAGTGCGAACATGCCACTGCCGCCGACGCCGGTCGAACCGACAAGCACGGTCTTCCAGCCGCCGTTGACGAAGGCATCCTGCACGTTCATGTTGCCGTCGACGTAGAAGTTGTGCACGTAGGTGGGATCGAGCAGCTTGCCGAGCTTGTTGGCCACGCTGTTAGGGATCAATCCGAACACTTCCTGGCCCTTGCCGGCGACGGACGTGCCATTGAACGCATGCAACATGCCGTCATTGGCACCCAGGTAAACCATGATGCTCGGAGAGCGGGTTGCCTTGGACGCGAGGAAGGCGGCATAGACCGCGCCGCCCTGATCCGCAGCGGTCAAGTCGTCCTGATAACCGTAGTCGTCGGTGGCGCTGGAGACCTCTGGGATGGAATTGATGACATCGCCCATGACTCCGGTGCGATTGCGGAAGGTCCCGCTATTGCGCTGCTCATTGGACGCAACGCCTTTCACGTAGTCGATGACCATCGGTACCGTCGCAAAAATGGACGAGGCCGGGTTGGGATCGTACTTGGCGTGGAACGGCGCCTGGGACAGGCCGAAGAAGGCCAACTGCGTCGCCTCGTCGGGACCGAACGATCCAGGAGTGCCGCTCGAGAGCGGCACCGCCTGGCGGGTCAGCGAGTTGCCGGGCGTCTTGACGATGATGATGTCGCGGCTCGAACGCAGGGGGTCGCCTTTCGCGGTGAGCAGGGCGCCGGAATCGAAGACCTGCGGACCGAGGGAGCCGTCCGCCAGAAGCTTGTTGCCAATCAGGGTGCCGGTCCAGTCGGTTCCCGAATCGCTCGACTGGAACGAAGGCGCGTAGGTCAGCGAACCGGCGCCGAGATGCGCGCCGGCCACGGACTGGCTACCAGACGGCAGCACGGCGTCGAGGATCGAGTTGATCACCGAGCGGATGCCGTCGCGCACGGCGGCCGGCGACTGCGCGCTGATGAATTTGCCGCGGGTATCCATGGACGCGTGCCACAGATCGTCGACGGCGGGCGGGGTCAGGTCGGTACCGCCGCAACTGTTGCAAAGGCCAGATGCATTCCACGCCGGCGGCGCGATGAACGCCTGGTTGGTTGCCTCATCGGTCGAGGCCGTCGCCAGGTTGTCGACATAGGGCGGCACGTCGTAGAACTTGCCGCGCGCACCCAGCGGGATGCCGAAGAAGTTCATGTGCAGGTTCTTCTGGCAATCCAGCTTCGGGCTCGGCACGGGAGCAGCACAACCGGCCGGCACCGCGACCTTGCCCGGAGCCAGGTCGGGGCGCAGGTTGTTCACGTAGGAGTACGAGGCGATATCCGCCATCGTATTCGGGATGGCGTCGTTGTACGGCGCGCCAAGGGCGCCATCGACATTGCCGACCGCAGGCAGGCCGCCGTTGTCGTCGTTGATGTAGCCGTCGGTGAACAGCATGCCCGCGTTGGCCTGGCAGGACAGCAGGATCGGCGGATCGGGGTCGGCGGCGCTCTTGACGCGACGGAACTGATTGCCGAGGCGAAACACCGCACGGCGGGTCGGCGTATTGTTGCCGGGGCTGTCGAATGCGAGCAACTGGGTGTACAGCGACTGGCGGGGGGCGGTCACGCTCAGGTCGTACATCGTGACTTTCGGATCGGCCGCCCAGTTCGTGATCGGATTGTTGATGTTGAACGCGCCCACGCGCATGCCGTCCACGCCATCGAATGCCTGGGTGGCGCCGGCAACGACCGCACGCACGCGATCGCCGTAGTAGGTCCAGTAGTTCGCAAAATTCTGCATCGCGGCCTGGTAAGTGACAGCCGAGGTGAAGTTGCCCTTGGTGGCATCCGCTGGATTGACGAACTGGTACTTGTACAGATCGCTGCCCGCCGGGCCGGCGAACTTGATCAACACGCGCTTGGTCAGGTCGAAACCCGGTGGAGGGGTTGCACCGGGCGTCAGGTACACCGTCGCTGGATAGAAGCGGGTCTGCACACTGCAGGCGGCGACAAAGACAAGATCCGTCGTCGTAACGGTCTGCCAGGTGCCAGTGGCCACGCCCACGCCGGGCGTCGGCTGGTTGCTGCACTTGTTGTTGTTCAGGTATTCGACGCCGATCGCCAACCGGTCGGTCGCCACGTAGTTATGTGAAAACGTACCCGGGTCGAAGGTGGTGAAATTGATGGTGAGTCCGGTGCCACCGGCGGTCGCGGTCTTCGGATGGCGCGAGTCTTCCGGCGCACTGTTGAGTTTGGCATTGCCACGCCCGGAACCTGGCAGGCAGGAGGCGTTCTGGTCGATGAAATTGGCGATGACGCTGCCATCGGCACCACTGCCCGTGTAAGCGCAGGAGTCCGCCTGCACCCATGGCGTGTACGAATTGGCAGGGTTGAAGAAGGCGCGGTTGAACTCGGGATCGCGCGCGGCGCCGTACTTGTCCTCTTGCGGCAAGTTGCTGTTGCTGTGCATCGTGCGCACGTAGTTGGTTCCGGCTTCGAGCGCAACGCCGGCCGCATCGAAGAAGCTGCCAGCGGAACCCGCTGCACCGTTCCAGTAGCATCCGCCCTGGCTGGTATGGCACAGGGTTTCATCGCTACCCATCGAGCCGGAGTTGTCCAGCGCCATGATGAAGGCTGGCGGGACCTTGTTCGGCAGGGTCAATGGCTGCGCGGAAATCGGCAGCACTGCCCATGCAGGCTGCGCGGCGCCCGCGAATGCAGTCAACAACACGGTGGAGATCAGGGTACGGAGTTGTGCGGAAGCCATGGCGTTCTCGATTCGTCGGGGGCAACGATCAGGGGTAATGGGGGTATTGGAACGGGAGCGGGGCTGGCAGTGGATCAGGGGTAGTAGACAGATTCGACCACCACCAGCGATGCCGAGTTGGCGGGGGTGGCGGTGTTGTCGGAATTGACGGCGGTGATCTGGTACTTGCCGCCGTTGGGGTTGTCGGAGACCTTTTTGCCCTTGAGAATGCTTTCAGCATGACCCGCCCCCGTGACGCAACTATCGATGCGCGCGACGTAGACGGCCTTTCCGCCGGTGGCACCCTTGCCCTGGGCCCAGTTATCCATGTCCTTGTTCACGCAGGTGTTGTTGTCGTTGACCGGAAACCTGGTGTTGTTGCTGACCGTGGTATCGATGTTGCGCTCGGTGTCGCGCACGGCCCACTCTGCGTTCTCGAAAGCGCGCCCGAGGGTGTAGTAGTTGCCGGCCATGCGTTCCTGCAGGGTCGTGACCTGCATCGAGGCGATGCCGATCAGCGACAGCACTACCAGCATGATCAAGGCGATGAACAACACCGCACCGCGCTGGGCGGACGGGACTGGGGAATGCTGGACGGGCTTGCTGGCGATGCGATACATGGCGGGTGCCCAGTTGTCAGTTGAAGTTGAAGAGGCGATTGCGCAATGCGATCGTCGTGTCATAGGCCTCGCGAAGGCGTCCGTCGGCCGCAGGCGGGGTGACGTTCACGCCAAGGATGTTCGGATTGACCACGGCCGCGGCGACCGCCGCACGATCCACGCTGCGCGAGATGAAGGCGACCCGGACCGTGCCGACCCGACGCCAGTCTGCAGAGAGATCGCCGCCCATCGCGTTGATCTGCGCCGCCGTCAGATAGGTGTCGATCAAACCATCGGGCGCGCCGGCGGCACTGTCGCGACCGTAGAGGATCTGCAGGTTCTCGATGCCGTCGACCAGTTCTTCCGGCGGCTGGTTCAGGGTATTGCCGAAGTTCAGCCGCATCAGCGCCGGTCCGGTGTTGGTGCCGCGCCCGACGAAATAGGCAGCGCTGCGCAGCGGATACACCTGCAGCATCTTCTTGACGCTGTAGCCCGTTTCGTTGCTTATGAAACCGGATTTGTTGATCGCACCGTCCGTATTGACCGTGAAGACTCCAAGCGGCGTCGCCGCGCTGCTCGCCTGGAAGACGCTGGCCTGCGCGCAATCCGCCAGACCGTAGAAGAAGCCAGCAGAAATGAGGGTGGAATACGCGGGGGGCACCGTAATCGTGGCGGGGTTCACCGTCAGATTGACCGCAGTGACCGGAATCGATGCCGTGTCGAAGAAGCGCACGAGGACGACATCGCTGCCCTTCACCACGCCCGCAGCGACCAGTTCCGGCGGCAGGTTCGGGGTCCAGTCGGTTGCCACGCCCAGAGTCACCGGATCGGAGGTCAGGGTCACGGCGCCGCCCGTAGGCCCGGTGTTGTTGGCCTCGTAGCCCTCGAGCGAGATGTTGAACCGCTGGTTCAGCGGGGCCGCAGCCCAGGTCGGCGGCAGCGTCGCGCGCTGGGCAGGGTTCAGGAAATGCGAGTACAACTCGGGTCTCGTCGGGTCCTGGAGGATCGTGGCGTCCATGTGCGACACATCGTTGACGCAGCCGGTATGGCCGGCCATGCGCAGATCGCGCTGCAGGTAGTCCATCGCGAAGCGGCTGTTTTCCTGCGCGCGCGCCAGCCCTTCCGAGGTCTGGTAAGCGGTACGCGAGGCTGTGAACACCTGGCCGATTCCCAGCAGCAGGATCGAACCGATCACGATGCCGATCATCAGTTCGATCAGGCCGAAACCGTCGACGCGCTGCGCGCGCGCGGCATATTCATGGATTGCCTTGAGACTGCTCATAGTGCGCTCACCACGGTAAACGCGTTGCTTTGTTCATTGGCGGTCGTGGCGGTGAAGCGCTGGTCGGTCCAGGAAATAACTACCCGGATCCTGCCCGCCGCCCCATCGGGGAAGAACACCTGGGCCGTCGCGAGCTGCCCCAGGTCCTGCGTGACCTGGCACTCCCAGGAGGCAATGTCGTCGCCAGCAAGGTTGCCGGTGGACGGATACACGATCCGGGCGCAGTTGGCTGGCCGGGGGAAAACGCCCGGCTGGATCGATGTGTATTGATAGGCCTGCACGTGCTTGGCGCGCATCATGTCGATCACCTGGTATGCCAGGTTGGTCGCGATGGTGCGCTGGTTGGAGCTGTAGCTTGCCTTCAGCGAAGTCGCCTGCAGCAGCCCGAGGCCGAGCAGGCCGACGCCGAGGATCACCAGCGAGATCAACACTTCAATGAGCGTGAACCCGCGGGCAGCAGAGCCGAACGGGACGCGGCCCGCGGATGTTCGGGAAGTGAGGCGTAGAGCATTCATGGGCAGGCTACCTTAGACATGATGAGCTGGCCGCTCGGCAACAGGGTGAAACCACGCACGCCCAGGTATCCGGGCGCACAATCGGTCGGCGTCATCGAGAAATTGGCTGCGACGGCACCCCTGTAGATGCCGCGGCTGTTGAACGCGAGCGTTCCGCCACCCACGACGGCGGTCATCGCCATGTGACTGTTGCCATCGCTGACCCGCTTAACGGTGTCGCCGCCATCGAATGTGCCGTTGCCGTTGTTGTCGTCGAACACCATCCAGCCGCTGTTCCAGTCGACGCCACAGCTGACCCCGTTGTCCGAGGTGGCGCAGACGCCACCGCCGGTGTTGGCGCGGATCGCCTCGAGCCGTGCGAGGCTGACCGAGGCCATGAACTCGTTCGCACGAGTGGCGATCTGGTTCGAACGCATCGTCGACGAGAAGCTCGGGAAAGCCATCGCGACAAGGATCGCCATCACGGCGACGGCGATCATCAGTTCGACGAGGGTAAAACCTGGTGCCCTGGAGATGCCTGATGCACTGGACATGGAATCGCGCCGTTATAGGGACCCAGCGCGCAGTCTAGACCTGTTCAGCTAGCCCGCAATAGATGGACGGACGACCGGTCGCTGACATCCGACAGGCGCAAGCCCCTCTCCGACCGGCCCCGAATGGGCGGTCAACAGAGCCGACGGAAGGTCAGGCAGCGGTCAGGACGCGATAGCACGGCTGGTAATCGCCGGACATCTTCATGCGGCTCTGGGCGACGAATGCGCGCAGCAGCGCATCGAGCGCCTGCATGATGTCCGGGTCGCCGTGGATCTGGAACGGGCCTTCCTCCTCGATCCGCCGCATCCCGTCTTCCTTGACGTTGCCCGCGACGATCCCGGAAAACGCGCGGCGCAGGTTTGCCGCCAGTTCGTGCGGCGCCTGGTTGCGGTGCAGGTTGAGGCCGGCCATCGCCGCGTGGGTGGGCACGAAGGGGTGCTGGAATGCGCTCGGCAGCCGCAGCATCCAGTTGAAGAAGAATGCATCCTGGGTGCCGACCCGGCGCTGGCGCACCTGCCGGACGCCCTCCTTCATCGTGCGTGCGACCGACTCGGGATCGTCGACGATGATCCGGTAACGCCTGCCGACGTCCTCGCCCAGGGCCAGCCGCAGGAACCGGTCGATCTGCTCGAAGTACGCGGCCGAGGCGCGCGGCCCGGTGAACACAAGCGGGAACGGTTCGTCGGCGTTGTCCGGGTGCAGCAGCAGGCCGAGCAGGTACAGGATTTCCTCGGCGGTGCCGACACCGCCCGGGAAAACGATGATGCCGTGACCGAGCCGCACGAAGGCTTCGAGGCGCTTCTCGATGTCCGGCAGGATCACGAGGTGGTTGACGATCGGGTTCGGCGACTCGGCGGCGATGATGCCGGGCTCGGTCAGCCCGATGTAGCGGTTCTGCTGGCGGCGCTGCTTGGCGTGGGCGATCGTCGCGCCCTTCATCGGGCCCTTCATCGCGCCCGGGCCGCAACCGGTGCAGATGTCCAGCGCGCGCAGGCCGAGTTCGTAGCCGACCGACTTCGTGTAGATGTATTCCTCGCGCGAAATCGAGTGCCCGCCCCAGCACACCACCAGGTTCGGCTCGATGCGTGGCTTGAGGATATGCGCGTTGCGCAGGATCTCGAACACCGCGCTGGTGATGCCCTCGCTGGTGTCGGTCGCGAACTTCACGTCGCCTTCGACTTCGGTGAAGGTATAGACGATGTCGCGCACCACCGCGAACAGCAGTTCGGCGACGCCGCGGATGATCTCCCCATCCACGAACGCCTGCGCCGGCGCATTGCGCAATTCGACCTTGATGCCGCGATCGTGCTGGAGGATCTGGACGTCGAAATCGGGATACATCGCCTGCGCCGCGCGCGCATCGTCGGCATGGCTGCCGGTGGTCAGCACCGCCAGCGCGCAGCGGCGCAACAGGTCGTGCAGGTTGCTGCCGGCGGAAGCGTCGCGCAGGCGCACGATCTCGGCGCGCGACAACACGTCCATCCCGCCGCGCGGGGTGATCAGGGCGTCGACCGTCCCGCTTGGCCTGGGTGCGTCAGTCGAAGTCGATGGGACGCTGGTGTCGGGCGCGCTGTCTGCGTTCATGGCAACGTGGGCAATGGATGGAAACGGGAAAATAACACGCGTGGCGGAAGTCCTCGCGTCACATCTTTCGGCCCTGCCGGGCGTTCTTCGCCGCACAAGCTGCCATTGGCAGCTTGTCAACGCGGCTCATCTTCCGGCCCTACCGGGCGTTCTTCGCCGCACAAGCTGCCACTGGCAGCTTGTCAACGCGGCTCATCACCCTTGCGGCGTGATGTGCAGGTACATGCCGAGGCCGTCGAGCAGCATCTGCACCGACACCGTCACCAGCAGCATGCCCATCAGCCGCTCCACCGCGACCAGCACGCGCGTGCCCATGATCTTGTACAGGTACGTCGCCGCGAACAGGATCAAGGCGGTCGCCAGCCACGCGATCAGCAACGCGGTGCCCCAGTCGGCGTTGCGCTGCGGATTGGAGTTGCTCATCAGCATCACCGCCGCCATGCCGGACGGGCCGGCGATCAGCGGGATCGCCATCGGCACGATGAACGGCTCGCCCTCGGGAACTTCGCCGAACATTCCCTCGGCGCTCGGGAAGATCATCTTCAGGCCGATCAGGAACAGCACGATGCCGCCGCCGATGCTCACCGATTCCTGGCGCAGGTGCATCGCGGCGAGCACGTACTGACCGCCGAACAGGAAGGCCATCAGCACCGCGAGCGCGATCACCAGCTCGCGCGCCAGCACGATGCGCCGGCGATGCGCCGGCAAGGGCCGCAACAGGCCGAGGAACACCGGGATGTTGCCGAGCGGATCGAGGATCAGGAACAGCAGCAGCGCGGCCGACCAGGTGCTCACGGGGTCGGCTCCGGCATCGCCACGCCCGGTGCCCATACCTGCCCGCGCTGGTCGCGCCCTGCCGCCGACAGCAGGTGCACGCAGGCCCCGGCATACGCGCTCGCCTCCGGCCAGGTGCCCG
>JBBQHA010000069.1:0-16830 GCA_038323475.1 Lysobacterales bacterium
GGCCTTTGCGCACGCGGTCGGCGACGTAGCCGAGCAATGCCTTCGAGCCGCCCTCGAAGCCTTTGGCGGTGCCGACCTTCCCGGTCTGGCCGCGATACGCCTGCAGGAGCGGCTTGATGTCCAGGGCGGTACCGACTGCGGCGGCGAACCAACTCACGCTCTTGTCGCCCTTCTTGGCGGCGCGCGCGCGCAGGTAATACAGGTCGCGCGGCAGCATGTAGGCGTAGGTGTTCTTGGCGAGGAACTCCAGCCGTTCGCGGATCGCGTTGTGGTGCTCGCCCGCCTCGATCATCTTGACTGCTTCGAGCACGCCGATGGCCTGCCCGGCGAACAGGGTCTGGCTGTCGATCACGCGCATCTGGAAGATGCCCTTGAGGCCTGCTTCCTGGCGGATCGGATGGTAGTAGCGCAGGATCTCGCGGCTGG
This sequence comes from Lysobacterales bacterium, assembly GCA_038323475.1. Taxonomy (GTDB): domain Bacteria; phylum Pseudomonadota; class Gammaproteobacteria; order Xanthomonadales; family Xanthomonadaceae; genus SZAS-103. The sequence goes on from JBBQHA010000069.1 coordinate 427, forward strand.
CCGTCACGCAGTTTTCGTGGATGGGGCTGCGCGTGGAGGTGATCGTCAGGCAGAACACGAAGTCGAAATCGCAGACCAGCCTGGTCAGGAACAGTTCGCGGATCTGCTCGACGGTATAGGGCAGGGTTTCGGCCTGGTGGCCACGCTCGCCGAGGCTTTCGCGGTAGAAACGCAGCGTCGCATCAGGATCGCGTTCGTCGGAGAAGATCGTCTGGTCGATTTTCACCGAGATCGGCAGGACGACGACGTTGTGGCGGTCCAGGTAAGTGCGTGGAAGGTCGCAGGCCGAATCTACCGTCAGTCCGATGCGCATGACATTCCCCCCAGGGATGCCTGCAGGAATGTCCGGCAAGCGCCGTATTCATTTCACGAACGGCATGCTTTGTCCAGTGCGCGGCGTCATGGAATGCGAAAGCCGCAGTCGCCTGCGGCTTTCCATGGGATTGTTGCGATGCAACGCCGCGATGCGCCTGCCATGGGGTTTTTCAGTTCTACCCGAACTTCACATCGTGCGGCTCCGCGGCGAAGCCGACCGTGACCGCGCCTTCGCCGATGTTGACCATGCCGGTGAGGCCCATCACCGTTTCGCCCAGTTGCACGCCCTGTTCCTCGCAGGCGCGGGCGAGTTGTTCGTAGCCAGGCAGGGCCCGCATCTTGTCGAGTTCGCCGCCGTAGCTGAGGTTGACGTTCGGCGCCATCAGGCCCTTGCGGACCCGGTCGGTGGCGTAGCCAAACAGCGCCTTGGCGGCGTTGTCGAAGCCCTTGGCCTTGCCGACCGCGGCGGTGTCGTTGCGGTACGCGCGCAGGATCGGCTTGATATCGAGCAAAGTGCCAAGCGTCGCCTTCATCCAGGTCACGCTGCGGTCGCCGCGCTTCATTGCGCGGGCGCGCAGGTACTTCACGTCGCGCGGCACCGCGTAGCCGTAAGTGTTTTTCGAGAGTTCCATGAGGCGATCGTAGATGGGGTTGTATTCGAGGCCCGCCTCGATCATGCGCGCGCCTTCGATCACCGTGATCGCCTGGCCGGCGAACAGGGTCTGGCTGTCGATCACGCGCATCTGGAAGATGCCCTTGAGGCCGGCCTCCTTTCGGATCGGATGGTAGTAGCGAAGGATCTCCCGGCTGGCCATGACCGAATTTTCGTAGATCGGGCTGCGCGAGGACATGATGCACATGCAGAACACGAAGTCGTAGTCGACGACCAGCTTGGTCAGGAACAATTCGCGTATCTGTTCGACGGTGAAGGGAGTCGATTCGGCCGCGTGGCCCTGTTCGCCGAGGTGTTCGCGGTAGAAGCGCAGGCTCTCCGCAGCCTGACGCTCATCGACGAACATCGCATTGCCCATGTGGATCTTGATCGGCTCGATGATCACCTTGTGCGCATCGAGCCATTCGCGCGGCAACTCGCAGGTTGAATCAACCACCAGTCCGATACGCATGACGTTCCTTTCGGGAAGCTGCCCGGAGTTGGAGCAAGTGCTCTATTCATTTCACGAACGGGGTGCTTTGTCCAGTGCGATACATCCCAAAAAGCAAAGGCCGCGACGATGCGCGGCCTTTGGGTCGTTTATTTGAATGCCGGCCACGGATGGCCGGTTTGAAGATGGAAGGTCTTGGGGCTCGCGGGCCGTGGCCGGAATCCGGATCGCGGCGGCATCGAGCCCCGCGCGAACCTACGCGAGTCCGGCCTGCTTCATGACCTCGGTCGCGAAGTCGTCGCCGACCGGCTTGTCGATGCCTTCGCCGACGGCAAGGCGGGTGAAGCCCAGCACCTGCGCGCCGGCTTTCTTCAGCACCGCGTCCACCGTGGAGTTGGTGTCGAGCACATAGGCCTGGCCGGTCAGGCAGATTTCCGACAGCGCCTTGTTGACCTTGCCGCCGATCATCTTCTCGAGGATCTCGGCCGGCTTGCCGGTGTCCTTGACCTGCGCGAGCGCAATGTCCTTTTCCTTCTGCACGATCTCGGCCGGCACCTGGTCGGGCGAGACGTACGGCGGGTTCATCGCCGCGATGTGCATCGCGAGGCCGCGCGCGAGTTCGACATCGCCGCCCTTGAGTTCGACCAGTACGCCGATGCGACCGCCGTGCACGTAGGCGCCGACGTTGTGCGCGCTGTCGATGCGCGCCATGCGACGCACCTGCAGGTTCTCGCCGATCTTGGCGACCAGCGCCTGGCGCGCCTGCTCGACGTTGCCGTCGCCCATCGACTCGGCCTTCAGCGCTTCGACGTCGACGACGCCGGAGTTCAGCGCGATCTTTGCGACCGCATCGGCGAACGCGACGAAGTTGGCGTCCTTGGCGACGAAGTCGGTTTCGGAATTGACTTCGACCAGAACGGCCTTGCCGGTGTCCTGGGCCAGCACGACGCGGCCTTCGGCGGCGACGCGGCCGGACTTCTTGTCGGCCTTGGCCAGGCCGGTCACGCGCAGGTGTTCCATCGCCGCTTCGATGTCGCCGCCCTTTTCCGTCAACGCCTTCTTGCATTCCATCATGCCGGCGCCGGAGCGCTCGCGCAGTTCTTTCACCAGGGTGGCGGTGATTTCCATCGTATGAACCTCATGTTTGCGAAAGGACGCGCCAATGCGCGTCCGGAATGGATGCGGAAGCGGCGGAGCACAGGGGCTCCGCCGCATGGATCGCCTTGCAGCGCTTGCTTACTCGGCGCGCGGCTTGTCGCCAGCAGTCGGGCGGCGCGGCGGGGCGGGCGGGCGCTTGTTGCCCGGGGGCGGACGGCGGTCGCGGTCGTTGCCCGGACGGCGCTCGGTGTTCGGAGCGGCGCGCTTCTTCTTGTCTTCGTTCGGGATCGGGTTGCCTTCGGCATCGAGTTCGACGAACTCGTCCTCGGTGCGGCCGACGATCGGCGCGGCGGCCTTGCCTTCGAGCACGGCATCGGCGGCAGCGCGTGCGTACAGTTGCACGGCGCGGATCGCGTCGTCGTTGCCCGGGATCGCGTAGTCGACCAGCGCCGGATCGTAGTTGGTGTCGACCACCGCGACGACCGGGATGCCGAGCTTCTTGGCTTCCATCACCGCGATGTTCTCGTGGCCGATATCGATCACGAACAGCGCGTCGGGCAGGCGGTCGAGGTTCTTGATGCCGCCCAGCGAGCTGTCGAGCTTCTCGCGCTCGCGGCGGCGCTGCAGCACTTCGTGCTTGACGAGCTTCTCGAACGTACCGTCGGTTTCGGCGGCCTCGAGTTCCTTCAGGCGCGACACCGACTGCTTGACGGTGCGGAAATTGGTCAGGGTACCGCCGAGCCAGCGCTGGGTCATGTACGGCATGCCGCAACGGATGGCCTCTTCCTTCACGGCTTCGCGCGCGGAGCGCTTGGTGCCGATGAACAGGATGCTGCCGCGCTTCTGCGCGATCGCCGACAGGAAGTTCATCGCGTCGGTGAACAGCGGGACGGTCTTCTCGAGGTTGATGATGTGGATCTTGCCGCGGGCGCCGAAAATGTACGGTGCCATCTTCGGGTTCCAGTAACGCGTCTGGTGGCCGAAATGGACGCCGGCTTCCAGCATCTGGCGCATGGTGACTTGGGGCATTGCTGTGACTCCTGGTGTGGAGTTCGCCTCGTTTTCTTGCGAGGAGCTTATCCCTTGAAAGTCCGCACATGGATGTGCGGGCTCTTGCGAGGGACTCGCATAACGAACTCCGGGGTTGGGCTTCCGCAGGTCCCGCGGCAACGACCTCCTTGCGGAGGACCCCGGTGCCGGTTGACAACCTGCGTGTGGATTCGCCGGTGACGCACGGCGTGGGCGGGATCGTGGGCAGGCCCACAAAGCCCCGGAATCATACCGGCTCGCCAGGGCCTGGGCAAGTTGGGGTCCCCGAAACGACAACTGTGGGAGGGCCGTCCCGGCCCGAACGCGCTGAAGCAGGAGCTTCGCAACCGGAGGCCGCTCCCACAAACTGCTCCCACAGGTGCACTTCGCAAGCGCGATAGCGGATAATCGCGCCCCTATGCCAGTGACCATCAAGACCCCTGACGAGATCGCCAAGATGCGCGTGGCCGGGCGGCTCGCGGCCGAAGTGCTGCAGGTCGTCGCGCCGTTCGTGAAGGCCGGCGTGAGCACGGCCGAACTCGACCGCATCTGCCACGATCACATCGTCAACGTCCAGCACGCGATCCCGGCGAACGTGGGCTACCGCGGCTTTCCGGCGACCGTCTGCACCTCGGTCAACAACGTGATCTGCCACGGGATTCCCAGCGACGCCAAGGTCCTCAAGGACGGCGACATCGTCAACATCGATGTCACCGTCATAAAGGATGGCCTGCACGGCGACACCAGCCGCATGTACCTGGTCGGCGAACCGCCGGTGCTGGCCAAGCGCCTGGTGGACGTCACCCGCGAAGCGATGTGGCGCGGCATCCGCGCGGTCAGGCCCGGCGCGACGCTCGGCGATATCGGCCATGCGATCCAGAGCTACGTCGAGGCCGAACGCTTCAGCGTGGTCCGCGAATACTGCGGACACGGCATCGGCCGCATCTACCACGAAGATCCGCAGGTGCTGCATTACGGCCGGCCTGGCGATGGCCTGAAGCTGCAGAAGGGCATGACCTTCACGATCGAGCCGATGGTCAACGCGGGCGCGCGGCATACCCGCCTGATGCCCGACGGCTGGACGGTGGTGACCAAGGACCGTTCGCTGTCGGCGCAATGGGAACACACCCTGCTGGTGACCGACGATGGCGTGGACGTGCTGACCCGCGTGCCCGGGGACGACAACGAGCCGGTGAACAACGGCCTGTGAACGCCGCCCCGCCCGCATCTTCGGAGCCGGTTGTGTCCGCGCCCGAAGATGCTGGTTCGATGGATGCATCGCTCGACGACGCGGGCTGGGCGAACGCCGCGCGCACCCGGCTTGCCGAAAGCGATAGCCAGCGCACCGCGCGTTTCGATGCCGGCGAATCGGTGGGAAAACTGTTGCGCGCGCGCACGGCGTCGGTCGACGCGGTCGTGCTCGATGCGTGGTCGCGCGCTTGTGGGCCCCTCGGCGCCGCCGGCCGGGATGGACTGAGCCTGTTCGCAACCGGCGGCTATGCACGCCAGGAACTGTTTCCGTGTTCGGACGTGGACCTGTTGGTGCTTGCGGTCGAAGCGCCGATGGGCGCGCAGCAGGACGCGCTCTCGCGCTTCTTCGCGCTGTTGTGGGATGCAGGGCTGAAGACCGGCCACGCGGTGCGCACGCCCGCCGAATGCACGGCCGCCGCCGCGGCCGACATCACCGTGCTGACCGCGATGATGGAAGCGCGGTTGCTGGATGGCGACCCGGCCACGCTGCAGCGCCTGCGCGCGGCGATCGCACCACCAGCGGTATGGCCTGCGGCGGCTTATTTCGCCGGCAAGCGCGACGAACAGCGGCGCCGCCACGCGCGGTTCAACGACACCGCCTACAACCTCGAACCGAACATCAAGGACGGGCCCGGCGGGCTGCGCGACTTGCAGACGTTGTGCTGGATGGCGCAACGCGTTTCGGGTGCGTCCGGACTTGCCGAGCTCGTCCCGCTGGGCCAACTCGGCGAGGACGAGAACGCGGCGCTCGAACGCGAAGGGCGCGCGCTTGCGCGGCTTCGCTATGCGCTGCACCTGGTCGCCGGGCGTGCCGAGGAACGCTTGCTGTTCGATCACCAGAAAACCCTCGCGGCTCGGCTCGGGTACGTGGACGAGCGCCGCGACAACCTCGCGGTCGAACAATTGATGCAGGGTTTCTTCCGCAGCGCCGCGCTGGTGTTGCGGATCAACGAACGCCTGCTGCAACGCTTCGAGGAGCAGCTCGAAGGCCGCGCCGACCCGGTCCCGTTGCAGGAAGGATTCGTCGCACTGCACGGCTACCTCGCGTTCGCCGATGCCGCGGCGCCGGATGCCGAAACCTGCATGGCCCTGTTCGCCGTATGGGCCGCGCATCCGCAGTTGCGCGGACTGCATTCGAATTCCGCGCGCAAGCTTGCCGAGTCGTTGTCGCGTATTCCGCCCTATGAAAAGGCGTCGCCGCAATTGCGCGCGCAATTCGTCGCGTTGTTGCGCCGACCCGACGCTGTCGCCACGCTTACCCGGATGGCGCGGCTCGGCGTGCTGTCGCGCTACCTGCCGAGCTTCGGGAAGGTCTCCGGCCGCATGCAGTACGACCTGTTCCATGTGTTCACCGTGGACCAGCACACGCTGACCGTTCTGCGCCACATGGATGGTTTCGGGAGCGGCGCCGAGGCCGAGCGTTTCGTCCACGCGCAGTCCGTGTGGCCGCGCCTGCGCAAGCCCGAACTGCTGTTGCTCGCCGGACTCTTCCACGATATCGCCAAGGGCCGTGGCGGCGACCATGCCGCGCTCGGCGCCGACGACGCGCAGGATTTCTGCGCTGCGCACGGACTGCCCGATGCGGACACCGATCTCGTCGCATGGCTGGTGCGCGAGCATCTGGTGATGTCGGTCACCGGGCAGAAGCAGGACATCGCCGACCCAGCGGTGATCAACCGATTCGCCGAACGCGTGGCCGACCGCGAGCGCCTCGACTTCCTGTACCTGCTGACCTGCGCCGACATCGCCGGCACCAGCCCGAAATTGTGGAATGCATGGAAAGACAGGTTGTTCGCGGACCTGTACACGGCAACGCGCTTCGCATTGCGCCGCGGCCTCGAACATCCGGTCCATGCCGCCGAACGCATCGCCGAGACGCGCGCAGACGCGCTCGCGTTGTTGCGCGTGGAGGGCTGCGACGTGGCGGCGATCGAGCAGGTCTGGCAGCGCTTGCCGGACGAAGTCTTCCTGCGCTACCGCGCGTCGCAGGTCGCATGGCAGACCGCCGCGATCATCGCCCACGCGGACGCCGGCGATGCGCTGATCGCGGTGCGTGCGCTCGGCACGTCCGGTTTGCTGGAAGTATTCGTGCATGCGCGCGATCGCGATGGCTTGTTCGCGGCGGCCGTCGCCACGCTCGACCGGCTCGGCCTCGGCATCCTCGAGGCGCGCGCGCTGGCCACGCGCGACGGCCGCGTGATCGACAGTTTCCAGGTGCTGCCGACCCAGCCCGAACGCGCGCCGACGATCGGGCAGGTGGTGGAATCGCTGCATGCCGCGCTGCAGAATCCGGACGCGGTGCGACCGACCCGGCGCGCGCTGCCGAGCAGGTTGCGCCACTTCAACATCGCGCCGCGGGTCGAGTTCTCCGATGCCGGCGCGCTCACGCGCATGACCCTGGTCGCCGGCGACCGCCCCGGATTGCTCGCCGATGTCGCGCAGGTGCTTCGCGCGCAACGCCTGCGCGTGCATGATGCGCGGATCGCGACGTTCGGCGAACGGGTCGAGGATTTCTTCCTGATCAGCGACGACCGCGATACCGCACTGGACCCGGCGCAGCAGGACGCCCTGCGCGTCGCATTGATCGCAACCGTTGAAATGGAGAACGCATGAACCACGATGCATTGCGCACGTTGATCGACGATGCATGGGAGCGCCGCGATGCGTTGACCGCGACCGAAGTCGAGCAGTCGTTGCGTCCCGCGATCGAACATGTGATCGCACAACTCGAAGCCGGGGCATTGCGCGTCGCCGAGCCGTCGGCCGCCGGCTGGATCGTCAACCAGTGGTTGAAGAAGGCAGTGCTGCTGTATTTCCGCGTCAGCGCGAACGTCGTCCAGCAGGCATCGCCGGCGCCGTACTGGGACAAGATCCCGCAACGTTTCGAGGGTTTCGACGCCGATGCGTTCCGTGCGCTCGGCGTGCGCGTCGTGCCCGGTGCGGTCGTGCGCCGCGGTGCGCATCTGGGTCGCGACGTCGTGCTGTTGCCGAGCTTCGTGAACATCGGCGCGCACGTCGGCGCCGGCACGATGGTGGATACCTGGGCGACGGTCGGTTCGTGCGCGCAGATCGGTGCGCGCTGCCACCTGTCCGGCGGCGCCGGCATCGGCGGCGTGCTCGAGCCGTTGCAGGCCGCGCCGACGATCATCGAGGACGACTGCTTCATCGGTGCGCGCTCGGAAGTCGTCGAAGGCGTGATCGTCGAACGCGGCAGCGTGATCGGCATGGGCGTGTTCATCGGCCAGTCCACGCGCATCTACGACCGCGCGACGAAGACGATTTCGTATGGGCGTGTTCCGGCCGGAAGCGTCGTGGTGTCGGGTTCGTTGCCTGCTGCCGATGGATCGCACTCGCTTTATTGCGCGGTGATCGTCAAGCAGGTCGACGAGAGGACGCGATCCAAGACCTCGGTCAACGAGTTGTTGCGCGGGGCCGCGGAATGAGCGCAAAGCGCGGCACGTCGGCGCACGACTTCGCCAGGGCTTGAATCCATGGTCGCGATCTCGTCGCCGAACACCTTTGTTGGCAAGTGGGCCTTGTCCATCGTGTGGCTTGGTTCCTGGTCGGCGCTCGGTGTGATCGCCCTCGTCCGGGCCCTGAACGAGCCCGATGGCCTGTGGACGATGGGTCCAATCCTTGCGGGCATCCTCGCGATGCTGCTGTTCGGGTACTTCGCGTCCTCTTCGTTCGACTGGGCCCTCGCGGACGAAGTGCTCGACTACGGCACATATCTGCGAGTGCGGAGGGGAGCGAAGTGGGAACAAGTCGACTTTTCCCGAATTGCAAAGGTCACATGTTCTCTGGGACGGACTCGTGCTTTCCGGGTTGCCCTGCGATTGCGCACGCCATGCGCCTTCGGATCCGTGATTCGCTTCATACCACGCATCGACTTCCTGTCCATGTCGCTGTCTCCAGGGGTGAAGTTTGTCGACGACCTCGAGGCGAGGATCGAAGCCGAGCGCAGGCGGACGCAGGCACCGCGAACAACGCAAGCGACCCAGGCGCCTGGCGCTGGAAGTGGCGGAAACCGGCCATGATGCAAACATGCTAACTAGAGTTCGCAACGACATGACGACGGTCTACGGCCTTGCCAATTGCGACACCTGCAAGAAGGCGCGCAACTGGCTCACGCGCTTCGGCGTCGCGCATGTCTTCGTTGACTACCGCGACCACCGCGTTCCCGCCGACATCCTGAAGGACTGGGCGAAGCAACTCGGCGGCTGGGACAAGCTGGTGAACCGCGCATCGACCACATGGCGCACGTTGCCCGAAGCGCGCAAGACGCCGCAAAGCGATCCCGAATGGACGCTGCTGATCAAGGAATACCCGCAACTTGTCAAACGCCCGGTCGTGGTGCCGGACGATGGCGCGGTGTCGGTCGGTTTCACCGACAAGTCTTTCAAGACGCGCTTCGGTAAATAGAACGTGTCACCCCGAGCGAAGCGAGGGATGCATGCAAAACCTTGTCATCCCGAGCACAGCGAGCGATCTATCTGATTCTCGGCCTGACAGATCCCCCGCTCTGCTCGGGATGACATCCACCAGATGAGGCAGTGTTTCGATGAGCGCAGTCCAGGAACTTACCTTCGAATTGATCCGCCGCGCTTCCGTCACGCCCGACGACGCCGGCTGCCAGGCATTGATCGCCGACCGCCTCGCGCGCGCGGGCTTCCGTTGCGAGCAGATCGATTTTGGCGCGGTGAAGAATCTGTGGGCAACGCACGGCGACAGTGGCCCCGTGCTGTGCTTCCTCGGCCACACCGATGTGGTGCCGCCGGGTCCGCGCGAGGCCTGGGCCAGCGCTCCGTTCGAGCCTGAAGAGCGCGATGGTTTCCTGTACGGACGCGGCGCGGCCGACATGAAGAGCGGCGTCGCCGCGATGGTCTGCGCGCTCGAATCGTTCGTCGCCGCGCATCCGAAGCACGTAGGCGTCGTCGCCCTGCTGCTGACCTCGGACGAGGAGGGCGATGCGATCGACGGCGTGCGCCGCGTCGCCGATCATTTCCGCGCGACCGGCCAGCGCATCGATTTCTGCGTGACCGGCGAGCCTTCATCGATCACGCAGCTGGGCGACCTGGTTCGCGTCGGCAGGCGCGGAACCCTGTCGGCGACGTTGACGGTGCGCGGCGTGCAGGGCCATGTCGCGTATCCGGAGCGTGCGCGCAACCCGATCCACCAGGCGATGCCCGCGCTCGCTGAACTCACCGCGCGGCGCTGGGACGAAGGCTATGCGCTGGAAACGCCCAATCCCTTTCCGCCAAGCAGCCTGCAGGTATCCAACATCCACTCCGGCACCGGCGCGAACAACGTGATTCCGGGAACGTGCGACGTCGTCTTCAACTTCCGTTACAACCCGGGCTGGCGCGCGGAAGAACTCGAGCGCGAAGCGCATGCAATCCTCGATCGGCACGGACTCGAATACGACATCCGCTGGCATCGCGGCGGCGAACCGTTCCTGACCAATGACGGGCGGCTGCGCAAGGCAGTGCGCGAGGTGCTGCTCGAACGCTGCGGCCGCGTGCCGGAGGAGAGCACGGGCGGCGGTACGTCGGATGCGCGTTTCATCGCGCCACTCGGCGCCGAGGTGATCGAGTTCGGTCCGGTCAATGCGAGCATCCACAAGGTCGACGAGCGCGTCGCGCTGGACGAACTCGATCGTTTGCCCGCGATCTTCCAGGCGATCGCGGAACGATTGCTGACGGGCTAGGCGCGCGTACGGATTGTGTCGCCCTTGCGGCGAATTGATGCGTCACGGCTGGGGTATTGGGGGCGGCTGGCCCGGTTTTGTCGCTGGCCAGATTCCTCGCTGCGCTCGGAATGACAAGACAAGCGGGATGACAAGACAATCGGAATGGCAAGGCACGCGGGATTGCAAGGCACGCGGGATGACAAGGCACGCGGAATGGCAAGGCACGCGGGATGGCAAGGCACGCGGGATTGCAAGACACGCGGGATGACAAGGCTCGCGGGATGGCAAGGCAATCGGAATGGCAAGGCACGCGGGATGACAAGCCAATCGGTCATCCCGAGCGCAGCGAGGGATCTCGAGGTTGCCTTGCCAGTCAGTTCCGCCTCGACTAGCCAGTCAGCCCAGCCCTCGAATCGACGCGGCCGACCCGATTGCTAGTCGCGCTCGCGTTGTTGCAGCGGCGGCAAGCCCTCGCGCTTGCGGATCGCGTTGCGCCATTCCACTTCGCGGCGTTCCATCACGTGCGCGAGGTTGTCGGACACGCGCTTGCGGAAGCGCGCGCTCATCCGGAACGGCGGCGCGACCTGTGCGGTCGTCCCGAGTGCGCGCGTCATCAGGTTGAACATCGATGTCACCGAAACCGCAGGCGCCGAGAACACGTCGGTGCGGTTGTTCACATTGCCGTTGTTGGTCTGCACGAAGAACGGCTCGCTCACGCTGCCGAGGCTGGACAATCCCTGGTAGTCGCCGATGAAAATCCCTTCCGCCCGCGGCGCGGTCAGCAGGTCGAAAGGCCCGGCGACGGCCGATTCATGCCAGCTGGTACCGTCGGTCGATCGCGCTAGCCAGAGGATCGTCGGCAGCGTGCCGGCGTCGGTCGTGTTGTTGCGGAAATCGAAGTACGTCACGCTGATCGTGCCGTCGTTGCGGACGTGCACGCTCGGCTCGAATGCCTCGGCGGCGGGATCGCCGTTCACGCGCACCGGCGTACTCCAGGTCAGGCCGCCGTCGTTCGAACGCGTCACCGCGATTGCGTCGCGAATGCCGCCACTGAATCGCCCGTCCGCCCATGCCATGAACAAGGCGCCGGCCGGACTCACCGCCATCTGCGGAAGCGACGAGCCATCGCGCACGGCTGCGCCGCTCTCTGGATCGCGTGCCCCCACTGCCAGCAGGTCGGCGACCTTGATCGGTGCGGACCAGTGCAGGCCCTTGTCGGTCGACCGGATGATTGCCGCCTGCGACGTGCTGGTACCGTTGCTCGCGGTGAGGATCAGGGTGAACAGATCGACCAGCGTTCCGCCGGGAAGCACCACGATCTCGTTGCCGAGAGTCTGGCCGTTGACGCCGGGATCGTAGATCGCGCGCGCGGGCTCCCATGTCGCGCCGGCATCGGTGCTGCGCGCGAACATCGCGGGCCCGCCGCCGCCGGGAGGCAGCCGATCCCAGACCGCGTAGACCAGGGTCGTGGTGGGGTCGGCAGTGATGGTTTCCTTGTCGTTGAAGAATGTCGAGCCATCGAGGATCAGCGTCGCCGGATTGCTCCACGTCCTGCCGCCATCGAGCGAACGGCTGGCGAGCACGGCGCTGTCGGATCCGGATGCCTGGATGCCGCCGTCGAACGATATGGAGATCGCATACGCGATGCCGGTCGGGCCGATCGTCACCCACGGGTCGGACGCACGCGTGTAGTTGCCGCCGTTGCCGGCATTGCCGCCGGCGCAGCGCGAGAACGGCAGCGGCGTCCTGGTCCAGGTCCTGCCGCCATCGAACGAAGCGGCGCTCATCAGACCGCGCGCACCGCCGGTGGACCAGCGATCCTGTTGCCAGACGCCTATGATGTTGTTCGTGTTCAGCGGATTGACCGCGACGTAGGGTTCGACTTCCGAGTTGATGTAGAGCGTGCCGTCCGCGGCGACGCCATCGCAGCCGGCAGTGAACGGCGATGCCGCCGAGACCATGAACAACGGATCGACGATCGGTGGTGGCGGAGGAATGACCACCGGGGGCGGCACGGGAGGTGGGGCCGTGCTGGAACCGCCGCCGCCACCGCCGCAACCGCTGATTCCCGCAGCGAGGGACAACATCAGGCCGAGCGCGACCAGGCGCATGACGGAAGGCGACTGTTGCATGGCGTGGCCTGCTCGCGGGATGGACTGTCCGAGATTAGTCCAGTCGACGTGCGCGCGCATGTGCCGTCTCCATCAGTGCGTCGGCAGCAGGCGCAGCGTGTGCGTCGTCGTGCCGGGCAGGAACGGCGTCGCTTCGCCGCGCACCCACGCGGAATGGCCGGCGCCCCAGAACGGCGACAACGGATTGCCGCTCTGTCCGCCGGGCATTTCGATGATGCCGTCCGCTTCGTGCCCGGGCGACACAACCATCCGTTCGGATGCGCCAAAATTCGGCGCCGCGACGCGCGGCATGTTGCTGTCGCCGGGCAATGGATCGGCCGGCATGCACAGGAAGCGTTTCGCGAACGGGATCGCGCCCGCAAGCGGATGGCAGATCGCCGCGGTATTGCGTTCTCCCCACGCGCGTTGCGCGAGCGGGCCGTGCTTTTGGAGGTCGGAGTCGGCCTGACGTGCGGCATCGACCAGCAAGGCATCCCAGGTATCGTATTTCCGCGGCAGCAGGTTCGCCGGACGTTCGGTGACGAGTTCCCACGCGACGCCTTCAAGCTGCTCCAGGGCGGGCATCGTGAAGTCCTTGCCGAGCGCGACTTCAGCGGGTGCCATCAATCCCTGCTGAATGCGATCGAGCACCGACAGCCGCCACGCGCGCACGATCCGATAACTCACAGCATCTGCGGAAGCATGCGCGTCCCAAGTCCGCGTCGCGGCCTCGATGCGCTGCAACGCCGGATCCTTCGACGATTGCACGAGCGCACGCAACTGCTTCCACCAGCGTTCGAGGAAGAGTGTGCGGTCGTCGAGCTGGATCGCGAGCAGGTCCTTTTCGGTGAACGTGTTCTTCGCGAACAGGTCGTCGCGAATCTGCTTCGCGCGCGCGCCGAGGGCGTAGCCGGAGTCGCCGATGGTGGCGAGGTCGGTGCCGTCGGTGACGCGGTTGTTGGCGGTCCAGAGGCGGTTGCTGGCTGGATTCAAAACGACGGGGTTTCGTTCTTGCCATTCCACGAAGGCATTTCCCCAGCCGACACATAAAGACTCAGGAGGCACTTGTGGAGACACGGTTCCCGGAATCGCCCGTGGTACTGGTCGAATTGGAGGCGGAAACTCGAGCGGCAACTTGCGGTCACACCCGGACGAACCGAAGCTGCTTGGAATCCGTCCGGCTATCGTCCACGCAACATGCCCATTGCGATCAACGACGAGCATGTTCTGTGCCGGAATGCCCGCATGGTTCGCCATGTGCACCGCGGTGTCGATGTTCTGTGCGCGTGCGATGTCCATCGAATCCAGCGTTAAGCCGCCAGGAAAATGAGCGGTCCAAATCTGCGAGAGATCTGTTGTTTTCCCCGATACATCGGGCATGAGTGTTCCTTCGACGCCCTCGACAACATTCAAGCGGAATGGCGTCTCTCCCTTGATGAATATGGTCTCAACGACCTGTCGTTCCGGCTTCCTGCTTTGATCGCATGCAGCGCCATGTGCGTCATCGCAATCCTTTACCCAATCCATCCAGTCTCCATAGCTGTTCGTAAATCCCCACGCCACGTGCGTATTGCTGCCCACGATCACCCCGGGCACGCCGGGCAAGGTAAAGCCGCTGACATCCACCTTGCCGTCCTGCGCTTTCGCATCGGCGTACAGCAATCGCGCGCGAAACCAGATGTCCGGCGCGCGCAGGCCGAGATGCATGTCGTTCGCGACGATCGCGCGGCCGTCCTTCGTCAGCGCGCCGGCGACCGCGAAGTTGTTGCTGCCTGGCATGTTCGGATCGACGTAGGGTGGACTGCCATCGATGCCTGGTGCCGGCAGCTTGCGCAGATCGAGCGTCGCGGCATCGGGCAACGCGACATTGCCGCGGACCACGCCTTCCAGCGGCGCGTCCCATTCGGTGCCGTCGGCTGCGATCAGTTTGTAGAGCGCCCCTGGCACGGCCTGCTTGATCCGCCACATCGCAAGTTCGCGTTCGTTCGTGCCGCCTTGCAGGTCGAAGAACATCGCATAGCCCGCGAGTGCCGTATCCGACAACTGCCATGGCTCGGGCTTCGATTGCAGCAGCAGGTAGGGCCAAGGACGCACGCGCAGATCGGCGAGTCCGGCATTCACACCGTCAGTGTAGGCCTGCAGCAGCGGCAGATTGTTGCCGGCAATTGTGTCCAGCTGGTCGAGCGCGCGTGCGCGCAGCCGGTGCACGCGATGCTGCTTGTCGAGATCAAGCGCGATCTTGCCGAACAGCTCGGACAGTTCGCCAGCTGCGGAGCGACGCAGCAGGTCCATCTCGAAGAAGCGTTCCTGCGCATGCACGTAGCCGAGTGCGCGCATCGCATCGGCCTCGTTCGCGGCGTGGATCGTGACCACGCCGAGCGCATCGCGTTCGATGTCGACCGGCGCGGACAGGCCGGGCAGGGCGACGTCGCCATCGAGCCTGGCGAGGCTGCCGTGCAGCAGCCACCAACCGGTCCCGAATGCAAGAACGATGAGGATCAACAGTGCGAACGCGCCGCGCTTGAGCCATCTGATCATGAGCATCCCCCGTCGATGCCGCGAGCTTAGCGGATGGCGCGACGTCAGGCTTTCATGGACGGTCGCATGGGTCGGCGAGCGTGCCCCTCGTCCGCCGTTGGCTGTCTCCCCGCAAGCGGGGGAAGGAAGCAAGGCGTTTCCTGCCGGTCTCCCGATACGCGGGGCGAAGCAGGGCCAGCCGTTTCCCGTTGGGGCCGGTGCTTGCATGCGGCTCGTCAATAAAGCAGGATCGGCACATGTCCTTCGACGCTTTCCAGTCCTGCCCAGCAATCGCCATGACCGGCGACTGCGTGTGCGCGAACAACAATCAGAACAATAACGCCAACCTCCAGCAGGCCGGCGATTAGCGCGTAGAACACACACCGCATCGATCCCCAAGGCCTGCACTGCGAAGTGCGGGCCTTTTTGTTTTCAGGGTTTTGTCTCACTCACCATCAAGGGAACTTCCACCATGTGTTCGATCCTCGGCGTTTTCGACCTCCGCAGCGGCACCGACATCTCACCCCTGCGCCCGCTCGCGCTGTCGCTATCCGCGCAACAGCGCCATCGCGGTCCCGACTGGAGCGGCGTGCATGTCGACCAGGCCGCGATCCTCGTCCACGAGCGGCTCGCGATCGTCGACCCGGCGGGTGGTTCGCAGCCGCTGCGCTCCGCCGATGGCCGGCTGGTGCTCGCGGTCAACGGCGAGATCTACAACCACCGCGATCTCGAAAAACACCTCGCGCAGCCCTATGCATTCCAGACCGGGTCGGACTGCGAAGTCATCAACGCGCTGTACGCCGAATGCGACGATGTCGGCGCGTGGATCGGCGGGATCAACGGAATCTTCGCGCTCGCGCTGTGGGATCGCGAGCAGCAGCGGATCGTGATCGCGCGCGACCACATGGGCGTGTGCCCGTTGTACTGGGGCCACGACGGCGATGGCCGCCTGTGGGTTGCGTCGGAGATGAAGGCGCTCGCGCGCATCTGCGACGATGTCGCCGCATTTCCGCCGGGCCACTGGTACGACAGCGCGACCGGACAGTGCGCGAAGTATTACGACAAGCCATGGCGCGACTACGATGCGGTCGCCGGAGTCGCGGTGTCCGCGCAGGAGTTGCGTGAGGCGTTCGAGGGCGCCGTGCATCGGCAGATGATGAGCGACGTGCCCTACGGTGTGCTGCTGTCGGGAGGGTTGGATTCCTCGCTCGTCGCTGCATGTGCGGCGCGCTTCGCGCGCAAGCGTGTCGAGGAGGACGACCAGACCGAAGCCTGGTGGCCGCGCCTGCAT
>JBBQHA010000070.1:0-16776 GCA_038323475.1 Lysobacterales bacterium
GCGCGCAGTTGATCGAGGCCGATGTGCCGGCGCCGGACATGCGCTACCTGCGCAAGCCGCTGGTCCGCGACGACCTCGTGGCGCTGTTGAATGGCGTGGGCGAGAGCGCGATCGCGCCGCTGACGATCCTGGTCCAGGGCGACGACTTCTTCGACATGGACCTTGGCGAATCCGACGAACCGCACGACTTGCCGGCGCTGGACGTGGCGTTCAGGCACAGCGACATGCACATCGAGCACGAGGATTTCGAGGCGTTGTTCAGGCGCGATCCGTCTGCGCTCACGCCGCAGGTGCTGATGCCGGACAAACTTGGGGGCGCCGGCGTCGAGTACGTCCACGAGATGACGGCGCGGAGCGCATCGCGCGCCGACGCGACCGGTAATCCGTTCTCGCAGCCGGGCCTGGCGGATGCGAGCGTCGATCCGTCGTTCCGGCGCGACCTCGCCGAGCGCGAGACCGACAACACCGCGCATCCGCTCGGGTCCTATCTGGGCGCCGGCCTGCTCGGCGGTCCCGCCCGGATCACCCTGCCGGGAGCGCCTGCACTGGTGCTCGATCCGAAGGAGCAGGTGTTCCATGCCGAGGGCAAGCTGCCCGCGCTGGAACCGTATGTCCGGCAACGGCTGCGGTTCGGCGACTGGGAACGGCTGGTCAATTCCGAACTGGTCGCATTGCGCGAACGCGTGCCTGCACGGCCCTACCTGCGCCTGGTGTGGATGGAGCGCTACCTCGAATCGAACGGCTACCTCGCCAACCACCTGGATCCGGGCGGCAGCTACCGGCTCACGCGCTGGCTGGAACTCGCGCAGGACTATCCGCGCGCGTTCCGGGTCGGCACGCACATGCTCACGCCGATGCGCCTGGACGAAATCGCGCGGGCAAGCGAGGTGAGCCTGGCCGAAGTGTTCGACGTGGTGAACGCCTACGAGGCGATCGGCTATGTCCAATGGACGCACCGCGCGCGCACGCCGCGCTGAGCCGTATTGCGCCGCGGCTCAATCGTCCAGCAAGCCCGAATCGGCGAGCTGGCGGATGCGGAACACGGTGTCGATGTCCGCCAGCCGATAGGCTTCCTTGACCGCGCCGACGTGCGGTCCGTCGTCGCGGTGGTCGGTCGAATGCGCTTCGTAGGTGAAGCGCACGAACAACGCATCGGGCGCGGGCTGCTCGATGCGCATGCTCATCCGGAACGTGGAGCCGTCGTCGTCCCCGCCCAGCACGTCGTATTCGACCGCATCCTCGCCGTCGAAACGTACGCGGTCGCGCACGACCTGCTGGCCGAAACGCAGCGTGCGCAGCAGGCCGTCGCCGATGCGTTCGATGCTGCAGTCGTCGAGCCACGGCACGAAGCTGGCGGGGAACTCGGCGCGCATCACCAGTCCGCGCCAGAGCTGGCTGCGACGCAGCGGCCGTACCCTCGCATCGGCGGGATCGTTGATCTGCACCAGGTGTTCGAAGTGCAATGCGCCGATCGCTTTCGGCGGCTCTGCAGCGGCGGCGATCGCGCGTTCGCGACGCGGTTCGGTCATGGCGTGCGACCCGGCGCCGCGCCGCGCTGCGCACCCGCACCGCCGGGTTCGACGACGAATGAAGTCATCGCGATGCCGCTGATCACGGCCTCGTTGAAGAAGCCGACGCGGTCGTCGTCGCGCTGCAACGCGAGCACGTACAGCAATGGCAGGTAGTGTTCCGGGGTCGGTATCGAGAGGCGCGCATCGGCGCCCATGCGCGGCCAATCGACGAGCTCGATGTGTTCGCGATGGCCGATCCGGCGCTTGACCGCGTCGTCGAAACGGTGCGCCCAATCCAGCGGGTGCGGATTGCGCGAATCGAACTGCGCGAGGTTGTGCACGATGTTGCCGCTGCCCAGCACCAGCACGCCTTCGTCGCGCAGAGGCGCGAGTTTCTTCGCGAGTTCGTAATGGTGTTCGCCGGGCTGCGACGTATCGATGCCGAGCTGCACGACCGGCACGTCGGCATCCGGATACATCACCCGCAGCACGCTCCACATGCCGTGGTCGAATCCGCGCGTCGGATCGACCTGCGCATGCTTGAGGCCGCCGAGCAGTTCCTCGACGTGGCGCGCCAGCTTCGGATCGCCGGGCGCCGGATACTGCACGTCGAACAGCGCTTTCGGGAAACCGTAGAAATCGTGGATCGTGGACGGATGTCCAGCGCCGGTAAGCCGCGCGCCGCGCGTTTCCCAGTGCGACGACCCGCACAGTATCGAGCGTGGCCGCGGCAGGCGTTCGCCGAGACTGCGCCATGCGCGATGGAAGGCGTTGTCCTCGATCGCATTCATCGGCGACCCGTGGCCCGCGAACACGACCGGCATGCGCCGCGCGGGGCTGGGGTTCGTGGATGGCATGGTCATCGGATGAGCCTATCCCTCTCGCGCCGTGCTGCACAAGCGGAAAAGGCAGGTGGTCGCGACCGGCTTGGCGGGCTTCAGGCGAAGCCCGCGGAGTGGGTGCCGCGAACGGTCCGGGAGGTCTACTTCGCGTCGTTCGGAAGCACGCGGATGCCGGCCATCATCCCGCCGTCCTCGTGCTCGAGGACATGGCAGTGGAACAGGTAATCGCCGGCGATCGTGAAGGGGATACGCACGGTCGCCACATGGGCCGTGCAGGCGCCGCGACGCCAGTCGGCGACGCTGTTGCAGGTGCCGTCGGCATGCGGAAGCGGCACGCTGTCTACCATCGGCACGCGCGAGCCGATCTTCGGCGGAGAGACGGTGCCGTCGACTGCCGGCGCGGAGATCACCGAGAAGCGCACCTGGTGCACGTGGAAACTGTGGTCCTCCTCGGCGAGGTTGACCAGCTGCCAGCGTTCCACCTCCGGCTTGTTGCCGGGCTTCAGCGCAAGGCAGAGCGGCGGATCCATGTGGTCGAACGGGCGTACATCGACGAAGGTGCCCGGGACCGGGTTGCCTTGCCCATCGAGTTCCTCGTAGCCAAGCCCGAATGGCATTGTATTGCTCTGCGTCACGTTCAGGAAAATCCGCCGGCTGTGGCCGGGGGCGAGCGTTCCGCAGTTCCTCGCGGCCGGCAGGGGGCCGGCGGTGTAGACATTCGGGACCGCGGGCCTGTTCGACGGCTGGCGCTGGCTCATTGCTCCATCGCCCTGCATCGCGACATCCCCGGTCTCGATGCTGACCTTGGCCAGATCGATGGCCGGATAGTTGTCGCCGGTTGGCCCGGTCGAATAACCCGAGGTGCGCAGGATGGCTTCCACGGCTTTCGGCTGCGGGCGCGGAACGCCCTGCGCGTCGCGGTAGGAAACCCAGATTTCCGCGCGCGAGGCCGGCATCAGGTGCAGCCGCTTGGTGCAGGTTCCTGCATTCGCGCCGGCGGCGAAGGGCGAAGTACAGGTGCTGGGCTGATGCACGCCGCGCTGGCTGGTGCCGATGCTGATGCCATCGACCGAGAGAACCTGCATGTCCATCTGGCGCTGCTCGTTCGGCAGCCAGAGGTTGAGGTCATAGGTGGTGTTGGCCGATGAATTGGTGATGCGCCAGATCTGCCCGGTCGGCATGCCCACCGTGATCGAGGGATAGACCTGTCCGTTGATCGAATAGAACCAGCGGCCGCCGCTATGGTCCTTGCCGCCGACCGGACTGCTGACCGACCCGTCGCAGCCGCCCTGGTGCGAACGCGACGTCGAGCCCGGGGTGTCGTCGATCGCGCAGAACCCGGTGTCCTGGTCGAGCGCCAGGGTGCCATCGGACTCGACCTGGGTGTCCTTCAGCAGCAGTTGGCGTTCCGGTACCTGCGCGAGCTGATCCTGGCAGGCCCTGTCGCTGCAGATTTCGTCGGCGACATGGCCGATCGTGAGCACGCCGGACAAGCCGCTGGTGATCTGCGGCTGGGTCAGGCCGTGGGCATGCGGATGGAACCAGAACAGGCCGGATGGATGGTCTGCCGGAATGTCGTAGACATAGTCGATGTGGTTGTAAACCACCGGCCCCATCATTTGCTCGAAATCCGGCGCCCGGCCATTGGCAAGGTTGAACACCCGCGCAAAAGCGTTGTCGCCCCAGATCGGTTGCCCGGCCACGGCGGCGTGCGGGGAGACCAGCAGGCCATGCGTGTGCAGGCTGGTCGGGTTCAGCGAGCGGCCCCTGGCCGGGGGATTGGCCGGGGTGTGGGAATTGACCGGGGCGTCCGGGTCGTTCGGAAGCGTGAAGATCGGCAGGCGATTGACCAACCTGATCTTCAGCGTGTCGCCCGGCTCGACCTGCAGGCGCGTACCGCCGTACTGGTTGGTGGCAGCACTACCCTTGGGACATTGGTCGCCCTTGTCGGGGCGCGGGCAGATCTCGTAAACCCAGCCGTTCGTGCGGAACGGCCAGAACAGGTCGACCGGCGCCTCGTGCGCGATCATCAGGATGTCGAGCACGCCACGGCCGCTCTCGAACAGCTTGGGTTCCTGCAATTCGTCGGCGGGCAATCGCAGCGATTGCGCGAGCGGGCGACTGGCTGCGGGTCGCGGTGCCGGCACCACGCCGGCGGGCGAACCGCCAGGTGCTGCCTGGCTGGGGACATTCCACACGGCGAGACCGAGCAATGCAGCCGCGATGCCGGCGACACCTGCGACGACGGGGAACCTGGCGTGGGTCATTCCGGACATGGCGTGCCTGATGTGGATTTAATGAGATTGATTTTCATTTGAAAAGGTCGGGTACGCAAGGGGCACGTGAGGTCCGTTAAAAAAAAACGACGCTCCAACCATCGCCGAGGATGCGGGACTCGCGCTTATCACGGCACCAGAAGTACCTTGCCGCTGATACCGCGGCCCTCGAGCAGCGCATGCGCACGCGCGCCTTCGCGCAACGGAATGCGAGCCGCGATCGGGACGCGCAGCTTGCCGGCTGCGATCGCTGCGAATAGCGTGTCCGCCCGCTCCTGCCGAGCCTGCGCCGAGGTCAGCACGTTCCACAGATCGCCGCCGACCAGGCACAGCGAACGGTCCATCAGCAGGCGCGGATCGACCGGATCGGGATCGCCTGCCGCCATCCCGTAGAACACCACCGTTCCGCCGGTACGCGCGAGTGCCAGGCTTTCGTGCAGGGTGCGGCCGATCGAGTCGTAGACGGCATCGGCGCCGGTGGGGAGTAGCGCCCGCACGCGCTCGACCCAGCCCTCGCCGGAATCGATCGCTGCCGTCGCGCCCGCCTGCAAAGCTGCCGCGCGCTTTTCGTCGGACGACGCCAGCGCGATGACGTCGGCGCCGCGCGCGGTCGCGAGTTGGGTCAGCAGCAGGCCGACGCCGCCCCCGGCCGCATGCACGAGCACCTTGTCGCGAGGACGCACCGGGTAACTGTCGGCGCTCAGGAATTGCGCGGTCAGCCCCTGCAGTAACACCGCGGCGGCGATGTCGAAGCCGATCTGTCCGGGCAGGCGGATGAGTTTGTCCAGCGGCACCGCGACCAGTTCGGCATTCGCATACGGGCTGTCCGCGAATGCCACCCGCTGGCCGATCGACCAATGACCGGCATTGCCGTCGTCTGGATGCAGCGCCGTGATGGTTCCGGCAGCCTCGTAACCCGCAATCCATGGCGGCGAACCGGCGAGGTGGTAACGGCCCTGGCGGCGGTAGATGTCGGCGAAATTCAGTCCGATTGCGGCGCTGCGCACGATCGCGACGCCGGGCGCTGCGACCGGGTCGGGCAGGGCGGTCCAATCGAGGACTTCGGGGCCGCCGAAGCGGGAGAAAGTGAGGGCGTGCATGGGGAGCCGGAAATGGGGAAGGGGGAAGGGGGAAGGGGGAATGGGGAATGGGGAATCATAAGCTCTGTCCTCACGGGCACGAGGAGCGGATCCGCGTCAACTCGCTACGCCAAGTCACTGCGGAACGACGTTCGGCACCGCCCTTTCCATTCCCCAGTCCCCATTCCTCATTCCCGGCTTCGCAGTGACTTCCGGCACGCGTGCTAGTACGAACTTCATACTATAGTTAAGTCATTGCCATATCGCAGTCCATCAAAGCCGCCCTGATGAACGCCCCAGTGATCGACACCGACAGCCACCTGCGCAAGTTCCAGAAGGAACTCAGCGCAGGCACCGTGTCGCTGGTGCTGCTCGCGGTACTGGCCGGTTCGGACGAACCGTTGTACGGCTACCAGATCGCCAAGCGGCTGCAGCAGTCGGGCGATGCATTGTTCAGCGGCAAGCAGAGCGCCTTGTATCCGGTGTTGCGCAACCTCAGTACGGCCGGCTTGCTCGACAGCCACGTCGAGCCTTCCGTCGCCGGCCCGCCGCGTCGCTATTACCGCATCACCGCGCTGGGTCGCGCGGTTTTCTCCGAATGGGTCGCGACCTGGGAAGCCACCCGCCGCTCCGTCGATTCCGTGCTGAAGGACGCACCATGAACGCCCCGAACCAGGCAGTCTCGTCATCCGCCAATGCATCCGCGTCGGACAAGCCCTTGCCGCGCACGATCCCCGAGTACCTCGCGCGTCTGCGCGATGCGCTGCGCGGATCGGATCCGGCGCTGATCCAGGATGCCTTGTACGACGCCGAGGAATACCTGCGTTCGGAACTCGCCGAACGTCCCGGCGAGGATGAGGCCAGCGTGATCGCCGCGGTCGCCGGCAGCTACGGGGCGCCGGACGAAGTCGCCGACATCTATCGCGACACCGAAACCCAGGTGGCGACTGCCCTGCGCACGCCGCGTCCGCCGCCGCGCCGGACCGCGCTTGGCCGCTTCTTCGGCGTTGTCGCCGACCCGCGCGCCTATTCGGCGCTGTTCTACATGTTGCTGTCGCTCGCGACCGGTGTCTTCTACTTCACCTGGGCGGTAACCGGAATGAGCCTGTCGATCGGTCTGTCGGTGCTGATCATCGGCCTGCCTTTCATCATCCTGTTCTTCGGCAGCGTGCGCGTACTGTCGATCGTGGAAGGACGCATCGTCGAGGTGATGCTCGGCGAGCGGATGCCGCGCAGGCCGCTGTATGCCGAGCGCGGAAAGCCGCTGATGTCGCGGATCGGGGCGATGTTCACCGATCCACGCAGCTGGTCCACGATCCTGTACATGCTGCTGATGCTGCCGCTGGGCATCGTGTATTTCACGGTGACGGTCACTGTGCTGTCGGTGTCGCTGTCGTTCATCGCTGCGCCGTTCGCATGGTTCTTCGGGCAGGGCGGACTGCACATTCAGGGCTATGTCGGCCCGGACCTGAACTGGCTGACGCCGCTGCTGTTCCCGGTCGGCGTGCTGCTGCTGTTCTGCTACCTGCACGCTGCTCGCGGCATCGGCCATCTGCATGGCCAGCTCGCAAAACACCTGCTGGTGCCTTCCGGGTAAGCGCGGGCATCCCGCAACGAAAAACGGCGGCCGCGATGAGCGGCCGCCGTCGTATGCAGCTCAGGTTGGCCTGGATCAGCCGTTGAAGGTGCCACTTGGACGGCTGTTCTGCTGGCGACCACCACGACCGCCATCGCGTGCGGCGCCGTGGCCGCCCTTCGGGCCGGCATGCGCGTGACGCGGTGCGGCGGCGTGCGGTCGACGGTCGTGCGAACGCGGCGGCTGGCGACCGGAAGGACGACCGGCGCTCGGTGCGTCGTTGCCCATCCGGAATGCACGGCTCGGTGCGAAGCCTTCGACGGTCACCATTTCCAGGTCCTGCTTGAGCAGGCGCTGGATCGCGCGCAGCAGGCCGGCTTCGGCCGGCGCAACCAGCGACAGCGCGAGGCCTTCCGATCCGGCGCGGCCAGTGCGGCCGATACGGTGGATGTAGTCCTCGGCGACCATCGGCAGGTCGTAGTTGATCACGCACGGCAGCGAGTCGATGTCGAGGCCGCGCGAGGCGACGTCGGTGCCGACCAGCACGGTCAGGCGGCCGGACTTGAAGTCGCGCAGGGCTTTCGTGCGGGCGCCCTGGGTCTTGTTGCCGTGGATCGCGGCGGCGGTGAACCCGGCCGCCTCGATCTGGTCGGCAAGGCGGTCGGCGCCGTGCTTGGTGCGCGAGAACACCAGCGTCTGCCGGCGGCTGTCCTGCGCGAGCAGGTGCAGCAGCAGGTCGCGCTTGCGGTCGCCATCGACCGGATGCACGCGATGGGTGACGGTCGAGGCGACCGAGTTGCGCGCGGCGCACTGCACTTCGGCCGGGTTGTACATGAACTGGTTGGCGAGCTTCTTGATCTCGTCCTCGAACGTCGCCGAGAACAGCAGCGTCTGGCGCTGTTTCGGCAGCGCGCCGAGGACAGTCTTGATCGCCGGCAGGAAGCCCATGTCGAGCATGCGGTCGGCTTCGTCGAGGATCAGGATCTCGACGTTCGACAGGTCGACGCTGCGGCGCTGCATGTGGTCCATCAGGCGGCCGGGCGTCGCGACGAGGATGTCGATGCCGCGGCGCAGTTCATCGAACTGGGTGCGCATGCTGGAGCCGCCGTACATCGGCGACACCTGCAGGCGCATGTGCTTGGCGTAGCCGCGGATGCTGTCGTTGACCTGCACCGCGAGCTCGCGGGTCGGGGCCAGGATCAGCGCGCGGATCACCTTGCGGTTGCGCGCGTTGGGATCCTGGTTCGCGAACAGGCGCTGCAGCATCGGCAGCGCGAACGCGCCGGTCTTGCCGGTGCCGGTCTGCGCGCTGGCGAGCAGGTCGCGTCCGGCCAGGACCAGCGGAATCGCCTCGGCCTGGACCGGGGTCGGGATGGTGTAGTGAAGATCGGTGAGCGCGCGCACGATCACGGGCGACAGCCCGAGGGTTTCAAACGTCATTGGAAAAAACTCCGGTAATTCCTGTCGATCGACGCGGTCGACGGCAGCGCACGGAAGGTGCGCGTCGATGACCGACGAAGAACACAGAATCTCGAAGCGTTCCCTGAAACCGCGCTGCGAGCGAACAACATGTGCGAAGCCGCCGACGGCGGTCTCCGGGTTTGCGCATCGAAACAGGCGGTAATGGCCGGACGTTGCTGCCGGAACCATGCATTGGATCGCATGCGGTGCGGGCGTTACAGCGTCGGTAGACCGGGCGGGAATGCAAGCCGCGGCGCGCTAACCGGCGAAGTGTACGTGAGTTTGCTGCGCCGCGCCATCCAACGGGAGCCTGGGTCAAGTGAATGGGGTTGGGGCAGGCAGGAACCTTACGTGGAATGGAGGAGCAGTGTGTCGCTTTCCACTCCTTCTTCCCCACCCTCCAGCCCTCAGCCCCATCGCTTTCCTCCCGTTCCGCGCCGCTGCGCGGTAGGCTTGCGCGTCGCTTCCACGGGAACATCCATGCGCCTGCGCGCAACGACTTGCGTCATCACCGGGTGCCTGATCATGGCTACAGCTGCTGCAACTTCGCCGGACCGCTGGAACGTGCCGATCGCGGCGAAAAAGCTCGACAACGGCTTGGTCGTCGTCGTGTCCGAGGATCACAGCTCGCCGACCGTAGGCATCAGCGTCGTGTATCGCGTCGGCATCCGCACCGAGCCGCGCAACCGCACGGGCTTCGCGCATCTGTTCGAGCACCTGATGTTCGAAGGCACGCCGGCCGCGCCTGCGGGTGTGTTCGATCGGGTCACCAGCGGTGGCGGCGGCGACAACAATGGTTCGACCCATCCGGACTACACCAGTTATGTCGAACAAGCGCCGGTTTCCGCGCTGGAACCGCTGCTGTGGCTCGAAGCCGACCGCATGAAGACCCTGGCCTTCACCGCCCGCAGCCTGGACAACCAGCGCGACGTGGTGAAGGAGGAAATCAACGTCAACGTGAAGAACCAGCCTTACGGCGGCTTCGCATGGACCGACCTGCCGATGCTCGCGTTCCAGAAATGGGAGAACAGCCACGACGGTTACGGCAGTTTCGAGGACCTCGATAAGGCCAGGCTCGACGACGTGCGCGGTTTCCATCGCGACTTCTACGGGCCGAACAATGCTGTGCTCGGCATCGCCGGCGACGTGACGCCGGAGCAGGGGTTCGCGCTCGCGCAGAAGTATTTCGGCAAGATCCCGGTGCGAGCCACGCCGCCGCGGCCGGACGTCGACGAACCGTTGAACACCGCCGAGAAGCGCAGCGTGCAGGGCGACGGGCTCGCGCGCCTGCCCGCGCTCGCGGTGGGCTGGAAGATGCCCGCGCGCGGCAGCAAGGACCAGGCGGCGATGGTCGTGCTCGGCGAACTGCTGGCCGGCGGCGACGCATCGCGGCTGTATCAGGAACTGGTCAAGGGCAAGGCGCTCGCCGTGCAGATCGACGATTTCACCGGCAGCGGCACGCCATGGGAATACGACGGCCCGACGCTGTATACCTTGATGATCACCTACAAGACCGACGGCAACGCCGACGCCGTGCTGGCGTCGATCGACGCGCAGGTCGCACGCATCCAGCACGAAGGCGTCGATGCCCCGACATTGCAGGGCCTCAAGACACGCATGCTCGCCGATTGGTACGACGGCATGGAAGGTTTTGTCGATCGCGCCGACACCCTCGCGAAATTGCAGGCGCTGTGGGGCGATGCGAAAGTCGCCAATCAGGTGCCGGACTGGATCGACGGCGTGACCCCGGCCGACCTGCAACGCGTCGCCGGCGCCTACCTGACCACCGCCAACCGCAGCGTGATCGATCGCCGCCCCGACGATCTGCTCGATCGCGACGATCCGGCCCGTTCCGACAAGCGCGAAAGCGCGAAGGCGAAACCCGCTGAATCGACGCCGGCCAAGCCGCAACCGGAGCCCGCCAAGCCGAAGCCCGCACCCGTCAAGGCCGAACCCGCCAAGAACGAACCCGCCAAGGCCGCACCAGAGCAGCCCGCGCCGGACAAGACTCCGCCGGTGAAGGCTGCCACTGACAAGGTCGTGCCCGACAAGCTCGATCCCAACAAGCTCGATCCGGAAAAGCATGGCCCGGGCAAGACCGGCGATGGGCGATCGCCATGAGCACACATCTGCTGCTCGCGCTGCTGCTCGCTGCCGCGCCGGTCGAACCACCGATTCCTGCCGCTGCGCCAACTCCGACTGACGCGGCAAAGCCATCCGTCGCGACGCCAGTGCCGCAGGCTCCAGCGAGGCCCGCTGGTGCCGCTGCGAAGCCAGCTGTCGCACCAATCGCGAAAACTCCGGTAGCCAAGACCGGGGATGCGGCCGCGGCATCCGCGTCGGATGCGTCAGCGAAGCCTGTCGCTGTTGCAGCGCATCCGCCGACACCAGCCCCGGTGACTGTCCTGGCGAAGGCATTCAAGGATGCGTCGACGCCGCAGCCCGCCAAACCCGCGCAGGTTCCAGCGACGATCGTCGCAGCGCCTGCGCCCGTGCCAGCACCCGCACCCGCACCGAAACTCGTATCGCCACGACCAGCCGCTGCCGCGGCGACTGTCGAGAAGGTTCAGGGTGCGGCCGACAAGGCACCATCCGTACCGGCGCCAGGTTCGCAGGCACCGACAACAATGGTCGATGCACACGCGACGCCCAGCAACAGCATGACCACGGGCCCGGCTGCGGCCACGACAGCGATGCCGCCGCAGCCAGTCGCTCCTTCAGCGAAGTCCGCGGCGAACCCGGTCATGTCTGCACCACCCGTAGTTCCGACGGTATCCCCCCGGTCCGCACCTGCCGCAACGCCCGTCGTCGCAGCGCCGCCACCTGTATCCACATCGACACCGACCATGCCGAAGCCAACCGCCGTCACTCCGACCGTCGCGCCTGCATCTGGCGAAACCAGCAAGCCCGCTGTTGCCGCCGCGGCCGCCAAGCCGGGTGCGAAGGCCAGTGCGGGCAAGCCCGCGGATTCGGTCAAGCCGACCGTTGCGAATGCCGCCGCGGCCAAGCCAGCCGCGCACGACATCGAGCCGTTGCCGAAAGACCTGCCCCCGTATGGCAAGGAACGCTCGCTGCCGCCGATCCGTATCGAGCAGCGCAAGCTTCCGAATGGATTGACGGTTTGGGTGCTGCCGCGCGAAGACGGTCCGCCAAAAATCCACTATGTGCTCGCGGTGCGCGGCGGGCTGGCCGTCGATCCAGTTCTGCAGCCAGGATTTTCGTCGCTGCTCGCCGACCTGATGAAGGAAGGCACGGCCGCACGCGATGCACTGCGGATCGCGCAGGACCTGCAGTCCTATGGCGGCGACATGCAATGCGAGGCCAGCGTGGACGGCATCACCCTGTCCGCATCCGGGCTCGCGTCCAATGCTGCGCGGCTGATCACGCTGTTGTCGGAAGTGGCGCTGCAACCGACGTTTCCGCAGGACGAGGTTGACCTCGGCAAGCTCAACGCGGTGCAGGCCCTGGTCGCGGCCGAGGCCGATCCGGATTACCAGGCCCGCCGTGCGATGGGGAAGCTGGTGTTTCCCGGACATCCTTACGGCAGGGTCCTGCCGAACCGCGGATCGATCGTCTCGGTCACCTCCGAGATGTTGCGCGCCGAGCACGAGAGGAGGTTCCGTCCCGACCAGGCGCTGCTGGTCATCACCGGCCGCATCGATCCCGAGACAGCATTCCAGCTCGCCGAACGCGTGTTCGGCGACTGGCGCGGGGAAGGTCGCCCGCTCGACGCGACGGATGCGGCGCCGGCCCAGGTCGCGCCCGGTCGCGTGTTCGTCGAGCGCGACGACAGCGTGCAGTCGGCGATCAGGATCGGCCGGCCCGCGATCGCCGCCGGCTCGCCCGACTACTTTCCGTTGCAATTGACGAATGCCGTTCTCGGCGGCGGTTTCACCAGCAGGCTCAACCAGAACCTGCGCGAGGACAAGGGCTATACCTACGGCGCGGGCAGCGCGCTCGGCGCTGAACGCGCGGGCGGAGCGGTGGTCGCGTCGGCGAACGTGCGCAACGAAGTCACCGGTGCAGCGCTCGCCGAGTTCATGCGCGAACTCGACCGGCTTGGCAGCACGCCGGTGTCCGACGACGAACTCGCGCAGACCAAGCACTACCTGGCCGGCGGATATCTGTTGCTCAACCAGCAGCAGGCGCAGGTCGCGGCGACGCTCGCCGACTACTGGCTGGTCGGCCTGCCGCCGCAGACGCTGTCGGACTACGTGCAGAAACTGCAGGCGGTCAGCGCGGCGCAGGTGCAGGCGATGGCGCGGAAGTATTACGCGTCGAAGGACCAGTCGATCGTGGTGGTCGGCGATGCGAAGGTTCTCCCGCAACTCGTTCCATACGGAACGTTCGACATCCAGACCCGCTGAGCGCGTCGAATGTGACTCTCAAGGGCCACCCGCGCACTTCCCGTTGGAATGAGTGACATGGTCATGAACAGATCGATTGGATGGGTTCTTGCTGGGTGGTTGCCTCTCCAGTGGCGCTAGCGCCCAGGTGCTTCGTACCGATGACCAAGGCCCTTGCAGCCGTCTGCCGGTCGCGCAGGAGTTTCAGATGCGCAAGCTGGCGATCAACGAGATACTGCGAGACAGGCGCAAGCGCCATATTCCAAAAAGCGTGCCGTATTTCATCCAGGGAATTTTCCAGTGCGATCGCGAAGTCTGGGTCGAGTACCAGTTATTCGACGAACGGCGCACGGAAGGAAGTCACGTCGTGATCAACATCGACACGCTTGAGACGAAGATCGTCCTTGGCGAATGATCCAGGGGTCGCGAGCCGGGATCGCCTTGGTTTGGTCTGCGCGTGCAGCATGACTTGGGGGATGGAACAACATGGGGTGGACGTCCTCCAGTGCGTACCGAATCGCTCTTCAGCGTGTAGGGCTAGTGCTCATCTGCCTGTTCGGAAGCGATGAGGCTTGTGCAGCAGACGCTGCGGCTGCGCAATGCAAACGATTGAACGTCGTCGCCGAGATCGGCATGCGCAAGGCCGCAATCGAGCAAATCAAGATTCATTACAAGCAAGACAGCATCAAGTACTTCATCCACGGGATTCAGCAATGCGGATCCAAGGTCTTCGTCTACTACCAGATTGGGCACGAAGGCGATCCCGGCGAAAACATGGCCATTTTCGACGAGACAACCGGCAAGATCGAGTTCGAGGAACACCAGTAGCCGGCTCGAATTCCTGCCGGTGATGCTGCAACGACGATTTGGCTCAGGAGATCAGCGCAACACCCGCCGCGCGCCGAGGTAGTGTTCGCGCCAGTAGTACCCGTTGAGCTCGTCCAGCCGCACGGTGCCGCCGCTGTTCGGCGCGTGCACGAAACGGCCCTGGCCGACGTAGATGCCGACGTGATTCACCGCCCGATCGCCGAAAAACAGCAGATCTGCAGGGGCGAGATGGTTGTTGCGCACGGCCGGGATCGGCAGCGCCGCGATGTCGCGTGCGGTGCGCGGCAGGCTGAGTTGGCCCATCTCGCGGAACACGAAATTCACCAGGCCGCTGCAGTCGAAGCCGCTGTCCGGCGTGTTGCCGCCCCAGCGGTACGCGACGCCGACCAGCCCGATCGCGCGGATCAGCACACTGTTCGCACGCTGCGGATCGTTCGCGGCGACCTCGACGATCTGGATGGCATCGGGTCGATGGACTCCATGCGAAACAGGCCGCGTCGGATGCCCCTGGCAGCCTGCCAGCAGCGCCAGCAATGCACCGATGCGCAGCAGCCAGGCAGTGCGATGCATGCGCCGCGCTGGTGTGTGCGCCGCGCCGCCGTGATAATGCCGCCCTGCGTCCAGTTCGCCCATGCGGCATAGATTGCCGCGTCGCGCCTGCCGCGTCACCCCTTTCCCAATCCGCGAGCCAGCATGAAAGTCGAAAGCAACTCGGTCGTCCGTTTCCATTACACCGTCGCCGAATCCGGCGCCGCCCAGGTCGAGGACTCGCGCATCGGCGACCCGGTCGCGATCCTGGTCGGTCACCGCAACATCATCCCGGGCATCGAAAACGCGTTGATCGGCCACGAAGCCGGCGACCGTTTCGAAGTCACGGTGTCGCCCGAGGAAGCCTACGGCATGCGTCGCGATGGCATGACCCAGCGGTTGTCGAAGAAGGTCTTTCCGAAAGGCACGCTGTTGCAGCAGGGCGCGCAGATCGTGCTCAAGACCGATCACGGCCCGCGCATGGTCACCGTGCACAAGGTCGGGATGACCGTCGTGGACGTCGATCTCAACCACCCGCTGGCCGGCAAGACGCTCGACTTCGACATCGAAGTGATCGACGTGCGCGAAGGCAGCGCCGAGGAAATCGCGCACGGCCACGTGCACGGCGATGGTGGTCACGCGCACTGATCCCTCCCATGAGCAGCGCGCGCCTGTGAGCATTCCCGCCAGCCCTGCGGCCAGGGCGCCCGGCGCATCGGCCGATGTCCTGGTCGTCGGCGGCGGCGTGATCGGGCTGGCCTGCGCCCTGGAGTTGCAACGCGCGGGACGCCAGGTGCGCGTGCTCGAACAGGGACGGATCGGATCGGGCAGCTCGCACGGCAATTGCGGCACGCTCACCCCGAGCCACTCGGAACCGCTCGCCGCGCCCGGGGTGATCGCCAAGGCACTGCGATGGATGCTCAAGCCCGACGCGCCGCTGTACATCGCGCCGCGTTTCGATCCGGCGTTGTGGCGCTGGCTCTGGCATTTCTCGCGACGCTGCAACGCCCGCGATTGCCGCAGCGCGACGCGGGCCAGGGCCGCCCTGCTGGATACGTCGCGTGCGTTGATCGAAGAACTCGTGCGCGAGCATTCGCTCGATTGCGAATTCGCCGCCAGCGGCGTGCTGTACGCATTCGCCGATCCGCGCGAACGCGATGCGATGCTCGCCGAACTGCCGCTGCTGCACGCGGTCGGCATCGATGCCCAGGCGTGGGATGCGGCGACGCTTGCCGCGAACGAGCCCTCGCTACGCGCAGGTCTTGCCGGCGGCTTGCTGTTTCCGGGCGATGCCAGCCTGCGGCCCGATCGCTACGTCGCCGAACTCGCAAGGCTCGCGCGCGCGGCCGGCTGCGAACTCGTGGAGGACTGCGCGGTTCTGGGTTTTCGCCGCGAGCGCGGGCGTGTCGTCGGGATCGACACGACGCAGGGTCCGCAGCGTGGACGCGACGTGCTGATCGCGACCGGCGCGTGGTCGCCGGCCCTCGCGCGGCAACTCGGCTTCGCGTTGCCGATCCAGCCCGGCAAGGGCTATTCGATCACCTGGGATGCCCAGCGCTCTCCGCCGCGCCGTCCGTTGGTGCTGAAGGAACGCTCGGTGTGCGTGACCGCATGGGGTAGTGGATTCCGCCTCGGCAGCACGATGGAATTCTCCGGCTACGACACCTCGCTCAACCGCACGCGGCTGGATGCGCTCGAACGCGCGGCCGCCGAATACCTGCGCGATCCGCCGATCGGCATGCGCCGCGAGGAGTGGTACGGCTGGCGGCCGATGACCTGGGACGACCTGCCGATCCTCGGCCGCGCGCCGGGCAGCGACAACCTGTGGCTCGCGACCGGACACGGCATGCTCGGCGTGAGCATGTCGGCGGTGACCGGACGCCTGCTCGCCGAGTTGATGACCGGACGCGATCCGGTCGTCGATCCAGCGCCATACTCGGCGATTCGGTTTCAGTAACGGAAGAGGCAACGCAATGTCCGACTTCGACCTGATCGTGCTTGGCGGTGGCTCCGGCGGACTCGCCGCCGCGTTCCGTGCCGCGCACCACGGCGCGCGCGTGGCGATGCTCGAGCCGCACCTGCTCGGCGGCACCTGCGTCAACGTCGGCTGCGTGCCGAAGAAGGCGATGTGGCTCGCGGCCGATATCGCCGGAAAGCTTTCGATGGCAGAGTCGCTTGGGTTCGGCGCATCGTCGAAGTCACTCGACTGGCCGGTCTTCATCGCGCACCGCCAGCGCTATATCGAGAACATCCACGTCAGCTACAGGCGGCGGCTCGAAGCGGCCGGCATCGCGACCCTGCCGATGCGCGCGCACCTGGTCGATGCGCG
>JBBQHA010000071.1:0-16613 GCA_038323475.1 Lysobacterales bacterium
GCTCGCATCTGTACGAACTGCGCAGGGCCGTGGATACGCCGCTCGAGGTCAAGCTCATCCACACCATCGTCGGCATCGGATACCGCATCGACGGAACGACCGGACGTGGTTAGGCGCACGTTGCGCGCGCGCATCGTTCTCGGCCTGCTCGGCTATACGCTGCTGCTCAGCGCAATGATCTTCGGATTCGGCGAGATCATCTCCGGCAACGAGGAGTTCGTGATCCAGCATTCGCTGCTGGACGCCGAAATCGACGATTTCATCCATGACCGGGCACGCGATCCGCACTATCCACCGCCCGAGAACAGCACGCTGCGCACCTACGTCTCGACGCCCGGCCAGGCTGAAACCGGCGTCCCGCCGGAGCTGCGCACCCTGCCTCAGGGAGTGCACGACGAGATCGCCGTTGCCGGACGCAGCGTGACCGCCGTCGTGCGCGATGTCGGCGGCGAACGCATCTACATGACGTTCGACCTGACTCAGCAGGAGCACGAGGAATACTCGATGTTCCTGTGGGAACTGCTGCTGTCCGCGCTCGGCGCCGGCATCCTGTCGTGGGCGATCTGGTGGCTGTCGGGCCGATTGCTGCGGCCGGTATCCGACCTCGTGAAGGCGATCGATGCAGTGTCGGCCGACGTGCGCGACCAGCGCATCGAGGTGACCGCGGACAGCACGAGCGAGATCACGACCATCGCCCGCGCAATGAACCGGTACGTCGAACGCATGGACGGGTTCGTGTTGCGCGAGCGTGCCTTCATCGACAGCGTCAGCCACGAATTGCGCACGCCGATCGCGGTGATCGCCGGCGCCGCCGAAATCATGGCCGCCGACGCCGCCGTTCCCGAATCCAGTCGTCCGCCGCTGGCGCGCATCCAGCGCACCGCCACCGACGTCGGACAACTGATCACCGCGCTGCTCGTCCTTGCCAAGACCCCGTCCCGCCTGCGCGCGAGCGGCGAAGCCTGCAGTCTCGAGCAACTGGTGCCGGATATCGTGAATGCGCACGAACACATGCGCCGGAACCGGGAGCTACGCGTGGATGTCGGTGCATTGTCGCCAAGCCGCATCGAAGTTCCTGCGCAGATCGTGACCGTCGCGATCGC
The DNA here is from genome assembly GCA_038323475.1 of Lysobacterales bacterium. Lineage (GTDB taxonomy): Bacteria > Pseudomonadota > Gammaproteobacteria > Xanthomonadales > Xanthomonadaceae > SZAS-103. The sequence goes on from JBBQHA010000071.1 coordinate 1,104, forward strand.
CAACATCCTGCGTAACGCGATCGAGAATACCGACCGCGGGCGCGTCGGAGTCAGCATCCAGCCGGCTGGCGTGGTCCGAATCGAGGACTCCGGCAGGGGAATGTCGCCGGAAGAAATCGCGAGGATCTACACCGCGCAGGCGCGGCAGGATGGCAGCATGGCCGGATACGGCATCGGGCTCCAGTTGATCCGCCACATCAGCGAGCATCTGGGGTGGACCCTGGAGATCGCGTCGCGCAGGGACCTAGGCACCGTGGTCGTACTCGACATGCGTGCGTCGCTCGCGCGTTAGCGGATGATTTCTTGCCAGTTCCCCCAGCCTGACTGAAGCTGTCCGCAGCCACCAAGCACACGCTTTTCCGGGACTTGTCCAGCAATTCAATGCAGAAGCCGTTCGCGCACATGATCCGGCAGATGCCATTTCTTCCAGCAATCGCTGTTGGTGCGGCATCGAACGGATCGCCCGGCGGTCGTGTGTCATGCTAGCGATGCACGCTTCCCAGCCGCCGGCTGGCGATCTTGGCGATGCGATCAGGAGTCTCCTTCATGCGTTTGCCATCAATTGCTCTACTCGGCCTTCTTGGGGCCCTGGCCTGGGCCAAGCCCGCTCATGCCGCGGAAAGTTACGAAAACTGCACCGGTTTCATCACGTCGCTGCCCACTGTGGTCAGCACCCCGGGAACCTGGTGCCTCAACCAGAATCTGACGACGTCGCTCGCCACCGGCAATGCCATCACGATCGCCGCCAACAACGTCACCATCGACTGCAACGATTTCGCGATGAGCGACACAGCCGGCCTCAACAACAGGGTGTTCGGCATCCTTGCGACCGATCGCCTCAACGCCAAGGTGCGTCACTGCAATATCAGCGGGTTCTACTACGGCCTGGAGTTCATCGGCGCCAACGGTGGTCGCCATGTCGTCGAGGACAACAGTTTCAGTGACAACACCTACATCAGCGTCCGCGTTGAAGGCGATGGATCCGTCGTGCGCCGCAACCAGGTGCTCGATTCCGGCGGAACGACGCGGGTGAAGGATGCATATGGCATCTACACGACTTACTCCGTTGACGTGCTGGACAACTCGGTGGTCGGCGTGGTCGCCCATCTCGGCGCCGGCGGCAATGCCATCGGTATCGAAACCGTGAACAATCCGGGCAGCGTCAACGGCAACAAGGTGCGCGGACTCGTGAAGGACGGCGCCGGCACGGCGAACGCGATTTTCAACGCCAATTCCGGCCGCGTGATCGTGCGCAACAACGACGTCGTGGGCGATGCAAGCGCAGGCAGCACCGGCGTGCGTTGCGCCGACGGCTCCGGTCGGGTCAAGGACAATGTGATCAGCGGTTTCGCCACCGGGATCGCCTTGTGCGGGGATGCTGGCGGAAACGACATCACTCCCTGATCCTCGGATCGCTGCGATTCACCGGGCGCTGCACGGGTCAAGCCGCAGCGCCCTGTTTTTTTTGCACGCCTTCGCTCCCCACCCATCCAGACGGACTCAATCGATCATGCGCGCAGCCACTGCATGCCTCAGCCTCGGCCTCGCGCTATTGACCGCATGCCAAGGCAAGACCGATCACCCCGCCCCATCTGTCGCTCCGGCGAATGCCGACGCGGACAACGCCGGCAAGCCTGCCGACAGCGACCGCCCGCCACCCAGCGCAACAGCAGGCCCGGGCATCCTTCCGGAAGCCGAGCCCGCAGCGGTCGCTGATTCCAGTCCCGTCGATACCCGGATCGTCGACGTCAAGCTTTCCGACAAGGGCGACTCCACGAAATTGACCGGCACAATGACCGACCAGTTCAACCCCAGGGACGGGGTCTTCATGTCGATCCACACAGAGGGTACGGCCGGCAAGTACACGCTTTCGTCGAAATGGCTCACTCCCACCGGCGACACCCTTACCGAATACAGCCAGGCCATCGCCACCGCCAATCCCACCGATACCATCTTCAGCCTCAGCAAGCCCGATGGCTGGGCCAAGGGCCAGTACAAGGTGGAATTGTCGATCAACGGAAAGCCGCTCCGCACGGTTCCGTTCACGGTGCATTGACTGCTACGCGCGACCAGTGCTCCGTCAGGCAGATGGGCGCGATTGGCATCAACACCTGTCACTGAGCACCGGAATTCTTGCGACTTCCGTCAGCGTGATCCAAGCTGGCCGCGATTGTTCGTCGGGGGCCAGGGCCATCGCAAGCAAGCTCGTCCATTCCCTGCTGGTTCTCGGGGCGCTGTGCGGTAGCACCGCCGGGGCGGCTTCCGTGCCCCGCCAGATCGTCGCGGACTTCGCGCCCTACCCGGACGCGCAGTTGGCGAACGCCGATGCCGCCCACGTGGACTGGCGCGGCCATGGCCGTCGGCAGGACGCGGTCACGCTAGCCTGGGCCGCGCTTGAACTGGATTCCGCGCTGAAATCGGCCGGTGTGCAGTCCCGGATCGTCGATGCAGCCGAGGCCGACCCGGCGTTACCGGAAATTGTGCTCCGGGTCATCCCGTCCAACCGGACCGATGCCCAACTCGGAGACCAGGGATTCCGGATCGGCACATCCGATACCGGACTGACCATCGAGGGCAACACGCGCATCGGCGTGCTCTACGGGACCTACCGCGTGCTCGAACGCCTCGGTTTCCGCTGGTTTTCGCCCAACGACCGGGTCGTCCCCGCCGACCTCGCGACCCGCAACATCGCCTGGTCGTCCTGGCGCGAGGCGCCGGCGACCCGCTGGCGCGGCTTCTGGATTCCCGAGAAAGGCGACGCGACAGTCGAAGCGTCCTACGCCGTGTGGATGGCGCGCAACCGCCTCAACCTCGGCGGTGCCATGCCGCCGGCCCTGCGCGCGAAGCTCGGTCTGTTCGCGTGGAACGGCGGCCACCGGCTGCTGCAGGAAGAACTCTCCGCGCCGGGCATGTTCGCCGACCACCCCGATTGGTATGCGCTCATCGGCGGAAAACGCCAAGCCGTCAGTGCAACCACCGGCACCTATGACAACCCGTCGTTCGTGAGCGAGGGCCTCGCGAATTACATCGCCGACCGCCTGATCGCGCGCCTCTCCACGGGCGACCTCAAGGACACAGACATCCTCGCAGTCTGGCCTTCGGACGGGCGCAACCGCGGCTGGGACGAAAGCGCGGAAGCGCGCGCGGTCGGCAACAACACCGACAACCTGCTGCTGTTCTACACGCGGCTGCAGAAACGCCTCGCCAAGGCAGTCGCCGATGGCCAACTGGACCGCCACGTCACGATCTCGGGCATCAGCTACAACGACACCTGGGAGCTGCCGACCCGCACCGACCTGGTCGCGCAACTCGCGGCATCGGACTATGTGCACGTGTACTACAACCCGGAACGTTCGTTCGGCGGCGCACTGACCGACGACGACCTCGGCTGGCGCGCCGCCGACGGACGCCACGTCGAACGGCTCGCGGCGTGGAAGACGCTCGGACACCTGCCGTTCGGCATCAACGAGTACTACAACGATCTCAATTACGCCGCTCTGCCGGTCATCGAACACCAGTCGATGCGCGGGGATTTCCAGCTGCAGATGCGCGGCGGCGGATTGCTGTTCTCCTACTTTCATCCATTCCGGACCACCCCGGGGCCGTTCAAGCTGACGAACTGGCTGCTCGCGCATGTCGCGTGGCGCGGCGTCGAGATGACGCGCGCGGAGTACGAGGCCTGGGTCGCCGACTATTTCGCGCTCAGCTACGGCGACTCCGCAGGCGCGATGCGCACGATCCACGACGAGCTCGGGACCGCCGCAAGCAACGCGCGCGAGATATTCCTTCGCGTCTCGCTGAAATATCTGTTGTTCGAGCAGCAGCGCAGCAGCACGGCGTGGACGCCGCGACAGGTTTCGGATCTCGCCAACGCCTATCTCGCCGGCGGACGCCAGTGGATTCCCGCGCCGCGCGCCGAATCACCGAAGGACCTGGTCCGCGCCGATTTCATCGGCCTGCGCGAATCGCTCGCATTGCTGGAAACCGCGAGGAAGCAGCTCGCGGCCCTGCCGACGCAGGGCGTCGGCGCGGACGAACTGGCGCGCCGCCACGAGGTCAGCCTCTGGGCCGATGCCGCGTGGCAGCGCTATGAACTGCTGAGGATCGCGGTCCCATACTACCGCGAGCTCAATCTCGAAGCCTCGCCCTCTCCGATCACCATGAAAGCTAACCACGATCGCATCGTCGAACTCAACCGGCTGCTCGCGGCGTCCATCGTCACCAACGACACAGTCAGCCCGCTGATCAAACCACGCAGCAAGCTGTACCCGCCGGAATGGCTGCTGGTTCCGGGCTCCGCGTGGAGGGCACAAGCGCCGCCCGACAACAGCGTGCTATCGCGCATCGGCTGGATCGGCCGCGTGCTGCGTAGCTGGTTGAACTTCGGCCGACCGCACGCGTGAGCTTCACCGATCCGGCATTCCTGTTCGGCGCCCTGCCGCTCGGGCTGCTCGTGTTTTACGCATTGGCGCGCTGGTTCGGAAAGAGCGGTGCATTCGCCGCGATGTTCGCGCTGTCGCTGCTCGCGTATTCCTCGTGGGGACTGCGCAACCTTGGCCTGCTGCTCGCGTCGGTGCTGGTGAATTTCACCGTCGCTCAGGTCCTGCTCGCGCTGCCGGACGAACGTGAACGCGCGCGTCGCGCGGCGATCTGGACCGGCCAGTCGTACAACGTCGCGACCCTGGTCTGGTTCAAGTACCAGATCGTGCAGTTCCTGATCCATCGCGCGACCGGCGAAAGCATCACGTTCCTGCAGGTCGCCTTGCCGGTCGGGATTTCGTTCTACACGTTCCAGCAGGCGGCGTTCCTGATGGATGCGTACCAGCGCGACCCTGCGGTCGCCGCGTATCTAGGCGGCCTGAGTTCGTGGCTCGCAAGAGCGAGCGGCTTTGTCCGCTACGGCGCGTTCGCGACGTTCTTCCCGCAACTCGTGATCGGCCCGATCAGCTATCTGCGCGAATTCCAGCGCCAGGCCGCGTCGGAACGCTTCGGCAGGCTGCGCCAGCAGGACATCGCCGTCGGCCTCGCCCTGCTCGGCATCGGCCTGTCCAAGAAACTCGTGATCGCCGACACCCTCGGCGCGATCGCCGATCCGGTGTTCGCGCTCGTCGGCCAGGGCGCGATGATCCATCCGACCAAGGCGTGGATCGCGGTGTTCGCCTACGTCGCACAGCTGTACTTCGATTTCTCCGGCTACTCGGACATGGCGCTCGGCATCGGCCGCCTGTTCGGCATCCGCTTCCCGATCAACTTCTATTCGCCGCTGAAAGCGGTCGGCATCGTCGACTACTACCGGCGCTGGCACATGACATTGACGCGCGTAATCGCGCGCTTCCTGTTCACGCCGCTGTCGATGGGTGGTACGCGCTGGGCTTTCGCGCATCGCCTTCCGAAGGCGTTGCAGCGGATTCCCGCGCTGTGGATTCCGTTGCTGCTGAACTTCGAGGTCATCGCGCTGTGGCATGGCGCGGCGCCGACCTTCATCGTGTTCGGCCTCATCCACGGCGCGTGGTACGTGCTGGAAACCGAAGGTCGCGCGACGAAGGCATGGAAGCAGTGGCGCAGGCGCACGCCCGACTGGCTGCGAACCGTGCTCGGCCGCGCGTTGTTCCTGCTGCCGATCACCCTGACCTTCATGGTGTTCCGCTCGGACAACCTCACCGCCGCATCGCGCATGCTGTCGCGGCTGTTCGCATTTCATTTCGGCGCAGGCGGCATCGCGCAGCATGTGCGCGAGTCGATCGTCCTGCAGGGAAATACCCCGCATGCGCCGATCAAGCTGATTGCCGCGTTCGCGATCATCCACCTCGCGCCGAACAGCATCGAGCTCGTGCGCCGCTGGCGGCCGGGGATCATGACGTACGAGAACACGTCCTACGACGGCATCGTGAAACTGCGCTGGCGCCCAAACTGGAGCTGGACCGTGTTCTGGCTCGCGCTGGTCGGCACGTCGTTCTACTTCGTGTCGCGGCAGACGCCATTCATCTACATGGAATTCTGATCGTGCCGGAAGCCTCCATCGATCGCACGACAACGCGCGCACGCCGGCCGATGCGCCGGTTGACGCCGATCGTGCGGGCGGCGCTCGCATTACTCGCGCTGTACTGGCCGATCGCGATCGCGGTGCTCGCGGTCGATCCCTACGATATTTATCCGTGGGGGTCGCGTCACGCGTTGCCGGCAATGGACACCACCGAAAACAGCCGTTTCCTGGTTTCGGCCGCAGCGAAGGATCCGGGCATCGACCTCGTGATGATCGGCTCGTCGGTGTCCACGTCCTACACGCCGGGGCAGATGGAGCTCGTGTTTCCAGGCGTGCGGCATGCATGGAACATGAGCTATCCGTCCGCGAGTCCCGCCGACCGCGCGCTCACGATCGGCATGTTCCTGCAGCGCTCGCCGGCGCGGCGCTACGTCATCTGGATGGACTGGACCTACACGCTGCCGCCCGGCAAACAGCGCGACGCCTTCCCCGATTACCTGTACGACGCAAACCATTTCAACGACCTGCGGATGGTGAACCAGGAAACGATCGTGGCGGCGTGGACCGAGCTGCACGGCAGCGGACCCGCCACCCAGGGCCAAGCGCTGGGTCGGCAGCGCGAAATCAAGCAGGCCGCGGACTACAAAGCATTCCAGGCGCCCGAATCGCTGCATCGCCTGCAATCGATCATCGAATCGAACCGCGCGCAGGTTGCGGGGCCATGGCGTGCATCCTGCGATCTCTACCCCACGTTGACGCTGCAACTCGTCCCCGAACTGCATGCGTTCGCGCAACGGCATCGACGCGTGGACCTTGTCTTCCCTGCGTATTCCGCCGCCGCCTATTACCTCGATGCCGCGCACGGCTCGGGCGCGACACTGCCCGAACAGCTGAATTTCCGGCGCTGCGTCGTCGCGGCGGTCTCCAACATTCCCGGCGTCGCCGTGTGGGCCCCGGACACCGATGCCGCACTGATCGCCGACCTTGGCAACTACCGCAACACGACCCATCTGTACGCGCCGGATGCGTTGATGAAGGTCCTGCGCAGCATTGGCGATCCGGCGTATCGCGTCGATCCGGGAAATGTCGATGCCTATCTCGACCGCCTGCGCGCGACCGTCGTGACTTACGATGCGAACCATCCTTCACTGCGCGACGGGCATCCCGATGGTTCCTGACAGCTGCCCGTCGCTCGCGAGCGCGATCGCAATGCAGGTGGAGGTATTCCCGGAGCATCGGGACTACCTGCAGCGACGCTTCGCTGGAGCCGATGCAGCGACGCTCGCGTTCGCCGAGGAACTAGCGGCGATGATCCGCACGATCTGCGGCGACCAGTTGCGCACGATTTGCGAGGACTATCGTTGGCTGGCCGGCGTCGTCCTTGAAGAGGAACTGTACTTCCGCCGCAACGGCCACTACCGCCTGTCATCGTTCGCCGACGCGCTGGCGACGATCTACTCCAACAGCCCCTACATGGCACGGTATTCGAATGGCCTGCTGGCATCGCAACTGTGGTGGTCGAACCACACCGAGGCGCTGCGCTATTTCCGCGATGCGTTCATCGGCAACGCGCCATCCGGCTTCTCGCACCTGGAAGTCGGTCCCGGCCACGGCTTGTTCCTCGCGATCGCGGCTGCCTCGCCGCGCTGCGGTTCGGTCGAAGGTTGGGATGTCAGCGATGCCAGCCTTGCAGGAACACAGGAAACGTTGCAACGCATGGGCTTCGACACCGCGCGCATCGCGCTCCGCAAGATCGATATCCGCGAAGCGCCGACGGCCGCGTTCGACTCCATCACGTTTTCCGAAGTGCTGGAACACCTGGAGGATCCGCTGTCGGCGCTGCGCTCGCTGCGCGGCCTGCTCAAGCCGGGCGGACGCATCTTCGTCAACGCGCCGGTCAACTCGCCCGCACCGGATCACCTGTATCTTTTCCGTACACCCGAGGAGGTCGTGGACATGGTCGCGGAAGCCGGCTTCGCGATAGCGGACACCCTGTTCGCTCCGTGCACGGGCGCGACGCTCGAGCGCGCGCGGCGCCTGAACCTGACGATCTCCGCCGCGGTCATCGCAACCCGGGCAGCGGACGGCATCGGGGAAGGTGCAATCCATGGATGAGTCCTTCCGGCTGCACCATATCGGCATCCTCGTCGCGGACATCGCACGCGCCAGCGAACAGATGATCGAACGGTTCGGCTATGTCGCGGAAAGCGCGATCATCGAAGACCCGATCCAGACCGCGCGCGTGATGTTCCTCCGCCTGCCCGGAGCCGATCACTGGACCGAACTCGTCGCGCCGAACGGCCCGGACAGCGTACTCGGCGAAGCGCTGCGAAAACGGAAAGGCGGAACCCACCATCTGTGCCATGAAGTCGCGGACATCGAAGCGGCATGCGAACATCTGCGCGGCCAGTCGATGATGCTCGTTGCGCCACCCGCGCCTGCGGTCGCATTCGGCGGGCGCAGGATCGCATGGCTGATGGACGGCGACTGCCTGCTGGTCGAACTCGTCGAATCGGGTCCAGGCCCGCTCTGTTTGCCCACGGAATAATCAGGACCTGCCATGCCTGAAGTAACCCTCGACCGCATCGCCGCACTGATGCGCGACCTGTTCGACGAATACGACGGCCCGATCACCCGCACCACCACCGCGCGCGACGTGGCGCAGTGGGACAGCCTTGCGCACGTGCAGTTGCTGGTGATGGTCGAGCAGGCGTTCCGGGTCCGCTTCGCGAGCCGGGAGATCGACGGCCTGAAATGCCTCGGCGATCTCGTGGACGCCATCGAACGCAAGCAGTCGTCGCCGTAGTTGCGTGGACGGACGATGAGCGCAACGAACCTGCCCTGGCTTCCAACTGCCCCGCCCGACTGGATCGATCGCTGCAAGGCGCTCGCTGCGCGCCTGCGCGATGCAGGCTCCGCCCAGGCGGATGCGCAGGAATCCATCGGCACCGAACTGCGGCGGCTGGCTGGGTTCGATCTTCCACCGGGCGAACAGCTCAGGCTGCAGCGGCTGGTCGGTCTTGCCTGCGCCGCCACGTTCACACCGCCGCATTTCCGCCGGTTCCGGCTCGGAGTTGTCGCCGCGCGCACGCTTGATTTCCTGGTCGCGGCGCTGCCGGCTGCTGCTGCGGCGCGTGGGCTGCTGGTCGAGTGCATCGTCGCGCCGTACGACGCGGTTGCGAGCTTCGCCTACGGACCGGCGAATCCGTTCGACGGCGCTACGGTCGATGCCGTCCTGGTCGTGCTCGACGCGCAGTCCTTCCCCGATGCAGGTCGGCTGCTCGACGAGGCGGCGGAACTGTCGCATATCGAAGCGGCGGTCGCCTTGCTGTCGGCCATGGTCGATGCGGTGAGGCGCAAGGCCGGATGCCCGGCGATTGTCGCGACGATCCCGCAATGCGGGACGCGCGTGGGCTCGGCCGACCGCAGCGTGAGCGGCACCGATGCCCGCTTCGCGACGCGCGTGAACGACGCGATCCTCGGCGGCGCGCACGCGCGGCGCTGGATCGCCTGGGACATGGCCGCGCTCGCGGCGGACATCGGCCACGCAAGCTGGTTCGATCCGATGCGCCACCACCTGGCGAAGGTTCCGTTCGCGATCGAACTCGCGCCGCGCGTCGCCTCCGACCTGTCCGCCCTGCTCGCGGCGATGGCCGGAAAATCCGCCCGCGCGATCGTGCTCGACCTCGACAACACGCTATGGGGCGGCGAGATCGGCGACGACGGCGTCGATGGCATCCGGCTCGGCCAGAACTCGGTGGACGGCGAGGCATACGCCGCATTCCAGCGCTTCGTCCTGGACCTGCGCGAACGCGGCATCGTGGTCGCGGTCTGCAGCAAGAACGACGATGCCACCGCGCGCGAACCGTTCCGAACGCATCCGGAGATGGCGCTGCGCGAGGACCACATCGCGGTGTTCCAGGCGAACTGGACCGACAAGGCGACCAACCTGCAGACCATCGCCGACGCGTTGAACCTCGGCCTCGAATCGCTGGTATTCATTGACGACAACCCGGCCGAACGCAGCCGCGTGCGCCAGGAACTGCCGCTGGTGAACGTGCCGGAGATCGGCGACGACCCCGCGTACTTCGTGCGGCGCATCTGCTACAGCGGCGCATTCGGGCAGCTGCCGCCGACTGCCGACGACATCGGCCGCGCGGATGCCTATGGCGCGGACGCGAAACGCGCCGAAGTACGCGCGACGATCGGCAACTACGACGACTACCTCGCGTCGCTGCGGATGCGGATGACGCTGAAACCGTTCGACGCCGCCGGCAACGCGCGGATCGCGCAACTGGTCAACAAGTCCAACCAGTTCAACCTCACCACCCGCCGCTACAACGAGGAAGACGTGCGCCGGATGGCGTCCGACCCCGGCTTGCTGTGCTGGCAGGCGGCTCTGGACGACGCGTTCGGCGCGCACGGCACGATCGCGATCGTCGTCGTGCGCAAGGCCGTCGATGGGTGGACGATCGACACCTGGCTGCAGTCCTGCCGCGTGCTCGAACGCGGCGTCGAGGAAACCCTGATGAACCTGCTGGTAGCGCAGGCGCGCGACGCCGGCATCGCACGTCTCGCCGGCGAATACGTGCCGACCGCGCGCAACAGCATGGTCGCGGACTTCTATCCACGGCTCGGCTTCGCCGAATGCGCGCGGGGTGCCGGGAACGGGACCAGGACGTTCACGCTGGAAACTTCGGAAAGCGCGCCGCGCAAGAGTTTCATCGCGGTGGTCCGGCCCGACGCAGACTAGTCGACTTTCGGCGACCAACCCTTCGCGGAGCGCTCGAACAGCTGGCTTTCTTCGCAGGCGAAGATGGCCTTCTGTTCGTCCCAGCCGAAACGTTCGACCGTGATCCGAGGCGCGTCGATGCGGATCACGTTGAAGGAATTCGTCTCGCCCCTGCCCCGCGTCGAGGTGGCGGTGCCGGCCTGCACCGCGAGCGCGGCGTAGTCGCCGATCCGATAGCGCACCGCCGTGTGGACGGCGTGGCTTGCGTGCAGATGGCCGGCGAGCAACAGGTCGACTCCATGTTCGGCGAATACCCGCATCGCCTTCGCCGCGCGGCCGACGAGGTGACCCGATCCGTAGCTGGCAGGCAGGTCGAACGGATGGTGGGTCACGATGATCCTGACGACGCCCGGATCGAGCGCCTTCATGCGCGTGTCGAGGCGGGCGATCTGGCGTTCGTTGATGCGGCCGTCCTTGATCGTCGCCGAGCGCGCGGTGTTCACCCCGAGCACCGCGATGCTGGCGTCGACGAACTCGGGTTCGAGGTCGCTGGTGATGTGGCGACGGTACTCGTCCAGCGGTCGCACGAAGCGGTCGAATACGTTGTGCAGCGGGATGTCGTGATTGCCCGGGACGACGACCTGCGGCTTCGGCAACAGGTCGAGGAAGCCGCGCGCGGCCTTGAACTGGGAGCTGCGCGCGCGCTGGGTCAGGTCTCCCGACACGACCACGACATCGGGCGCGATCGCTTCGATGCGCGCGATCAGCGGGACGATCACGGCCTCGTCGATGCGTCCGAAATGCAGGTCGGAGAGATGGACCAGCGTGCGCATGGCGGCGCTCACAATGCTGCAGCGCCAGTGTCGGATGCGAGTGGCGCAGGCCCGGCAGCGGCAGGCGCGGGAACGATCACGTTGAGCGCGCCGGGGCGGATGCGGTAGCGCAGCGGCGTGGCCATCGTCGTCACTTCGCCGTCGGTCGACACGCGGATGCGCTTGTGCCGGGTCTGGATCGCGATCTCCTCGCTGAGCAGCGCATCGAAGTCGCTGGCCTGGCGCAGGCGGCCGAACAGGGCGCGCACCGCGAACCCGACGAGGCCGAGACGGCCGGTGCGTTGCGCGACATACAGGCTCAGCTTTCCGGCCTGAAGGGTCTTGCGCCCGCCCAGGTCGAATCCCTCGATGGTGTATGCGTTGTTGCCGACGAACACGAACGGCGTGCGCCGCTTGAGGATCTCGCCGTCGGCGTCGAGCTGCACGTCGAGAAACGGATAGCGGCGCGCCGCATTGATGCAGGCCCAGAAGAACGCGACCCACTTCGGCTTGCCGAAGCGGCGCTGGCGTTCCTCGCGGTCCTTCACCAGGTTCGGGTAGATGCCGATGCTGGAATTGTTGAGGAAGTACCTGCCATTGACCTCGCCGACATCGACCGCGATGCGGTGGCCAGCGATGATCGCCTCCACCGCACTGGCGATCCCGAGCGGAATGCCGAGATCCTTCGCGAAGTGGTTGAGCGTTCCCATCGGCAGCACGCCCAGCGCGATCGGCGTCCCGACCAGCAACGATGCGACCGCGTTGATCGTGCCATCGCCGCCGCCAGCGACGACGACCCCGACGCCAGCGGTGATCGCGCGCTTCGCCTCGGTCGCGATCTCGGAGCCATTGCATGCGAGCAGGATCGACGCATCGAAACCGGCTGCGCGCAACGGCCCGACGATGCCTGCCGTATCGACCGCGCCGACCGATCCGGCCGCGTGGTTGATGATGATCGCGATGGTCGGCATCGAGGACCCGTCCGCTCCTACAGCTGCGACCGGATCGGCCTCACCACTTGTTCGATGAATTTCTGCGTCCATGGACGGTCCTGCCACATCTGGTAGGTATAGGGCGTGCCTCTGGCGAGGTCCTGTTCGTAGACCTGCAGCATCTTCCCGGCGAACGCAGCGTCGTAGACATTCAGGCTGGCCTCGTCGTTGAGTTCGAACGAGCGCATGTCGAAGTTCGTCGAGCCGACCGAGACCATTTCGCCATCGAGGATCAGCATCTTGCAGTGGAACATTGTTTCATCGTAGGTGCGGATCTCCACGCCCTCCTTCAGCAACGGGCCCCAGTCGTGCTTGGACGCGATGCGGACAGTCGCAGAGTCCAGGTGCTTGTCGGGCAGCAGCACGCGGATGCGCACGCCGCGCTTGCGGGCGGCGACCAGCGCATCGGTCATCAGCTTGTCCGGGATGAAGTACGCCGCTTCGATATCGATCGTTTGCTCGGTTGCCGCGATCGACAGCAAGTACATCAGGTGCATGCTCGCGCTGCCGCCGGCGGGCGAACTCACGAACATCTGCGCCTTCCCGTCTCCCACTTCCTGCAACGGCGGGAAATAACCGTCGCCGTGCAGCACCTTGCCGGTGGACTTGATCCAGTTGTCGAGGAACGCGGTCTGCATTTCGGCCACGACCGGGCCTTCGATCTTGAAGTGCATGTCGCGCCAGTGGTCCGGGTCCTGCGCGTGCCCGCTCCACTGGTCCGCGATGCCGACGCCCCCGGTGAAGCCGACCGTGCCGTCGATCACCAGCAGCTTGCGGTGGGTGCGGTTGTTGATGCGCGCGATGTTGTACCAGCGCAGCGGGTGGTAGCGCTCGACCTGCGCGCCGGCCTGCTTGAGGGAGTCGATGACCTTCTCGTCCATCTTCGAGCTGCCCGCCCAGTCGAGCATCACGTTGACCTTGACGCCGGCGCGCGCACGCTCCTCGAGCGCCTTGGCGAACTCGTCGCCGATCTGGCCCGACCAGTAGATGTAGGTCTCGAAGGTGATCGTGCTGCGCGCGCCGCGGATCGCGGCGAGCATCGCCGGGAAGATCTCGTCGCCATTCTGGAGGGGCGTGATCCGGTTGCCGGACAGGATCGCCGGCCCCATCAGCACGCTCATCTCGCGCTGGAAACCAGAGTCGCGGATCCCGTGCACGTGGGTCACCGTGTACTGGATGTCCTTCTCGGGCTTCTTGAACGACATCGCCACGCCGACCGCGATCAGCGTCATGAGGATCGTGATGACGATCGTTTCCATACTGATCCTTCCCTTGATCGAAGCACCGCTCCATCGGGTTCGCGCATGCTAGCGGAATACGCCGTACCGACGGCCATCCCCGGTTCCGCGAGTTAACCGGCGTTTGCAATCGGCAGGGCAAGATGGCGACCGGCCATGGAGGCCGGCAGCGATGGACCCGCCCGCAGATGCATGCGCCGCTGGGCAGCGTACCCGACACAGGATCGTTGGAGCGAGTCATGACGGAAGCCAATCAGGGCGACCACAGGAAAAACGTCGCACCAATCGATGGCTATGAATTCGACTATGGCCTGCGCTTCCTGCGCATGCACGCATGGCGGATGGCGCTGTGGTTTTTCTGCCTGCTGCTGCCGGTGTGGGGCTTTGCAGCGCTGGTCGGTGAGATCCATGAGAAGGAAGTGTTTCCGTTCGATGCGCCGCTGCTCGGCATGCTGCACGCGATGGCGACGCCGGCGCTGGACCGCTTCTTCGTGATGGTGTCGAAGGTGGGGTTCCTTTGGGGCACGATTCCGATCGACGTGATCCTGCTGCTGTGGCTCGCCGCGCACAGGCGCGTCCGCGACGGCCTGTTTTTCGGGCTGGCGATCATCGGCTCGGCGATCCTCGATTTCGCCGGCAAGGATTATTTCGCGCGTTCGCGGCCGGACCTGTGGCTGTCGATCACGCCGGAAAGCAGCTACAGCTTCCCGAGCGGCCATGCGATGGGTTCGGCCACGCTCGCGATGGCGGTGATCATCCTTTGCTGGCCGACCCGCTGGCGCTGGCTGGCATTGATCGGCGGCATCGTGTTCGTGCTGCTGGTCGGGGTGTCGCGCGTTTACCTCGGCGTGCACTATCCGTCCGACATCCTCGCGGGCTGGAGCGCTGCGATCGCGTGGGTCTTCGGCATGCATGCGCTGGTCGACCGCAAGGCGCAGGCGCCGCCGCCGACCGCCGCGACGACCGCCGACGCGATCGGAAGCGCGCCGCATACCGACAACTAGAACCGCCGGCAGCCGCAGGGGTGCGATTCATCGGCTTCCACTAGAATGAACGCCATCACGCAAGGAAGCACATGGCGCCCAAGGCGACGATCTACAAAGCCGAGCTGCAGGTCAGCGACATGGACCGCGGCTATTACGCGACGCATGCGCTGACCCTCGCGCAGCATCCTTCCGAAACCAACGAACGCCTGATGGTGCGGCTGCTCGCGTTCGCGCTGCACGCAGACGAGCGGCTGGAATTCGGACGCGGCCTGAGCACCGACGACGAGCCCGACCTGTGGCGCAAGTCGCTGACCGGCGAAATCGAGCAATGGATCGAACTCGGCCAGCCCGACGAGCAGCGCATCCGCAAGGCCTGCGGACGCGCGCGTCAGGTGGTAGTGGTCACCTACAGCGGCCGCAGCGCCGACATCTGGTGGGACAAGATCGCCGCCGGCCTCGTGCGCTCGAAGAACCTCACCGTGATCGACATCCACGCGTCCTCCGTGCAGGAACTCGCGGCGCTCGCGGATCGCAACATGCAGCTGCAATGCCTGATCCAGGACGGCCAGGCCCAGCTCATGAGCGAGAAGGCCAGCGTGGCCGTCGAACCGGCAGTGCGGATGGCGCCGACTGCGCAGGGATATTGACCGGCGGCGGCGACCGACGTTGCTGCTTCGACGTCAGCGGATGTTGCTGATCGAATTCTTCACCGTGTCGTGTTTCGACTTCATGATGTTGGACACCATCGTGAATTGACGGTTTTCGTT
>JBBQHA010000072.1:0-16511 GCA_038323475.1 Lysobacterales bacterium
TCACCAGCAGCGGCGTCCAGCCGAGCAGGAAGAATCCCGCGTAACGCGACCCGCGCCACCACGCGATCACGCTAGCGGCCAGGATCAATGGCCCGCCGAGGATCAACAGCGGATTGATCAGCACTGACGAGACCAGGATCAGCCCGGGAATCGGCAAGCTCCCCAAGGCCATCAGCACGCCCGTCGTCACGCCAAGGGAAAGTACCGCGGTGCGCATCCTCGGCGCGTAGTGCGCGAGTTCCGCGAACCGCGCCACGAAAAGGGTCGCGAATAGCACCGACAGCGCGGTCGCGGCGCGCCCCCACGCGTTCGGCGCAAGCGCCAGCCATGTCCACTCCAGCGGTGCGGCGACGTAACCTGTCTGGATCGCGAGGATCAGGGCGTACGCGAGCACGTAGCCTGCGTAGTGGACGAAGGTGAAGTCGCGCAACTCGATCGCGAACAGCAGGGCCATCACCGCCATCGCCGCCATGATCGCGAAACACGCCGTCGCGAGCGCGAGCCAGCGCGCATCGTCGCGCCGGAATTCCTCGGGAGTCACCAGCGCGAACCGCAACGGCGCGGCGACCACGCGGCCGGACTCCATCCTCAACAGCAATGGGGCATCGCCGAGCGCCGCGCGATCGAGCGCGAAACCGATCCGTCCATGGCCCTGCCATCCGACGCGCGGTTCCATCACGCTCGCTCGAAACACCGGTTCGCCCTGCGCGGGAAACATGCTGATCGGCTGCAACCCCGGATCCCTGATCTCCAGCATCCAGTCGCCGGCGGGCCAGCGCTGGGCAGCACCCAATCGCTCGCCTGGCGGTGCCAGGCGTATCCACGCGCCGTGTTCGCCGGCCGGAATTGCACTGAGTCGAGACGGATCGAAACGCACTTCGGCCGCATCCGCGGGCGCATTCCGCACGTTTGCCGCGTTGTCGGACGGAGCCGCCGCGCGCCAGCTTCCGCTCAGGGGCAGCGCCTGCGCGGGCAACGTCAGCAACAGCAGCAGGCACGCAATCGCAACGTGGGCAGCAGAAGGTCGCGGACCGCCCACGTTCATGCCGGGATCGATGCCGAAGGAGATCCGATCATGCCGCATCATCGCATGGCGTATGCGGGCGCCGGATGCGACGCGTCGCACACTCTGTCGACCAGCGCCGCCGGACCAGCCCGACCCTTACCGTTCCACTCGATCGATCAGGTGCGCTTTGCTGGAGGGTCGCAACGATCCGTGCTGCAGGCTTGCGCGCGCAACTGGGCCCGCTGCGCCGCGCGCGCGATCAGCCAGCCGAAGGCCGCATTCAGGCGCAGTCGCGACAGCAGCATGCGATTCCTCGCGACCCACGGATACGCGCGATCCCACAGCGGACGCAGCCAGCGATTGCCCCAGACGCGCGCTACATTCTCGAGTCCGGCGATGCGATAGGCGCGCTCGAAGACCGCGACGCCACGCAGCCACTGTCCGCTGTCGTCGCGCGCATGGATGCTGCGCATGAGGTCGGCGCGCGTGAATCCCGCAGCCGCGGTCTCGCGTTCATCGAAATCGGGGGCCGAGCAATCCAGCAGCCGCAACCGGGCTTCGCCGCCATACCTCTGCAGCGCATGCATCTCGGTCGCGCACAGCGGGCAGGATGCGTCGTAGTAGATGGTCAGGTCCGGGCCGTGCATCGTCGTCACTTCGCCTTGCCCTGGCGCAACAGCTTCTGGATCTTGCTGCCGAGCTTCATGACCTTCATCAAGGTCGCCGGTTCGAGCCGCAGCATTTCCTCGCCCCACGAGGATAGGGCCGTCATCAAGGCCAGCGTGTCGCGGATGCGCGCCTTCGCATCCGCGCCCTCCTGCGCGAACGCCGGATCGGCGACGCAATTCTGCAGCAACGCGATCGTCGGATCGAACTCGCGGGCCTTGCGCTCGCTCACGACCGTGCGGAACAGTTCCCACACGTCCTTCGATGTCTCGAAGTGATCGCGGCGGTCGCCGACCAGATGCGTCACCCGCACCAGGTTGAAGTTCTGCAGTTCGCGCAGACTGGTGCTGACATTGGAGCGCGCGACGAGCAGGACCTCGGCAATTTCCTCGGCATGAAGCGGCCGCCCGGACAGGTACAGCAGCGCATGGATCTGCGCGACCGTGCGGTTCACGCCCCAGCGCGAGCCCATCTCGCCCCAGTGCATCACGAAGCGGCGGCTGATCGCGGGCAACGCATCGGCGGGCGCGTCGGGTGGAGCGGAAGCGATCTGTGGCTGCATCGTCGCGATACCCGAATCGGGGGAATTGCCGTTGCGCCCATGCTAGTTTGGTCGTATATTTCTGTCAATACAGAAATGTCAGATAATAATACAAAGGAACGTCCATGCAGGACAGCCGCAATGCCACGCCCACGCGCGTACTGGTGCTTGGCGGCACCGGGTTCATCGGCCGGCACGCCGTCGAAGCATTACTGGAGTCCGGCTGCGAGGTCGTGGTCGGCAGCCGCCGCCCCGAGCGCATCGAACGCCGCATCCCGACCCTGGCCGATCGCTGCGGACATCGCCAGACGCGCATGGAACGGTTGACCAACGCGCAGGACTGGACGGCCCCGCTCGCGGACATCGATGTCGTGCTGAACTGCGTCGGCATCCTTCGGCAGCGGGGTCGCGAGACGTATCGTCGCGTGCATCACCTGTCGGTCGCCGCACTGGGGGAAGCCTGCCGGCTGCGCGACCAGCGCTTGATCCACGTATCCGCACTCGGCCTGCATGCCGGCGCGCGCAGCCGTTTCCTGCGCTCCAAGTGCGATGGCGAGAACGCGATACGCGCCAGCGGCGCCGATTGGCGCATCGTGCGTCCATCGTTGCTGGACGGCGACGGCGGCTATGGCGCGAAATGGCTGCGCCGCGTCGCCGGATGGCGGGTGCATGCCCTGCCCGCCGATGCGACCGGCAGGATCGCCGTCCTGCACGTCGCCGATCTCGGCGAAGCGCTCGCGCGGCTTGCGTTGTCGCCGCCCGGCCCGGATACCGGCGATGAAGCGCGCATCTTCGAACTCGGCGGAGAAAGCCGCCATACCCTCGGCGAATACCTGGCGGCGCTCCGCCTTCAGCGCAGCGACAAGCCCGCCCACTGCATTCGCGTACCATCCATCCTCGCGCGGCTTGGCAGCCACTTGTGCGACTTGCTGAGCGTCTCTCCGTATTCGTTCGGACACTGGGAACTGCTGCGCCGCGACAACTGCCCGCGCGTGAATCGCCTGCCGGAATTGCTGGGGCGTGCGCCGCGAGCGATCGGACCCGGATTCCATGCTCCAACGCCTGGCTGGATCGATATCGTTCGCGCGTAGCCGCACTTGGCGCCGGCCACCCACCCGTTTTGCCGCTGCACGAGGAGTTTGCCGATGCGTCGCTGGACGGTACCAATTCTTGCGATGCTGGCGATCGCGCTGTTCCTGTGGTTGCGGCAACCAGCGGCACCGCTGACGGGCGGACCTGCCGCGGCATCGATCCCTTCCACCGATGCAGCACCGGCTGCACCTGCGCCGCCCAGCGACCGCAACGCGGCATCCCAGAACACGTCGTCCGGCGCGCTTCCATCGGAAGTTGCCGACACGCTTGCGCTGATCCGGCGTGGCGGTCCATTTCCGTATCACCAGGACGGCGTCGTGTTCCAGAACCGCGAACATCGACTTCCGGGCGAAGCCTACGGCTACTATCACGAGTACACCGTGGCGACGCCGGGCGTGGCCGACCGCGGCGCGCGACGCATCATCGTCGGCGGCGAGCCTCCAGCTGTCTACTACTACACCGGCGACCACTACCGGAGTTTCAGCACACTCGAGGTGCCACGATGAGCGCGACCGACCTGCGATCGATGCTCGCCGATGCGCGCAGCGCCGGCGCGATGCTGGTCAGCGAGGACGATCTGCCTGATCTGCGCAGCGCCGCACAGCGCAACGGCTTCCTGTGCAGACGGATCGACCTCGCCGGCTGCCGCACCAAGCCGGAACTGCTCGATCGGATCGCGCGCGGACTGCAGGTCCCGGCGACGTTCGGTCGCAACTGGGATGCACTGTCCGACTGCCTCGGCGACCTCGGCTGGCTGCCTGCGAAAGGCTACTGGATCGAGTTTGCGAACGCGGCGGCGTTCCGGCTCGCGTCGGCGGAGGATTTCGACACATTGATGTCGATCCTCGACGACGGCGCTGCGGGTTGGACCAAGCGGAAAATCGCGTTCTGGAGCGCGCTGGCGTTGCCGGATGCGCAGATCGATGCGCTGGATGACGATGCGGTGGATTGATGCGTCCGGCTTGACCTGATGCCGTGGCGCGCAAACGATGCGAGTCGTCGCCAACAATCCTGGTGAAAGTCGCTTTGCTTCAAGCCCCGATCCAGGCGATCAGCTCCCGAACGCAGGATGCATCACGCGCTCGAAGAACTGCCGCAGAGTCTCCGGCTTGAGCACCAGCACGAACGCGACACCGTAGGCAGCGCCCCACAAGTGCGCGCTGTGGTTGATGCGGTCGCCGCCGCGGCGGTTGGCCCAGATCGTGTAACCGACGTACGCGACCGCGTACACGATCGCCGGAATCGGCAGGGCGAAGAAGAAATAGATCATCGACCACGGCTGGAACAGGATGTAGGCGAACAGCACCGCCGACACCGCGCCGGATGCGCCGAGGCTGCGGTATTCCGCGTCGTCGCGATGCTGGAAGTAAGTCGGCAGGATCGAGACGATCAGCCCGAGCAGGTAGAAGAACGCGAAGCCGTACGCACCGAGGCTGGCGTTGATGATCCCTTCCATCGTCCGGCCGAAGAAATACAGGGTGATCATGTTGAACAGCAGGTGCTGCATGTCCGCATGCACGAGTCCGTAGCCGATGAAGCGCGAGTAGTCGTGACCACGGGTGATCGCCGGCGGCCAGAAGATCAGTTCGTTCATCACTTTCGGATTTCCGAACGCGACGAACGAAACCACGCAGGTGATCGCGATGATGATGACGTTCGACGAGATTCCGTCCACGCCGATCAGCCCATGCCCTGGATCGGGCCGCCCTTGGCGAGCGCGCGCTGGTACGCCGGGCGCGCATGGATGCGTTGCAGCCAGTCCCAGAGTTTTGGCCGGCTCGCATCAAGACCGCCGCGCATGCTCGCGGCCTCGATCGGATAGCTCATCTGGATGTCGGCGCCGGTGAACGCATCGCCGGCGAACCACGCGGACTTGCCGAGTTCGGCTTCCATCCAGTCCAGGTGCAGCTTGATCTGCGGCGCGACATAGCCGCTGCGCACCTTTTCCGACATGGCGCGCACGATCGGCTTGATGAAGAACGGCATCGGCGCCTTCGGCAACCGCGCGAACACCAGGCTCAACAGCAGCGGCGGCATCGCGGATCCTTCGGCATAGTGCAGCCAGTAGGTGTAACGCAGCCGTTCCGGGGAACCGGCTGGGGGCTTGAGTCCGCTGCCCTCCCCGTATGTCTCGACCAGATATTCGACGATCGCTCCCGACTCCGCGACCGTCGCGTCGCCATCGACGATGACCGGCGATTTCCCGAGCGGATGCACCGCGCGCAGCGATGGCGGCGCCAGCAGCGTTTCCGGATCGCGCTTGTAGAGCACGATCCCGTACACAAGGCCGAGTTCCTCCAGCAGCCACAACACGCGCTGCGAACGCGAGTTTTCGAGATGATGGACGGTGATCATGCAAGCAATCCTTCGTGATATGAGCATGATCGTACAGTGTCCTTATTGCCGGCGGTTTCTGGCAACCTAGCCGCTTGGATTCCGTCCATGGCTCGACAAGTCCACTACGAACGAAATCGAATCACCCGCCATTCGCCCTGGGTCCGTCGAAAGCGCGGACGCTGACTTTTCTCATATTTCCAGCAGTCCAATGCAAGGCCGCCAAGCATGTCCGACGCCCGTTACCTGCAACTCGATGTGTTCGCCGACAGGATCGGCGGCGGCAATCCGCTCGGCGTGGTGCTCGATGCATCAGACTGGAGCGACGCCGCGATGCAGTCCTTCGCCGGCTGGACCAACCTCGTCGAAACCACTTTCCTGCTGCCACCGACCGCGCCGAAGGCGAGCTATCGCCTGCGCATTTTCACCCCGACCCGCGAGATCCCGTTCGCGGGCCACCCGAGCATCGGCAGCGCGCACGCCGCACTGGACTTCGGCGGGACCGTGCCGCAGGCCGGGCTCATGATCCAGGAATGCGCAGCAGGCCTGCTGCCGATCCGCGTCGAGGGTGAAGGCGCGACCCGCCGGCTGTTCGTGCAGGCGCCGCCGGCAAAAGTCCTGCATACCGGCATCGACAATCCTCACCTGCGCAGCGTGCTCGGCGGTCTTGCGCTCGGATCCATGCCGCCGGCCTTCGTCGAAGGCGGACGCCGCTGGTGGATGGCCGAATTCGCCAGCGAATCCGGGCTGCGCGACTGGCACCCCGACCACGCCGCGATCGCGGCGCTCGCGAAGGCGACCGACAGCCTCGGCCTGTGCGCATTCGCACGCACCCACAATCCCGAATACGAACTGGTCGTGCGCGCATTCCCCGCGGGAGTCGGCATCGTCGAAGACCCCGCCTCCGGCGCCGCGAACGGCCTGATCGCCGCCTACATCGCATGGCAGGAACCGGACGGACCGCTCGCGCGCGGCTATCGCGTCAGCCAGGGCCGCGAGATGGACCGCGACGCGCGCATCCGCATCCGCATCGAGGGCGACGCGGTGTGGGTCGGCGGACGTACGCAAACTGTCGTCGTCGGCACGACACACTGGAATGCTGATGCAGCGCACTTCAGGCGGGATGGCCTTCCGGCCGGATGAAACCCGGAATCAGTGCGTGGATGCCGGTTGCGGCGGCGCGTCCAGGTGCGCACGCAGGAAACCCGCGATACCGGTCCATAGCACGAGTTCGTTCTTCTGCTTGAATCCGCCATGCCCTTCAAAGGCGAACGCCATCATCGTCGGCGGCCTCCCGGCCAGGTTGAGCATGCGAATGAGGCGTCTGCTGTGTTCGAATTCGACGCGATCGTCTTCGGTGCCGTGCGCGAGCATCACCGGCAGCGTCAGTTCCTTGTAGCGGTACAACGGCGCATAGGCACGCATCGACTCGGCGTCGGTCGCTGGATTGCCGATGGCTTTCTCCAGCGCCTTGCGTCCGCTGGCGGTCCATGAGGCGTCGCTCGCGGTGAACAGCAGCAACTGGTCGCTCACGCCGGCGATCGAAACCGCGCAGCGGAACCGCTGCGGCCAGCGGATCGCCGACACCAGGGCGGAATATCCGCCATAGCTCGCACCGACCACGCACATGCGCTCCGGATCGAGCGGAAACTGGGCGAGGGCAACGCGCGTCGCTGCGTCGATGTCGTCCTCGATCAGGTTGCCGAAGTGGCGTTCGCCGGCTTCGCGGAACGAACGCCCATACCCTTCCGATCCGCGGAAATTCACCTGTAGCACCGCATAGCCGAGCGATGCGAACAACTGTACGGCCGGATCGAATTCCAGCGTGTCGCGCACCCCGATCGGCCCGCCGTGCGAATAGACGACCAGGGGCGACTTGCCGTGCGCGTTGACCGGCAGCGTCAGGTAGGCCTCGATCGGCAAGCCGTCGCTGCCCTTGGCGTGGACGACCTGGGCCGGGGCAAGGTGCTTGTCCCTCAGCCACGGAGCGGAATCTTCCACCAGCGCGACGGTCGCGCGTTCGAGGGCGAAGTGGTAGATCTGGCTTGGACGATCGCTTCCCTGCACCGCGATGATGAAGTTCTTGCCGGCTTCGTCGCGGTCGAGGATCTTCGTCGTCAGACCCGGAAACGCCTTCGCGAGACGCTCCCCGATCGCACGTTCGTCCTGGTCGAAATAGTCGACGACTTCCTTCCCGTCTTCGTAATACGTCGCGCCTGTAAGCCGATGATGCGCGTCGAACTTCACCGACTCGACATCCCTGCCCGGTTTGCTGAAGAGCGTGCGACCGATCGTGCGCGTGGCCGGATCGAACTCGACGAGTTCACGCTGGCCGCGATCCTTGTCGCTCAGGCCATAGAACACGCTACCGTCGGCGGAGAGCATCAGCGGGCGGAAGCCGGTCTGTTCGTCGATCGTGAGGACAGGCTGGAATTTCCCGTTCTCGCCGTGGAACAGCACCAGCTTGTCGCCCTGTTTCGCGATGGCGCCGCGCAATTCGCCGCGCCCATCGGTGATCCAGCCGACCGCGTCGTCGACGCCGTGGCTGATCCGCGCGGAGAACTCGAACTGCTGGCGCCCGAACGTGCCCGGTCCAGAAATGTCGAGTTTGTGGACAACCATGGCTCCGCCCACGTTGCTCTCGAACAGCACATGGTCCGGGTCGCCGGGGACGGGGCCGAGAATGTATCCCGAATGCGGGATCTCGATCTCGACATGGCTGCGGCCGCTGGCACCGGCATCGCCGATCCGTTCGATCAGCGGGTCGCGGCCTCCCGACGATTCGACGGCGAGCACCTGGTCGCTCATCCACTCCAGGTCCGTGATCCGCGTCGTTCGCGTGAGCAACCGCGTCTGCTGCTCGGCCTTGAGGTCGATCAGGTCCAGGTGCCATGCATCGCGTTCGTAGATCGCCTCGGCGAGCAGGTCGCCGCGCGGGTTGAGACTGAGCGATTGCACCCGCGAGTCGCGCCATAGGTCCTCGACCGCGATCGGCAGCTTTCCCGCATCGGGCGGCAACAACGTCTTTTCCAGGTCCGCATCGGACTTGTCCGCTTGCGCGGCACGCGCAGCCGCGTAGAAATCGGGGAACGGATCGGCGTAGTGGCCGGTGAAGGCGAAGTGGTACTTGGCATAGATCGCCGGATGGTTCTTGCGCAGCCAGTCGATGCTGCCGAGGCCGCGATTCGGCGCATGGATCCTCGCCGAAGAACCATTCGGGCGATACATGAGGTCGCCCGGATAGTTGATGACCCCGGGCCGCACCTGGAAGCGGAATTCCGGATCGTCCTTCAGGTTGTAGACGAAGCGGAACATGGCCACGCCGAACTCGATGCGGTCCCAACGGTATTCGCCGGCGGTCGCGACGTAAAGATTGGCCGACTTGCCGGGCGGGAGGTCGCCGATCGTCTCGCCGCCGAACATCGAACCCTGGCGGGCGATATGCAGGAGGGAGATCGGTTCGGAACCGTCGACATCGATCACCACCAGCCCTTCGCCGGGGCCGAGCACCGGTACTTGCCCGAAAGGCACCTTGCGCATCGACGCATCGGCGTCCATCGCGATCGCCATCAGCGCACACGCAGCCAAGCACGCAAGAATCCGCGTCATCCCCACTCCTGACTCGAGCCCCGCTGGCGATCATGCCTTATGAAGGACAGGCACGCACGGACGCCATTCCGGACTCGACGCCTGCGCTGCGCACGATCGCGCTCGTTCGGTTGCAACTTGCATGTCCTGCCGCAGGCGTCATTCGGCGCGTCGTCCACGGCCATGGCGCAAATGATTCTTCCGGACGGGCTTGGGGACTTGCTGGATGGCATCGCGAGCGGTGGCAAGGAACTGCTGCAGGAGCAACCGGAACCGGGTGCGGACACCGCCCGCGTCGACGGCCGCATCGGGGTTCGCGCTGAACTATTTCGAAGCGGGCCATGATGTCGACGTCTGGTGGTGGCCGGACCTCGTGATGGACGGCGGCATCGCCGCCTTTATCGGCATCTGCATCGGTTGGTGGCTGCGTCGCAGGCTGAACCTGGCGAAGTGATCGGCCGCGACACGTCCTGATCGTTGTCGTCCGCGGCGCAGCGAAGATCGCGCTCGTGACCGTCGCGCCTATTCCTGCTGCCGGATCCTTCACTGCGTTCAGGACAGCGGCAGAAAGGGCGATGCCATCCCCGGCGTTGCGGCTACCATGTCCACAGTCCAAGTCCAGGAGCCATCATGCCGTCGAGTCGCAACTTATGCCTTGCCACCCTCCTGTGTTTCGGAACTGGCGCAGCCCTCGCGTCGGTTCCCGATCCACTATCCACGATCGCCGAGCGCTCCGGTTTTCAGAGAACCGGCCGCTACGAGGAAGTCGTCGCGCTGTGCGAAGCGTTCGCGAAGACATATCCAGACGCCGTGCGCTGCATCGACTTCGGCTCAACGCCGGAGAATCGCACCATGAAGGCGCTGGTCGTCACCCGTACCGGTGCGTTCACACCCGAACAGGCGCATGCGCAAGATGTTCCGGTGCTGCTGATCCAGGGCGGCATCCACGCGGGCGAGATCGACGGCAAGGATGCGGGCTTCCTCGCACTGCGCGAGGCGCTCGACGGCAAGGCCGCGAAAGGCGCGCTCGACAAGCTCGTGTGGATCTTCGTGCCGGTGTTCAACGTCGACGGCCACGAACGCTTCGGCGCGTGGAACCGGCCGAACCAGCGCGGCCCCGAACAGATGGGCTGGCGCACGACCGCGCAGAACTTCAACCTCAATCGCGACTACGTGAAGGCCGACGCGCTGGAGATGAAGAAGATGCTGCGCCTCATCGATGGGTGGGACCCGATCGCCTATGTCGACCTGCACGTGACCGACGGCGCGAAGTTCCAGCACGACGTCTCGATCACCGTCGAGCCCGTGCATTCGGGCGATGCGGAACTGCGCGTGGCCGGCAAGGCGATGCGCGACGCGGTGATCGCGAAACTCGCGGTGCAGGGTTCGAAACCGCTCGCGTTCTATCCGGCCTTCATCGGCAACGACGATCCCGCGACCGGTTTCGCGGACGGCGTTCCGACGCCGCGCTATTCGCATGGCTACATGCCCCTGCGCAACCGCTTCGGCATGCTCGTCGAGACGCACTCGTGGAAGGACTATCCGACCCGCGTGCGCATCACCCGCAATGCGATCGTCGCGATGCTCGAGCAGACCGCGCAACATGGCGACGCATGGCTGAAGCTTGCGCACGACGCCGACGCGCGCGCGATGCGACTCGGCGGACAGACCGTGCCGCTCGACTACAAGGCGACCGACGCCGCGCACACGATCGACTTCCTCGGCTACGCCTACACTCGCACGCCGTCGGACGTGTCGGGCGCGCTGATGACGCGCTACGACGAACGCAAACCCACGATCTGGAAAATCCCGCTGCACGACGACGTGCAGCCGAGTGCGACCATCGTTGCGCCGACCGGCGGATATGTCGTGCCGCTCGCACACGTGGATCTCGTCGCGAGGACCCTCTTTTTGCACGGCATTGAGTTCCGCTTCCTCTTGCATACATGGCCGCATGCGGCGGTGGAAACCTTCCGCGCCGACAAGGCCACGTTCGCGACCGCGTCGAATGAGAGCCACCAGCGCCTGACGATTGCAGGCGCATGGACAACGGAAGCCCGCGATATCGGCGCCGGCGCGCTGTTCGTCCCGATCGCGCAACCGAAGGCGCGACTGGTCATCGAACTGTTCGAACCGCAGGCGCCCGATTCGCTCGCAGCCTGGGGCGAGTTCAACAACGCGTTCGAGCAGAAGGAATACATGGAGGCCTACGTCGCCGAAGACGTCGCCCGCGCGCAACTCGCAGCCGATCCCGCGCTCGCCGCCGCGTTCCGGAAGAAACTTGCCGACGATCCCGCGTTCGCCAAGGATCCGGACGCACGCCTGGATTTCTTCTATCGCCGCAGCCCGTCGTGGGACGATCGCTTCGACCTGTATCCGGTCATGCGCATCGCGACGGTTCCCGAATAGGACGACGCCTCGACGCATGGATCGCGTACGCATCGGTTGTGCAGGCTGGTCGATCCCGGGGCGACACGCCGCGGCGTTCCCGCGCGACGGCGCGCATCTGCAGCGCTATGCGGCCGTGTTCGACTGTGTCGAGATCGATTCGTCGTTCCATCGCCCGCACCGTCCGCGGACGTACCGCAACTGGGCGGAGTCCGTGCCGGCGGGGTTCCGCTTTTCGGTGAAGATGCCGAAGGCGATCAGCCATCTCGCGCGGCTGCGTCATTGCGATTCGCTGCTCGAACAATTCCTGGCGCAGGCCGAGCAACTCGGCGCCAAGCTGGGGTTCCTGCTGCTGCAATTGCCGCCGAGCCTGGCGTTCGACGCGCGTTCCGCGTTGCGATTCTTCGATCACCTGCGCACGCGCTACGCCGGAGCGGTTGGTTGCGAACCGCGCCATCCATCGTGGTTCAACGCAGAAGTCGATCGGGCATTGTGCGAACGCGGCATCGCACGTGTGGCGGCCGATCCTTTTAGGGTGCCGCGCGCTGCGATCCCCGGCGGCGCCCGGACGATCGAATACGTCCGCCTGCACGGATCGCCCCGGATGTACTACGACGCGTACCCGCCGGCCGCGCTGGAACGCATCGCGCGCCGCCTGGGCCGCGCCGATGCGGAGGTGTCCGAACGCTGGTGCATCTTCGACAACACCGCGCTCGGCCACGCGACGACCGATGCCATTGCCCTGCAGGAAAGCACCAGAGCCGGTCCCCGGCGTCAGCCGGTGGAGCCGACCACTTTCCAGGTGCCGACCGTACCGCCGACCTGATCGCGCAGTTGTCCGGAATCTCCCGGCTTGGCCGTCTCGAAGACCAGGCCCGCCATGAAGACATTGGGACCGCCGGTCTTGCTTTGCACGGAAAGGCCGGCGACGCTGAGTTGCTCCCACTTGCCGGACTGATGGGTCATCCATCCACCCGGAGGCGACAGCCAAGTCTGGCCGCTCTTGATGAAGAGCCCTTCGGGTTCCGCCTGGCCAGGAATGGTGCCCTGGACTGAAATCATCTTCGACATACCGCCCTCGGGGGTTGAGCGATCCGGTCCACAGATTAGACCCGCCTCGGAGGCCGCGCAACCGCGTGCCGGACGCCGCCGCCATCGCCCTGGCCCGACCTGCCCAGCCAAAGCCCGGTCCCGCACGGCGTCAGGTTCAGAGAATGTTCCGCCGTCAAGCCGCAATGTTCTCCGGCATCGATCCAGCGTTTCCCACGACACGTCCTCCACCGGAGACCACCCATGAACTTGCGTCCGCTGATCCTCCTGATCGCGCTGGTGCATGGTGTCGCTGCAGCGCAAGTCGCCCCGGAGACGACGGCCGGCATCGGCGACCCCGCGACGAAGATGCATGATTCCGCCACTGTTCCCGACGCGGCGCCTTTCGCCAGCAACGCCAGCCAGCCAGACGCCACCAGTCCCGTGGTTGCCATGCAGGGCGTCGCCGCGGCAGCAAGCGATCGCGACACCGGACTTCCCGGCAGCGAACCCGACCGCTTGCAGGTCGTCAAGCCGGACATCCCCAATCCCGCCATCGACATGAACGCGTACCTGCGCGTGTCGAACGAGGCAGCCGAGCACCGGCAATCGCATCGCGTGTCCGAGGAAGACTTCCTGCGCATGAGCCGCGAACCCGGAACGATCGTCCTGGATGCCAGGAGTGCGGAGAAATACCGGCTCCTGCACGTGAGGGGTGCGATCAACCTGAGTTTTCCGGACATCACCATCGACAGCCTGAAGCAGGCGATCCCCGACAAGACGACGCGGATCCTCATCTACTGCAACAACAATTTCTCCGGAGCCGAGAAACCCTTCCCGAGCAAGCTGCCCAGCGCGTCGCTGAACCTGTCGACCTACATCGCGCTGTACAGCTATGGCTACGAGAACGTGTACGAACTTGGACCCCTGGTCGACCTGAAGCTGTCGAAACTTCCGTTCGAGGGCATCGAGTAGGTCGCGACCACGCCCTTGCCCGGGAAAGGACCGGGCTGATCGACCGCATCGCGCGATAATCGACCCTGCCCCTCCCGGCAGCGTCGGCGACATCCCATATGCATATCGGCAACCTCCATGCGGACGCATCGCCACCGCACGATGGCGAACGCTTCGAAACGCTGCTGGCCCACAAGGGCCTAGTCATCGAGCGGATCCTGAGTTCGTCGCGCATCGCAGCGCAGGCATGCGTCCAGCAGCACGACGAATGGGTAGCGCTGCTGCAGGGCGAAGCCATGCTCGATGTCGCCGGAGCGCAGGTCGCGCTGAAACCCGGGGACCATTTATTCCTTCCATCGGGAACGCCGCATACGGTGCTGAGCGTCTCCGACGGCGCGATCTGGCTTGCAATCCACCTGCACGCAACCAATCATGGGTCAGCCGCGATGCCGCAGAACGGCATCGTCCCTACGCAAGCCAGTCCGTGAACCCGCGCGTCCCGCGCCCCTCCCGGGAGGACGCGCAAGCGGCCAGCCCTGGCAGCGGCGTGGCGACCGCAGGACATTGAACAGTACGGACCGACGAAAATCGCCTCACGGCGGCAAACAGCGCACACAGGGAATTATCGAAACAATGACAGACGTACTCATCATCGGTGCAGGACCATCCGGCAGCGTGTCGGCCGCATTGCTCGCACAAAAAGGCTACGACGTGCTGGTGCTGGAGCGCCAGCGGTTTCCACGTTTTTCCATCGGCGAAAGCCTGCTGGCCAACAGCATGCAGTTGCTGGACGAAGCCGGCATGATCGAGGCGGTGATGGCACGCGGCTATCAGTTCAAGAATGGCGCGGCCTTCGCGTGCGGCGAGATGACCTGCGAATTCAACTTCTCGGAAAAATTCACCAAGGGCTATCCATTCACCTTCCAGGTGCCGCGCGCCGATTTCGACCAGACCCTGGCCGACGAATGCGAGCGGCATGGCGCCAAGGTCCGATACGAAGTCGAAATCACCGCGGCCGACATGGGCGGCGATCGCCCGGTGCTGACCAGCAGGAGCGCCGACGGCGAGATCCAGACGCACCGGCCGCGCTTCGTGCTCGACGCGAGCGGTTTCGGCCGCACCTTGCCGCGCCTGCTGGACCTGGACAAGCCATCCGACTTTCCGACCCGTGCGGCCCTGTTCTGCCACGTCAAGGACAACATCGTCTCCGGCGAGTTCGATCGACAGAAAATCCGCATCGGCGTGAACCCGACCCATCGCGACGTCTGGTCCTGGGTGATTCCGTTTTCCAACGGCAACAGTTCGATCGGCGTCGTCGCCAGCCAGGAGCGGCACGCCGCCTATTCCGGCACCAACGAAGAACGCCTGTGGGCTCTCATGGCGGACGAGCCGAAGATGCTCGAACTGCTGGCCAATGCGCATGTCGTGCGGCCGGTGGGCGAACTCGTCGGCTATTCGGCCAGCGTCAAGAGCCTTTACGGCCCCGGCTTCGCCCTGCTCGGCAACGCGGCGGAGTTCCTCGACCCGGTGTTCTCGTCCGGCGTGACCATCGCGTTGCAATCGGCGAAGTTGGCCGCGCAAGCACTGGACAGGCAATTCCGCGGCGAACGCGTCGACTGGCAAACGGATTATTCGGACGCCCTGATGTTCGGTGTGGAAACGTTCCGCACGTTCGTGACCGCCTGGTACGACCTGTCCCTGCAGGACGTGATCTTCGCGAAGCACCGGTTCCCGAACGGCACGGTCCACCGCATGATCTGCTCGATCCTCGCCGGGTACGTGTGGGATCCGGAGAATCCGTACAACGGACCGCTGTCGTCGCGGCGCCTGCGCACGCTGGCGGAGACGTGCCGGCAAGGCGGCCAGTAACGGTTCGCATGGAACGGCGCGGCGGTTCGGACGATTGATGGGGCCCACGACTTCCGTCTCTATCTTTCGCTGCTGCTCCGCGGACTCATGGATGTTGTCGCTCGAAGAACGCCCATATCATTGCCGGTCCGTCCGGCTCCATCGGAGACGGGCCCAAGAGTCGCGGCCGGCGCGCGTAGGGTTGCGGGATGCCATGTCCACCGCCGCGGATGGCAACGAGTTCCACCTCCACCCTGGAGTCGTTGCGCCAGAGCACGTGCTCGACGCGGACTCCGTCGGCCAGCGAGGTCTCCTGCGTTGCGGGCGTGCCGGCGATGCGGTTGATGTCCGCAAAGTATTGGCCGGACTGCCGTGACGACATCACCTTGCCGTACCTGTAGGAAAACCCGAGCAGGCTGACTTCGCCGCCATCGAACGGGACCAGGGGATCCTCGGTACCGTTCATGATCATGACGGAGGAAGTACCACTCGGTGCTGGCTTGCATTTGAAGTTGTCCGGCGTGTGCACGTTGGCCGATATCGCCGCAACCGCACGAAACCGCGAAGGCGCTTCCAGCGCGAGGCGGTATGCCATGAAGCCCCCTCGGGAACTGCCGGCCGCGAATACGCGACCCGGGTCGATACCCTGCCCGGCGACGAGCGTGTCGACCACCGCGGCCAGGAAGCCGACGTCGTCGGTGCCAGGTTCATTCGCGCTGGTGTCTCCGACCGTGCCGCACGCGTTCCAGTCGCCCTCGTGCGCCGCATCGGGATAGACGACCGCAAAATGGTGTTCGTCGGCTAGGCGCTCGAATCCATAGCCCGTCTCGACCCGGATTCGCGCACCGCTCTCGCCCGAACCGTGCAGCACCAACACCAACGGCGCCCCTTTCGCCAGCCCCTGCGGAACGTAGGTCGTGTAGGTCCGCTTCAGCCCACCGATCCCGATGGAACTGCGGGTCAGCGTACCGGACAGTCGTGGCACCTCGGGAGCAGTCGTGTAGACGAAATAGCCGAACAACGCTGCCCCCGATACAACGACAAACAGCAAGCTGCAAAGACAGA
>JBBQHA010000073.1:0-16425 GCA_038323475.1 Lysobacterales bacterium
GAAGTCCTATGCGCAGCGCGCGAACCAGCGACTGACGCCCTGCGCCACCGACAGGCAGCACCAGCATTTCAGCGGATTGCCGTGTGCGGCCTGCGCGCGCGCGGCGCTGCTTGTCAGCACCGCAAAAAGCGCGCTCGCCGCAAAGTCCCTGCGATCGACGCCGCTAACCATGCCAATGAAGGTCGTTTCCCGGGTGTTCGGCTTTCGTGTGCCGCGCCCCAGGCCGACCGCGCGATGGCCGGCGTCCCGCACGCCTGGCGCCATACCGAAGTGGCCGGCACCGGGCCGCGGGTCGACCCTGCCCAAGCGGGCACCGGTACCTTTTCCGTTTCTGAAGGGCTTGGCTGTCGTCGTCTTGTCGTTGGTCTTCGTGTTCGCCTTTTTCGACAGAGGCCGCTCCTCGAAAACTTTGCCGATCACACCGCCTGCAGCGGCAGCGGGACAGCAAGTCCCGGAGACCTTCAAGGACTGGGGAATCGTACCGGCTCCGTACGGGTTGGGATCGGTCCAGGCCGACGCCGGGATCGTCGCGCACTCGCTGGTAGAGGGCGCCGAGGCCGACGGCGCCGACGCGATGACGAGAATCCGCTTCGCCGCCGGGTCGCATCCGCAATCGTCGTCCAGCGACGCCGAGCGCGCGGGCTTCGAGAAATTCGTGGCAAACCTTCCGCCTGGCCACGAGCCGTTCCAGGCGATGGTGGACCGCAGGGTGGAAGCGGTCGCGCAAAGGCCGTACGACGCAGAGTTGGCATACGAACTTGGCTGGTTGTCGCTGGTCGGCCAGGAGCGCGAAGCCGCCAGGGGATGGTTTCTGCGCGCGATCTGGGCGGATGCGGACAATCCGAAAGGATGGTACGGATTCGGTGCGGTAGCGACCGACAAGGACCTGATGGTAGGAGCATTCGCGGTTGCGGAAAGGCTTGAGGCGAAGCATCCGCCAGCGCATCCGGTCCGCGAGGACTTTCGTCGCGAAGTGCTTTCCGCCGCCAGATTCGTGTCGGACGACTTCCCGCTCCAGCAGGAGCGCGCCCAGCAGATCGCAGCCGCGTCGCGCTGATGGCGCCGGCGAGGACGTCGCTGCCATCGACGCCGGAACACAGGAGCAAGTTGTGCGATGTCGCCACGGCCGGTCTCAACCCGGCAGAATGATGGTCACGCGACCATTCCGCCGGATGCCATGAAGATCCTCGATGCCATCGACCGCCGGTTGATTGCCCTGCTGCAGGACAATGCGCGGCTGTCGCTGGTGGCGCTGGCGAAGGCGGTCGGGTTGTCGCGCAGCACGGTGCAGGAGCGGCTACAGCGGCTCGAGCGTTCGGATGTGATCGAAAAATACACCGTGCGCCTCGGCACGGCGGGCCAGCCGAAGCTGCAGGCGTGGCTGTTCCTGAGCCACAGCGATGGCTTCAGTTGCGACGACGTGATGCCGTTGCTGGTCGGCATGCCCGAGGTGGTGCAATGCCACAGCGTCGCCGGTGAGATCGACCTGATGGTGCTGGTGCAGACCGATTCCTCGCACGAACTCGCGCGGCTGCGCGAACGCATCGTCGCGTTCAAAGGCATCGACGACGTCACCACGGTGCCGGTGCTGGACGTGAAGCTCGATCGCAGCTAGTGGCTCGGGTTGCGACGCTGCACGCGCTGCTCGAGTTGCACGTACGCCTGCCGCAGGGTTTCCGCGGCGCGGCGCCGATGCAGGCTGTTGGCGATCTGCGAGGCCACGAAGCTGAGCAGGTCCTGGTCCGCGGGCCCGTACACGACGGCTGCGTCGTAACTCTGCACCGTGATCAAGCCGATGGTGGCGTCGCCGACGAACAGCGGAAAGCCCAGCCAGCACACCGCCCGCGCTCCGGCCATCTGCAGGTCGATTTCGCCCTGGCGCGCGAGTTCGTCGATGTCCGCGGTCATGCCCCGCAACGGTTTGCCGTTGCGGATCACGTATTCGCTCAGTCCGCGCCCGAGCGGTCGCGATTGCTGGCTGCGCCTGATCGCATCGACGTAGTACGGGAACTCCAGCGACGTGCCGTCCTCGGAAAGCAGGCCGATATAGAAATTCTCGACGTTGATCAGCTCCCCCACCACCGCATGCACGCAGCGATAGAACTCGGCCTGGCTGATGTCCGCGGTGGTCAGCTCGGCGATCTGGAACAGCGCCCTCTGCAGGCGCTCGGCGCGCTGGCGTTCGACGATCTCCAGCTGCAGCACCTGGTTCGCGGCGGCCAGCTCGGTGGTGCGCAGGCGCACGCGTTGCTCGAGG
The DNA here is from genome assembly GCA_038323475.1 of Lysobacterales bacterium. Taxonomy (GTDB): domain Bacteria; phylum Pseudomonadota; class Gammaproteobacteria; order Xanthomonadales; family Xanthomonadaceae; genus SZAS-103. Next base: position 2,258 of record JBBQHA010000073.1, read on the forward strand.
TCGTCCTTGCCTTGCTTGCGTTCGAGCGCGATCAGGATGTGCCTGCCGACGAATTCCAGCAGCGCACGGTCCTCGACCGTATAGCCGATGTCCTCCTGGTAGCTCTGCACCACGACCGCGCCCTGCGCACGGCCGTCGCGCAGCAACGGCACGCCGATCAGGTCGAGGCTTTCCGGGCCGATGATCGACAGCGGCCCGGAGACCTGGGCGTTCAATTGCCGGGTGTTGCCCATCAGCGGCTTGCCGTCGCGGATCAGGTACCAGGTCAACGAGCGCTCCAGCGACTGCATCGGTACTTCGAGCTTCGTATCCGGCGGCTCGGGATCGGCGATGTCGGCGAAATACAGGAAGCGCAGGGTGTCGCGTTCGGCGTTGTGCAGCATGATGATGAAGTTCTCCGCATACATCAGCGTGCACACGATCGCGTGGATGCCGCGCAGCATGATCGGCATGTCGCGATCGGAACCGGCGAGGTCGGAGATTGCGAACAGCGCGCGCTGCAGGCGGTCGGAGCGCTCGAGGCGCTTGAGCGACGCGCGCAGTCCGATCAGCTCCAGCGCGCGGCCGAGGTGGCGTCCGGCGAGTTCGAGCTGCTTCCTGGTGTCCTCAAGGAAGCGCTGGCCATCGGCTGGCGTGTCGATGGTCAGCAACAGGACTGCCGGCTGTGTCTGGAACAGGCGGATCGCAAGTCTGTCGCCGTCCAGCGAATACATCGGCTGCGCATGCACGGCCGCGGAACGCGCCAGTGCCAGGTCTTCGAGGTCGAGTTGCGCGATCGGTTCGCTTTCGGGATCCTGCCTGCCGTCCAGGCTCCACAGCACCGTGGCCGCCTTGCAGGTGCGCTCGGCCCGCGCGAGCCGCACGATTTCTGCGGCGACCTCCCGCGGCGTGTCCGCATCCTCCAGCCGACCGAGCAGTTCGAGCTGCCGGGTCGTTGCGGTGGCACTGGCGCTGGCCGGCCCCATCGGTGATGCCCCCCCAGTGGGAATCACATCCGAATGGTATGTACCACACATCGGCGTGTTCGGCTGCTGCCGGCGAAAACACGCGCGCAGCGTGAGGCGCCGCAACGCGCCCTCAGGCGGGCCGTTGCGAAGGCCCGCTTCCTTGCGCATGGCCTCTTGACGCATCGCGACTCGCTGGTGCGACGCGCGCATAGCGCGATCGGGCGGCGCTGTGGTTAAGAGAACGTAGCTTTAACGATTGCGCCGCAAGGCCGATTCAGCGACGCACCGGCATGGTGTCGAGGCCGGCAGCAATGCCGTGCGCTCCACTTCCCCCATGGAGACACCATGAAGACCATTTCGCTCACACGTTTGATCCAGATCTCTTTGCTCGCCGCCGCATTCGCCGCGCCGGCAGCATTCGCCCAGTCCGAGCCGACGGCCACGCCGCCACCAGCAGCGATGCACGACGGTTCGATGCAGGAAGGCAGCACGGCGCCGCCACCCGCAACCGAGCCGACGGCGTCGGCCGACAAGCCCAAGTCCTGGAAGGAACTCGACGCCAACAAGGATGGCAAGCTCGGCAAGGATGAAGTCGCCGGCGATGCCAAGTGGACGGCCGACTTCGATGCCGCCGACACCAACAAGGACGGATCCATCTCCAAGGCCGAGTTCAAGAAGCACGAGGCCGACCTGAAGAAGATGGCCAGCAACGACACCAGGAACTAAGCGCCAGTCACACGTGGCGATGGCAGCGGGGCAGCCTTCGGGCTGCCCTTCCTGTTTGCGGCGAAAGCCGGTTCAATGCGCATTGAAAGGGGCGGCACTTGGCTGGCCAGCGCATTTGCCACAACCTGTGCGCATATCAATCATCCGGAATGTACATGTCGAGCAAGATCGCCCTGGCGGGCGTGGTGGCGTTGGTCGCGCTGTGCGGGAGTGGCGGCGCGCATGCAGCGGATCCGCAGCACTTCGATTTCTGGCGCTCGGCGCATCTGTCGATCGGCGCCGACGGCAAGGTGAGCGACCTTGTCTTCGTGAAGAAGAAAGACGGCCCTGACATCGTCGCTCAGCGACTCGATCCGGTGGTCCGCAAGTGGACATTCGAACCCGGCAGCGTCGATGGCCAGCGCATGCCGACCGAGACGGAGGTCTCGTTGCACCTGGACGCGCAGTCGACGGCCGACGGCGGTTATGCGATCAAGCTGCTGTACGCGGCCGTTGGCCCCGGCAGGCTCAGCGCAGCGCCGCCCGCATATCCCCGCAAGGAACTTGCTGAGGGCGCGGAAGCGGCGGTCAGCCTGCTCGTCTCGATCGATGCAGCGGGCGTGCCGGACAAGGTTCTCGTCGAAAACGTGATCGGCAACGGGTCGAGCCAGAACAGGAGGGATCTTGCCGAGGTTGCGGGCAAGGCGGCAAAGGACTGGCGCTTCCAGCCGGAAAAGGTCGGCGGACATGGCGTTGCGTCGTGGGTGAGGATGCCGGTCGAGTTTTGCATCGACGGGGCGGCCAGCCAGTGCGCGCGATTCAACAGCCAACTCGCGGCCAAGAACGGCGCGATGCCGGCGGACATGCCGGTTGCGCTCGACAGCAAGGTGAAGCTGATCACTCAGGTCGTGGGCACCGCGCTCTGAGTCGTAGTCCTGGCCTCGCACGCACCGGCATGGTGCGCACGAGGCCAGTCCGATCCAGTCGCATCAACGCCCGTCGAGGGTAAACACGATCGGCACGCGTCCAAGCGATTGCACCGCGATGCCATTGCGCTGGGCCGGCTGGAAGCGCCAGTTGCGCAGGACCTGCTCGCGCGCGGCGGCGTCGAGCTGGCGGTTGCCGCTGCTGTGCACGACGCGTACCTCGAGTACGTGTCCATCCACGCCGACCAGCAGTTCGAGCTGCACCGTTCCGGTGATGCCTTCCGTCAACGGACCGCGCGGGTAGGTCGGCGGCGGCGCCGCAAGCGCCGTCAGGGCTTCCTCGACAGGGCCGGTGGCGACGGTCTCGATGACATGCTTGTCGGTGTCGACCGGAGTCGTGTCGACCTCCGTGCTCATCGGCGTCGTCTTCTCCGAGATGACCATCGTTTCCTTGTGCACGACCTGCGGCGTCACCGGGGTCGGCTTTTCCACATGCGGCTTGACCGGCAACGGCAGCGGCTTGACCTCGACCTTCTTCACCTCCGGGGTGATGAACTGGATGGGCGGAGTGGTATCGACGCTGACGATCTGAGGAGTGAATTCCGGTGGTCGCATCAGCAGCGCGAACGTCGCGGCATTGAAGGCGATCGCGGCGCTGAGCGCGGCGATGCGGATCGGATCCGGTTGCTGCCGCGAGTGCGGCTGGAATGTCGGGCTGCGTACCATGGTCCACCTCCATCAAGCGCGATGTGCTTCCTGCTCGGGAGTCCGTGCATCCGTGTACGGACGGTCATGTGCGTGCTGCAACGTGCGTCCCGCGGCAAAGGGGTCAAGTCCATCGTGCGCCGATGGAATCGGGTCGGCAAGCCGGTCGTCGGCTGTTCGCCCGCGTCCGGCGCGTTGCGTTGATGGCGCCATCCACGGCTGGGTTTCGCAGGCGATTGGCTGGACGGGGAATGTGGCTAGAATCGCAGCCATGACGCATATCGACGCCGGAGCAGACGCACCCACGCTGGTCACCCACCGTGGCGGCTGCCATTGCGGCGCGGTCGCGTTCGAGGCGGATGCGCCGGCCGCAATCGATGCGCTCGACTGCAACTGCTCGATCTGCGCCAAGACCGGATTCCTGCACCTGATCGTGCCGCGATCGCGTTTCCGGCTGCTGCGCGGCGAGGACGTGTTGACCGATTACCGCTTCGGCACCGGCGTCGCCGTGCACCGCTTCTGCGGTCGCTGCGGGATCAAGGGTTTCTACATCCCGCGCAGCAATCCCGATGGCGTGGACGTCAACGTGCGTTGCCTGGACCCATCCACGATCGCGGAGTTGCGCGTGACCCTGTTCGACGACGGCGATCGCGACGCATCGACCGCGGCCATCGCGCACCTGTCGCGCGACTGAGCCTGGCGACTGCCCGGCCATGGCCGCCAACCACTGAGGAGCCGACCCTTGCTAGGCCAGATGCAGGATCGACCGTTGCTGATCTCGTCGCTGATCGAGCATGCCAATGCATTCCATGCGGACGCGCAGATCGTGTCGCGCGGTTGCGATGGGGCGATCCATCGCTGCACGTATCGCGACATCTGCGCTCGCGCCAAGCGCCTCGCGCAGGCGCTGGCCGCTCTGGGCGTCGAACCGGGAGAACGCGTCGGGACGCTGGCGTGGAATGGTTACCACCATGTCGAGGTGTATTACGGCGTCTCCGGAATGGGCGCAGTGTTGCATACGATCAACCCGCGCCTGTTCCAGGAACAGATCGCCTGGATCGCGAACCATGCCGAGGACGCGTACATCTTCTTCGATCCGGTATTCGCGCCGCTGGTCGAGAAACTCGCCCCGCTGATGACCACGGTCAAGGCATTCGTCGCGCTGACCGACTGCTCGCACATGCCTGACATCGGGATCGACAACCTGCTGTGCTACGAGGAACTGATCGAGGCGCACGACGGCGATTACGCATGGCCGCAATTCCCGGAAACGCAGGCGTCGTCGCTTTGCTATACGTCGGGGACGACCGGCAATCCGAAGGGCGTGCTGTATTCGCACCGGTCTTCCGTGCTGCACGCGTTCATGGCCTGCAGTGCGGATGCGATCGGCGTCTGCGCCGCCGATTCGACGCTGCTGGTGGTGCCGATGTTCCATGCCAATGCCTGGGGCATGGTGTATGCGGGTGCGATGAGCGGCGCCAAGCTGGTGCTGCCGGGGCCGGCGCTGGATGGCAAGAGCGTGTATGAGCTGATGCGCGATGAGCAGGTGACGCTCGCGTTCGGCATTCCGACGGTATGGCTTTCGCTGTTCGGCCATGTCGATGCGGCGAACCTGCAGCCGAAGGACGACCTGTGCGTCACCCGCATGTTCATCGGCGGCGCGGCGGTGCCACGGATGATGGCCGAGCGTTTCGAGACGCAATTCGGCGCGTATGTCGCGCACAGCTGGGGCATGACCGAGATGTCGCCGGTCGGCACGGTAGGCAACTTGTTGCCCAAGCATCGCGGGATTGCGCTGGAGCAGCGCCTGGATGTGCAGGTCAAGCAGGGGCGCGGCATCTACGGCGTCGAGATGAAAATCGTCGATGCGGATGGCGCACGCCTGCCGCACGACGGCATCGCGTTCGGGTGCCTTCTGGTGCGCGGTCCGTGGATCGCGAGCGCGTATTTCAAGGGCGACGGCGGCGCCATCCTCGACGCCGACGGCTACTTCGACACCGGCGACGTAGCGACCATCGATGCCGACGGCTACATGAAGATCACCGACCGTTCCAAGGACGTGATCAAGTCAGGCGGCGAATGGATTTCGTCGATCGAACTGGAGAACGCGGCGATCGGGCATCCCGCCGTGGCGGAGTCGGCGGTGATTGGCGTCGCCCATCCGAAATGGCAGGAGCGTCCGCTGCTGGTCGTGGTGAAAAAACCGGGGCAGGACATCACCCGCGAACAGATGCTGGAATTCCTCGCCGGCAAGGTCGCCAAGTGGTGGCTTCCCGACGACGTTGTCTTCGTCGACGCGCTGCCGCACACCGCGACCGGCAAGCTGCAGAAGACGGCGCTGCGCGAGACGTTCAAGGACTACCGGTTGCCGAACGTCGAATAGGCGCGCCGGTCGCACGGCTGCCTCCGTCCGGCGGCCGAATCCGTGTGCAGGCGGCAACCCGTACAATGCGCGCCCATGCCGAACCCGCCCGCCAGCAGCGCGCACCGCCTGTCCGTCGCCCCGATGATGGACTGGACGGATCGCCATTGCCGCTACTTCCACCGCCAGCTCGCGCCCGGCGCGCGGCTGTATACCGAAATGGTCCACGCGCAGGCGGTTTTGCAGGGCGACCGCGGGCGCCTGCTGGGATTCGATCCGGCCGAGCGACCGCTCGCGCTGCAGCTCGGCGGCAGCGAGCCCGAGTCGCTTGCCGGGGCGACGCGCATCGCGGCGGAACTGGGTTTCGACGAGGTCAATCTCAACGTCGGCTGCCCGTCCGACCGCGTGCAGGCAGGGCGGTTCGGCGCCTGCCTGATGCGCGAACCAGCGCTGGTTGCCGACTGCATCGCGGCGATGCGCGCGGCGGTCGCGGACACGCCGGTGCTGGTGAGCGTCAAATGCCGGCTCGGCGTCGATGAGGTCGAGGAGTACGGCGCGTTCCGCTCCTTTGTCGATGCGATCGCGGCGACCGGCTGCAACGTGTTCGCGGTGCATGCGCGCAAGGCCTGGCTGCAGGGCCTGAGCCCGAAGGAAAACCGCGAGGTTCCGCCGCTGCGCTACGACTGGGTGTACCGGCTCAAGCAGGAAAGGCCCGACCTGACCGTGCTGCTCAACGGCGGCATCGCCGGCGTCGCCGACGCACTCGCGCATCTCGAACACGTCGATGGGGTGATGCTCGGTCGCGTCGCCTACCACGATCCCTACGTGTTGCATGGGCTCGACAATGCGCTGACGGGCGCAACCGACCTGCCGCGCGCCGGGTTGCTGTTGCGCATGCGTCCGTACGTCGAGGCGCAGCTTGCGCATGGCGTCGCGCTCAAGCACATCGTGCGGCACGTGCTGGGGCTGTTCCATGGCCAACCCGGCGGCCGCGCGTTCCGGCAGGTACTCAGCGAGGGCGCGCACAAGCCGGGCGCGGACTGGACCCTGGTCGAGCGTGCGCTCGCAGTCACCCACGCAGCGAGGCAGGCGGCATGATCACCCGCGACATCGACCTGTTCATGCGCGAGGCGCGGACGTTGGAGCCAATCGCGCCGGCGTGCCCGAAAGCGGTGTTCCTGGTTGCGCCGGAAGGCTTCGCCCTGGCTGCCGAGTCCGCATCCGACAACCACTACATGGACATGGCGCGGACTGTCGACGGCGAACGCGCGTTGCGCCAGCATCGCGACCTGCAGTGCGCGCTCGCGGAAACGCTGCCCGCCATCTGTTTCGCAGGCGATCCGGCGGCGCCCGACGCGGTGTTCCCGAACAATGTGTTCGCGACCGCCCCGGGGCGGGTCCTGATTGCGCACATGCGCCACCCGGTGCGCCAGCGCGAGGCCCGGCGCGCCGACATCCGCGGGTTCTTCACCGGCGTGCTGGGCTATGCCGTGCATGACCTGCGCACGCATCCGGGAGTCGGCGAGTTGACCGGTTCGCTGGTCATTGATCGCGCGCGCGGGATCGGCTATTGCGGCCTGTCGGAACGCTGCGACGAGGAGGGTGCCGCGGCGATGCATGCCGCGTTCGGCCTGCGCGCGACCCTGTTGTTCGACCTCGCGCCCGGCGAATACCACGCCAATGTGGTGCTCAGCGTGCTGGCCGGGCGCGCGGTGTCGATCTGTGCGGATGGTTTCGCGGACCCGGCGGTCGTCGCGGCGATTGCATCGCTGTACGCGCCGCATGCGGTCCTGCTCGACCATCACGAGAAGCTCGCCTTCGCGGGTAACTGCATCGCACCGACGGCCGACGCGGTGTGGATGAGCCAGGCTGCGGCCGATGCGCTGCGACCGGCGAGCCTGGCCGCATTCGAACTGGCCGGATTGCGCGTGCGCTCGGTCCCGCTCGACGAGATCGAGAAGGCCGGCGGGAGCCTGCGGTGTTGCATCGGCGAGATTTACTGACCAAGCCCCCGCTTGCTTGTTAGTATAGTGTTAAGGACGGATTCACCGCCTGCAGTCAATGATGTTCTTCCGCTCGCAATCTGAACGGCGCGCGGCGCAATGTCGCCCCGTTCATCGCTGGATCATCGCCAAGGCTGCCAACTACACCTCATGTCCGTGCGCCTCGCCCAGAAAATCGTCGTCGTCGTCCTCGCGTTGATCGCGCTGGACGGTGGACAGGCGTGGGCGGACAAGCGCACGCGGAACGATCCCCGCGACGGCGATCTGCCGGCTTCGGTGCGGCGCGTCCAGCGCGAAACCGGCGGCGAAGTGCTCAAGGCCCAGCCGATGCAGCGCGACGGTCGCGAGGTGTATCGGGTCAAGGTGCTGACGCCGCAGGGTCGCATCCGCGTCGTCGAAGATACGCCGCCGAACCGCGATCCCCAGCCAGCCGACCAATCCGCGCGCGACCATCTGCCCGAATGACCAGGCCCAGGAATCCGGCATGTCCCGGTGGCCACCCACGACACCGAGAGGAGTAGCCGATGCGCATTCTGCTGGTTGAGGACGAAGCCCCGTTGCGCGAGACCCTCGCCGCCCGGCTCAAGCGCGAAGGCTATGCGGTCGACGCTGCGAGCGACGGCGAGGAAGGCCAGTACATGGGCCGCGAAGTCCCGTTCGACCTGGCGATCATCGACCTCGGCCTGCCCAAGCTCTCGGGCATGGACCTGGTCCGCGACCTGCGCGAACAGCAGAAGAAATTCCCGATCCTGATCCTGACCGCGCGTTCGAGCTGGCAGGACAAAGTCGAAGGCCTCAAGGCCGGCGCCGACGATTACTTGGTGAAACCCTTCCACGTCGAGGAACTTCTGGCGCGCATCAATGCGCTGCTGCGCCGCGCCGCGGGCTGGAGCAAGCCGACGCTCGATTGCGGACCGATCGTGCTGGACCTCGCCGCGCAGACGGTCAGCGTCGATGCAGCGGCCGTCGACCTGACCAGCTACGAGTACAAGGTGCTCGAATACCTGATGCTGCACGCGGGCGAGCTGGTGTCGAAGGCCGACCTGACCGAGCACATCTACCAGCAGGACTTCGACCGCGACTCCAACGTGCTCGAAGTCTTCATCGGCCGCCTGCGCAAGAAACTCGATCCGGAAGGTGCGCTCAAGCCCATCGAAACCGTGCGCGGCCGCGGCTACCGCTTCGCCATTCCGCGTACCGAGTAACCGGCCAATGCACGTCGCGCGATCGTTGTTCGCGGTCGTCGCATGATTGTCGCGGCGTGGTTCCTGCGCTCGTGATGGCATCCACCGCTTCGCGCCCATGCATGCATCGGACGACGCATCGTCCCCGCACCGCCATGGCAATTCTGCGCAGCTGCGAGCGCACGGGCCGTTCGCGGCCGGCCAGCGGAGACTTGCAGTGATGGCTGCACGCGCGCCGTCGCTCGAAGCGCGCCAGCTGCTGGCGGCCAGCCTCGGCCTGATCGCATTCCTCGGCCTGACCGGATTCGCGCTCGACCGCGCGTTCACCACGACCGCGACGAGCATCCTGCTCGAGCGGCTGAAGAACTACGCCAGCGCCTATTACGCGGGCAGCGAAATCAGCCGCAAGCTCGAGTTCCAGCCACCCTACGTGCTGCCCGATCCGCGCTTCGGGGCGCCTGGAGGCGGACTGTATGCGGCCGCCACTGGACCGAAGATCGATTGGGTCTCGTCCAACACGCTCGGCCGCGAATTGCCGCTCGCAACAAACCTGTCTGCGGGCCAGACGCGCATTGATGGACCGCTCGACGTGGTCGATCGCGCGGGTGGTCCAACCGAGCATGTCTACCGTTTCGCGATGGGCGTGATCTGGGAGGACGGCAACGGCAAGAACAAGCGCGAGATCCCGTTCGTGTTCAATGTGTTCGAGAACACCGCCGATCTGGATCGGCAGATCGGCGTGTTCCGGCGCGCGCTATGGGGTTACCTCGGCGCGGCCGGCCTGCTGCTGCTCGGCGCGCAGATGTTTGCGTTGCGCTGGAGCCTGCAACCGCTGCGCCGGGTGATGCGCGAACTGCAGCGCGTGCAGCGCGGACAGGCCGACGGGATGTCTGGGACGCATCCGCGCGAACTCGCGCCGTTGACCGAAAGCATCAACGCGTTCATCGTCAGCGAGCGCGAAAACCTCGATCGCTACCGCAATACGCTGTCGGACCTCGCCCACAGCCTGAAGACCCCGCTCGCCGTGCTGCGTTCAAGCCTGGACAACGGCGTCGACGAGGGCACGTTGCGCGACGAAGTGCGCAACCAGGTGCAGCGCATGAGCGAGATCGTGTCGTACCAGCTCTCGCGCGGCGTCAGCGCCGGCCACCAGCTGTTCGCAGCGCCGCTTGAGATCGAAGCGCGCGCCGAAGGCATCGTCACCAGCCTGGAAAAGGTCTATGCGGGCAAGCGCGTGCTCTGCGAGTTCGAGCTCGATCCGCGCGCGCGTTTCCACGGAGACCAGGGCGACCTGATGGAACTGCTCGGCAACCTGCTCGAGAACGCATTCAAGTGGGCCAACCAGCGCGTGCTGCTCAGCGCGCACATCGAGGCGACGTTGCCGAATCGCCGCCCGGGCCTGCTGCTGACGGTCGAGGACGACGGTCCCGGCATCCCGCCCGAACAGGTTGACCGGTTGCTGCAACGTGGCGTGCGCGGCGACGAGCGCGTGCAGGGGCACGGCATCGGGCTGTCGATCGTGCAGAACATCGTGCGTTCCTACCACGGCGAGTTGAGCGTGGACGCTTCGAAGGAACTCGGCGGCGCGCGCTTCCTGGTGCGGATTCCGCCAGGGCTGTAAGTGCGGTTGCGCTGCTTGCGAACGCTGTCGCGACCCTGCCTGCGCAGTCCTACTTAAACATGCCAGGCAGGAAGGTCTGCCAGCGTGGCCCGCTGCGCGCATGTCCAAAGCCGTCGGTGCCGCCGCTCTTGGGTTGCATCGCGCCGACGGCGCTTGCATTGGACGCAGGCACCGCGCCGGTCGATGCCGTGACCGTGGTGGTTGCGGCGGTCGGGGCAGCGGTCGCGGATGCCGCATGCGCTGCGGGCTTGGCGGCATCATCGTAGTGGGCGCAGACTGGCTTGCCGATCACGGGAGTGGTCTGGGCTGAGGCGGCGCTGCATGCTCCAAGCGCCGGCATGACAAAGACGAGTAGCAGGACGAAGGTGCGCATCGTATCCCCTTGCGATAGTCGCGGCTGCGATATGTAGATGGACGCAGCAAGCGGTGCCGAGGTTGCAATCATCAGCCCGGCAATTGTATCGGGCTTTGCGGGCCGGTGCAGGGATGCCATGACGCGCCGCAGCAATTCCGCTTGCGGGTACGGCTCTCGCGAACGCTGGGCTAGACTGTCGCGGTCCCCGATGCGCTGCCGCCGACGCCCATGAACGATCGCGAATTGCTCATGCGCCTTGCGCTGGCCCCGTGCAGCGGCACCGGGCTTGCGGGCGAATACGGATTGACCCGGGCCGCGGTGTGGAAGCATATCCATGCGCTACGCGAGGCGGGCGTGGAAATCCTCGCCCGGCCCGGCAGCGGCTATACGTTGGCCGCGCCGCTCGATCTGCTGGAACCAGTGCGCATCCGCGATGGCCTTGCTCCCGATGTCGCAGCGCGACTCGATGCGCTGGATGTCGCATGGGACATCGATTCGACCAATGCCGAACTTCTCCGTCGGCCGCCATCCTCCGGCGTCCAGGTCCTGCTCGCCGAACGCCAGAGCGCAGGCCGCGGGCGGCGCGGGCGCAGTTGGGCATCGCCGCTGGCGGCGCATCTGTACCTGTCGCTGCAACGCCGTTTCGATGGCGGCGTCGCGGCTCTCGCGGGACTGAGCATCGCGGTCGGCGTCGCCGCCGCCGAGGCGCTGCGCGCGCTCGGGTTTATCGAGGTCGGCTTGAAGTGGCCGAACGACCTGATCGCCGAAGAGCGCAAGCTCGGCGGCATCCTGATCGAATTCGGCGGCGAGGACGCTGGCGTGGTGCGTGCGGTGATCGGTATCGGCATCAACGTGCGCATGCCGGACGCCGCCGCCGCGACGATCGACCAGCCATGGATCGACCTGCAACGGCTCGGCGCATCGCCGCCAACCCGCAATGCGCTCGCGGCGGCGCTGATCGGTGCGCAGGTGCTGGCGCTGGAACAGTTCGCGGAATCCGGGCTCGCGCCGTTCCTGCCGCGCTGGCGGGCGCTGGATGCGCTGCGTGATCAGACCATCGAGGTGATCGCCGGCACGCGCCACGAGCACGGCATCGCGCTCGGCATCGGCGACAGCGGTGCGCTGCGCGTGCGCCACGCCGACGGCGAACGCAGTTACCACAGTGCTGAAATCAGCGTGCGCGCACGATGAGCAAGCGCACGGACTGGCTGTTCGACCTCGGCAACACGCGCCTGAAATGGACGCGCGCCGACATGCCCGGCCCCGATGGCGTACGCGCTCTGGCGCATGCGGAAGCGGGCGATCCCGATGCCCTGGATACTGCATTCGCCGGGATCCGCGCGGGCGATCGCGCGTGGATCGCGTCGGTCGCAGCGCCTGCGTTGAGCGCAACCGTCGGAGCCGCGATCGCACGGCGCGGCGCACAGGTCGCGCGTGCGTTCACCCGTATCGACTGCGCCGGCGTACGGATCGCCTACGCCGATCCGTCGCGGCTCGGCGTGGACCGCTTCCTCGCGCTGATCGCGGCGCATGCGCATGCGCCCGGCGCGTCGCTCATCGTCAGCGTCGGCACCGCGCTCACGATCGATCTGCTCGCGGCCGATGGCCTGCACCATGGCGGGCTGATCGCGCCATCGCCGACGCTGATGCGCGAATCGCTCGCGCACCGCGCACCGCAGCTGCCGCCCGATGGCGGAACGGTGGTGGATTTCGCCACCGATACCGTCGATGCGCTCGCGAGCGGTGCGATCCTTTCCGCGCGCGCCCTGGTCGCGCGCAGCCTGCGCGCTGCGCGCCGGCGACTCGGAACCTCGCCCATCTTGCTCATCACCGGTGGTGGCGCGGATGCTGTCTGCGCAGGCTGGCGTGCGCATGCGCAGCGCATTCCGGACCTCGTGCTGCGTGGCCTGCGGGTGTACGCGCAAGCTGCGCGCGAATAGACTGCGGCCATGTCGCCAACCATTTCAGTAAATATGAAGTCTCATTTCGCCATTGCCTCCCTCACCCCACCAGCGACTCCGCCGCTGGTCCTCCCCTCTCCCGCAAAGCGGGCGAGGGACGGTGGCGTCGCTACGCGACTTTCACGTTAATCGCATGTTTGCGCGCGCCATCTTCCTGCTGTTGGTGGTCATGAACCTGGGCGCGATCGCCTGGTGGACGCTGCATGCCGACGCGCATCCGGCAGCGGTCGCGACGACCCAGCCCAACGTGCCTCCGCTCGTGCTGCTCAGCGAGTCCGAGCGCGCGCACCAACCCGGATCGTCGGACGAACTCGATGCTGCGCCCGATCCGGCGTCGGCGACGCCGCGTTGCCAGACCATCGGGCCGTTCGGGACGCAAGCCGACATGCGCAAGGCGATGAACACGCTGTCGCCGCTGGTCGGACGCATCCAGTTCCGGCAGGCAACGGGCAGCGAGCTGCACGGCTATCGTGTTTACGTGAGTGCGCTCGCGAGCCGCGATGCGGCGCTCGCAGCCGCGCGGCAGCTCGCCGCGAAGGGCATGAGCGACTACTACGTGGTGACGTCCGGCGCGCAGGAAAACACGATTTCGCTGGGCCTGTTCAACGACCTCGTCAATGCCGAGAAACGCCGCGACGAAGTCCGTGCGCTCGGCTTCGAGGCGCGCCTGGAACCGCGGCTGGACGACGCCCAGCAATACTGGATCGATGTCTTCGTCGCGCGCGATTTCGACTGGCGCCAGCACCTGACCGGCTACTCCGGACTGACCGCGAAGGACATCGCCTGCGTCGGATCGCGACCGTGATGGCAACGGATCCGGCTCGCGCGCAGGGCCCGCGCTCGCTAGAATGAGGCCATGCCGGCATAGCTCAGTTGGTAGAGCAACTGATTTGTAATCAGTAGGTCACGGGTTCGACTCCTGTTGCCGGCACCAATAAAAACAATGACTTAGCCTGCCGTGCGCCGCATGCATTTGCACCGCAGGGACACTACAGGGACAATTCCCCCCAACATTCGGCAATTCAGGGGTGGGCCATGGCGACCTTCGAAACCCGCAAGCGTGAGGGAAAGACGGTCTATCGCGTGAAGGTCCGGCTGCGCGGCTACCCGCCCGCCGATGCCACGTTCGACCGGGTGACGGACGCCAAGCGCTGGGCCGCTGAAACCGAAACCGCGATCCGCGCCGGTCGCTGGTTCCAGCACGTCGAAGCCAAGCGCAACACCCTGGCCGACCTGATCCGGCGCTACCGGACCGAACACCTACCCACCGCCGGCCTGCGCAGCACGCACGATCGCACCGAATTGTCGGCGCCGACTGAATATTGAACCGCTCTGCCGATTGAAAAGTGAACCGGGACGGGACGCTGTGGTTTGCTCCAGCGTGTGTGGATGAGTGTAG
>JBBQHA010000074.1:0-16312 GCA_038323475.1 Lysobacterales bacterium
GTTCTACGCGATCGTGATGTATTTCCATGGGATGGGCAGGATCGCGTTCGCGCACAGCGCAGCGCTGGGATACACGCCGATTCCGGAATCACCGCTGCGTCCGGAGGATCGGCACGCACCGTTGATGCGGCGCATCGATGCGCTGGTCGCGGACGAGGATCATGCGGGCGCCGCGAAGGCGCTCGGACAATGCCTTGCCACCGAACTGCATGCTTCGCCGGCGATGCACGCGCGCTATCGCGAACTGCTTGGCCAGACCGGCGACCACGCCGGACTGCTCGCGCATGCGCGAACGCGGATCGCCGCGCTGCTGGTGGCCGGGTCGGAACGCGAAGCGCTGGCACTGCTGCGCGTATCGCTGGCGCACGACCCGCAGTTCCGGCCAGCGGCGGCCGAATACACCACCCTGCTCGCACGCGCGGCCGAACGGCTGGGACAGCACGATCTCGCGCTGGTGCTGCTGCAGGATTTCATCATGCGCAATCCGCGCGACATGGAAGGCCCCGCGAATGCGCTGGTCGCCGCGCGACTGTTGCTGGAGCGCCGCTCCGACGTCGCCGCTGCGCGCGCCGTTCTGCAGGCCGCGGCCAATCACTTCCTGCCGGCGCACCCGCAGCATGCGGACCTGTTGCGGATGCTGGGCGAAATCGACCTGCTGTCGAGCCGCATGCCGATCGATCCGCCAGCCGCGCCGTCCCGGAACCGATGAGCCGCGGGCTGCCGCAAACCCGGAACGGATCGGCCACGAACAGGCCTACCATCCGCCTCCGCCACCACCTCCGCCGCCTCCGCCCGACGAACCGCCGCCGCCCGAACTGCTGCCCGGCGGCGTAGCGGACGATGCGATCGCGCTGCTGAGACTGCTGCCGATCGAGTGGCTCATGCTGGAGAAGTTCATCGGCATGCCGTTCCCGCTGTACCAGCCGACCGAGTTGGCCGCTTGTGCAGCCGCCGCGGCGCCGACTGCCGCAGTGAACTTGTGTGTCCACGCCTCCTCGACGCCGAGCGCGAGCGCATACGGCAACAGGGTCTGGTAACGGTCGACGTCGAGCCGGGGCTGGGCGCCATCGGGCAATTTCAGCGCATGCAATTCGTCGCGGTCGGCCACGCCCATGTATAGCTTCAGGCCATCCGCAAGATCCAGCAGTTTGCGGCCGCTCGGCGTCTGCGCCTTCATCAGCCGGACGAACAGCAGGTTCGTCGCCACCATCAGCACCAGCAGGATGATCCCCAGCGGCAACCCGCCTTTCGCCCCAAACGCGAAGATGGCAAGGCCGGCGAGGATGGTCAGCCCGCAACCCGGCAACAGGGCTCCGCTGTTGGTGGCGAAGTAGCGCTTTTCGAGCTGGCCCTTGAGGCTGGCCGCATGGGCCGTGCGCGCAGCGCCGATCGTCGACGCATTGGTGTCCTTCAAGTCGATCCGGTCGTCGGGATTGGGCAGCAATCCCTCCAACAGCACGCGCTGCGAAAGATCTGCGGGAGGATTCATTGCCTTCGATGACCGCTGCAACGACCACGTCGCCCCCGACCCATCCCCATCCTGCCCGATGGTCAGGTGTCCGCCGATCGCCATCGCCACCAGGTCGGCCGAAAAACAGCGGTCGTCGTAAGCCATCCGATCGACGTAGCGCAGCGCCGCCGGGGAGAAACCTGGCGGCGGGTCGTACTGCGCAATCACCACGCCGGGCGCCGGATCGCGCCCCACGCTGCGCCAGGCCCACATGGAGTAGATCCACAACGCGACCAGGCCGAGCAGGCCGACCAGCAGCGCCGAATTGTCCGAGAGTATCCAGCGCAGGCGCTGCGCTGTCGTCGGCTCGACGACGATGCCCTTGGGAAACATCAGCACGATGGTCATGCCGGTATGCGGCGGCGTCACCCCGGTGGTCGCGTAGCCCGCTTCGCCAGGGCCGATGATCCTGGCCTGCCCGCCGGTACCCCGCTCGCCTTGCGCGCCAGTGTAGGCAATCGCCTGCAATGTCTCCGCCGCGACCTGCGCCGGCAATTGCACGTGTGCGCTCGCCTGGTCGATCGGAAAATCCCAGTCGTTGCCGGTGGCGTTCCAGTACAGCTCGTCGTGGTCGGGGAAGAAGCCCAGCTCGCGAGTCGCCTGGTAGTGCAGCACATAGGTATGGATGCCCGGTTCGACGATCGCGTTCGCATCGCCGAGGTAGATCCGCATGCCGTTGCTCTTCGCCTCCACGCGGGAATTTTCGGCGTTGCCATCGCGGCGCGTGTCGAGCAGGTCGAAGGCGATCACGACGTTGTTGCCGAGCCGGTCCTCGTAGCGCGTCGGAAACTCGCGAAAGATCCCGTGCCGGATCGCATCCCCCTCGGCACGGACCTTGATGGTCTCGGTGACGTCGAGCCCGCCATCGGCGGCGACCGCGATCTCGCTGTGGAAATCCAGGATGCGCTCATCGGCGCGCGCACCGGACGCGGCAGAACACGCCAGCAAGGCCGCCACCGCGGTGCCGACCCAGGCGCGGGCGTTCATGCCAGTCCCTCCACCTTCGGCGCGGCCCGCGCGTCGTCGTCCGCGTGGAAGAATTCGGCGGCGGTGAAACCGAAACCGTTCGCGATCAGCGAAGACGGGAATCGCTGGATGCCGTCATTGAGGTCGCGCACAGCCCCGTTGTAGAAGCGCCGCGCATACTGCAGGTGGTCCTCGACCGCGACCAGGCCCGCCTGCAGCTGTGCGAAATTCTGGTTCGCCTTCAGGTCCGGATACGCTTCCTGCAACATCAGCACGCGGCCCAGTCCCTGCTCCAGCGCGGACTCGACCTGGCCCAGCCGTTGCGGACTTTTCAGCGTCATCGCCTGCGCACGCAGCGCGGCCACGTTTTCGAGCAGCGCCTTCTCGTGGCCGGCATACGCCTTCACCGATTCGACCAGCATCGGCACCAGGTCGTGGCGACGCGTCAGTTGCACGTCGATATCAGCCCATGCCGTGCGCGACTGGTTGCGCAGGCGCACCAGCCGGTTGAAGGCGACGATGGCCCATGCCACCAACAGCGCCAGCACGCCCACGAACAGATACGCCATTGCGCTTCCTCGATCAAAGCTCGATGCGCTTCCTGCACGAGAGCCCGCACATCCGTGCGCGGACTATCCGATCCCGCACGAATAGTCGCACAGCCGACGCAACCATCCAGACGCCTCGTATGATGCCGGGATGTCGCGCTGGCGCCCGCCCCCACCGCATTCGACCGCGATCATCACCCGCGAGGGATACGAACGCCTGCGGGTCGAACTCGACGACCTCTGGAAACGACGCCGTCCCGAAGTCGTTGCCGCACTGGCCGCGGCCGCGGCCGAGGGCGACCGTTCCGAGAACGCCGAGTACACCTATCGCAAGAAGCAACTCGGCGAGATCGACCGCCGTGTGCGTTACCTGAGCAAGCGCCTGCCGTCGCTGAAAATCGTCGAACAACCGCCGACCGACCAGGCCATGATCTTCTTCGGCGCACGCTTCGAGATCGAGGACAGCGCAAGCGGAGACATCCACAGCTATCGGATCGTGGGGCCCGATGAAACCGATGCGACGGGAGGAATGATCAGCATCGACTCGCCGCTCGCACGCGCCGCGTTGCGCAAGCGCGATGGCGACGGCTTCGAGGCGGCGCTGCCGACCGGGGTTGCGCAGTATGTCGTGCTGTCGGTGTGCTACACGGATCGGCAATGATCGAGCCGCAGGGAAATCCGCGTCGCTTCGCGCGTGGGCGCCCTGCCTGGCCAGGTCGGCCGTGCCATTCAGATCCCGCCGAACCAGTCGTAACCCTGGTCTTCCCAGTAGCCGCCCTTGCCGCCTCCGACGTGGTCGTAGCTGTCGACCAGTTCGATCGCGGACAGGTACTTCGGCTGCTTGTATCCGAGCTTGCGTTCGAGGCGCACGCGCAGCGGCGCGCCGTTGCCGACCGGCAGCGGCTTGTCGTTGAGGTCGTAGGCGAGGATCGTCTGCGGATGGAAGGCATCGACGATGCGGCAGCTTTCGTAGTACAGCGCGTCGTCGAGCGTGTCCATGCAGCGGAACACCACGAATCGCGCCTGCGGCTTGACGCCCGCCCTTTCGAGCACGGCCTTCAACGGGACGCCCTTCCACTTGCCGATGCAGCTCCAGCCTTCGACGCAATCGTGGCGGGTGATCTGGGTGCGCGAAGGCAGCGCGCGCAATTCGTCCAGCGACAGGCTGTACGGCCGCTCGACGAGCCCCTTGATCTCCAGCTTCCAGTTCTTGAACCCGCTGTCGACGTGGTCGAGGTAATCGTCGTCCTGCGGATCGGTCGAACCGTTCTGGCGGAATGCGGGGGCGATGTCCGCCTCGGTGAATTCGCGCGCGAGCGCGTTCGCCGGAGTGATCGCACTCTGCGCGGCCTCGGTGACCGGACCGGCCTTGGCGAGCACTCCTGAAAACCATTTGCTGTCGGCGAGCTTGTCGCAACCGGCCAGTAGCAAGGCGCTGCCACCGGCAATGCCACGCGCAAGGAAGCGCCTGCGGTCACTCGGTTTCATGGCTTTCCTCCTTGCCCACGGACACCCTGGGATGTTCGCCGTTTCGCTCCACCGGGACCGTGTAGCGGCCGGTGATCATCGAACGCAACTGGTTGAACACGCCCGACACCAGCACCTCGAACACATGGATCAGCACGAATGCGATGAACCCGAACGCGATGATGAAATGGATCGTCCGCGCCGACTGCCGGCCGCCGACCAGGTCGACGAGCCAGCCCAGCACGCTGTCCATGTGCGGCGACATCGCCAGGCCCATCAGCACGATGCCGGGACCGAACAGCAGGATCACGACGAGGTACGCGAGCTTCTGCAGGATGTTGTAGCGCGTGGCTTCCTCGCCATGCGGATGCTTGAACTTGGCATGGTCGATGACCGATCGGAAGAACCCCCGCCAGTCGCTGCGCGTGGGCGCGAGGTCGCGGCTGAAATGTTTGCTCAGCAACGTCCACAGCAGGTAGAGGCTGCCGTTGATCGCGAAGATCCAGGCGAAGGTGAAATGCCACTGGCGGCCCATCGCCAGCGACTGCGGACCCGGCAACGTGGCCCACGACGGGAATCCGCGCGCGCGCGGCTTGCCGTTCGCGCCCGCAGACACGCCCAGCACACCGGTGGTATCGAACTGGTGGCCGCCGACCCGGGTCACGCCGTGCAGCGTGCCGTCCTTGTTCTGCGCGCCGAGCATCAGCACCGGCGCATCGAAGTTCGACTGCTTGCCCCAGTACAGCGCCGGATGCGCATTGAAGATGCTCAGCCCGCTGCCGACCATCACGAACATGCAGACCACGTTGATCCAGTGCATGATCCGCACCGGCAGGCGGTGGCGGTAGATCGTCCAGGCCGGCGGCAGCGCCGGGGTCGGGGCCGTATGCGCCACATCGTTCATCGCCGCTTCGGTAGCAGCCATCGCCGCGCTCCCCTGCCCTGTGGACCGGAGCGTACTACCGTTTTGGATCGCAGGTGTCAGCGCGGCGTGAAAAAACCGCTCGCCCTGTCGTCCCCGGCGGCGAGCCGTCGGTTTCCCTCCGTGGCCGGCAGCGCGACGCTAGAATCGTCCGACCAGGGGAGAACCGCATGGGCGAGCACATCGGCATCGACACCGCGAACGGCCGCATCGGCGCGTGGCTGGCAATGCCCCAAGGCCGGCCTCGCGGCGGCATCGTCGTGATCCAGGAAATCTTCGGCATCAACGCGCACATCCGCAGCGTGGCCGAGGGTTTCGCGGGCCACGGCTATGCAGCGATTGCTCCCGCCCTGTTCGATCCGGCCGAACGCGACGTCGAACTTGGTTACGACGCCGCCGGAATCGCGCGCGGCCGCGAACTGGTGACCGCGGTCGGCGTCGACGGCGCGCTGGAGTCCATCGATGCCGCCGCGAAGATCCTGCAGGGGAAAGTTTCTGAATTTGAAAGTCCGCACATGGATGTGCGGGCTCCTGCGAGGGACTCGCATTCCGGGCGGGCTCTTGCGAGGGATTCGCAGATAGCTGCCGTGGGCTACTGCTGGGGCGGCAGCCTCGCCTTCCTCGCGAACACGCGGCTCGGCCTGCCCGCAGTCAGCTATTACGGCGCGCGGACGCTGCCGTTCGTCGCCGAGCAGGCGAGAGCCGCGCTGCTGTTCCATTTCGGCGAGCGCGACGGCTCCATTCCGCCCGCCGACATCGCCGCGATCCGCACGGCGCAGCCGCAGGCCGAGGTGCATGTCTGGCCGGCCGGACATGGATTCAACTGCGACCAGCGCGCAGACTACGCCGCCGACAGCGCAAGCAAGGCGCTCGCTGTCACACTGGGATTTCTGGAACGGGAGTTGGGCTGATGGCAACCGCTACGTCGTTGGAACTGGAACAGGGATTCGCGCTGCATCCACGCCTCGCCGCGGACACCGCCGGAATCGGTCCGTCCGTGCTGTCGGCGATCCGGCTGATGAACGATGCGCGCTACCCGTGGCTGATCCTGGTGCCGCGCCGGCCGAACATGCACGAATTCACCGATCTGCAGGACAACGAGCAGTCCTTGCTGCTCGAGGAAATCCGCCGTTGCTGCGAGCTGTTCAAGGCGCTGCACAAACCTGCACGGATCAACATCGCGATGATCGGCAACGTGGTTCCGCAATTGCACGTGCATGTCATCGCACGCTTCACCGACGACGCGACCTGGCCGCGTCCGGTGTGGGGGCTGGGCGAGCCGCAGCCGTACACGCCGGAGATGCTCAACGCACGCGGCACGCGCTACAAGCAATTCTTCGGGATCTGAGCGACCCCTTGAACGATCGCACCGCATGAACGGCTGCCGCATCGAGTTCCTCGGCGATGCGGCACTGCTGCTGCGGCTCGGCGACCGCATCGACCCGGCGATCAACCGACGCGTGCATGCCTGCGCGATGGCGCTGCGCGCGCAGGCCCCGGACTGGCTGGCCGATATCACGCCCGCGTACGCAAGCCTCGCCCTGCACGTGGACGCCGCGAAGATCGATGGCTCCGATCCGCTCGGATTCGCGCGCGACTGGACGCAGGGAATCCTGGCACGGATACCCGACGATGCGGCCGCAGCCGAAACGCGCCGCATCGAGATTCCGGTCGCGTACGGTGGCGCGTTCGGACCCGATCTTGCGGCGCTGGCCGTCCATGCGGGCATCGCGATCGCGGAGGTCATCGCCCGCCACACGGCGGCCGGCTGCACCGTCGCGATGCTCGGTTTCGCGCCCGGATTCCCCTATCTGATCGGGCTGGACCCGACCCTCGCGATGCCGCGCCTGGCGACGCCGCGCAGGCATGTCGAAACCGGCAGCGTCGGCATCGGCGGCGCGCAGACCGGCATCTATCCGCATGCGGGGCCGGGCGGCTGGCGGTTGATCGGGCGCACGCCGCTGCGCCTGTTCGATGCGCAGCGCGATCCACCGAGCTTGTTGCACGCTGGCGACCGCGTGCGTTTCGTCGCGATCGATGCCGATGGGTTCGCCGCAATGGAAGCATCCGCACCGTGAGCCTGGACATCATCGCGCCGGGCTTGCTGACCAGCGTGCAGGATGCGGGCCGATCCGGATCGCGCGGATGCGGCGTCGGCGCAAGCGGCGCGGCCGATCGCTGGTCGCTGGCGGTCGCGAACCTACTCGCAGGCAACGAGGCCGATACCGCCGCGCTGGAGATCACCCTGACCGGCCCGACCCTGCGCCTGCACCGCGCAACGACAGTCGCCCTGTGCGGCGCAGCGATCGCCGCGCACGCCGATGGCGTCGCTTTGCCCGGTTGGCGCCCGATCCGGTTGCCGGCTGGTTGCATGCTCACGCTCGGCGCATGCCGGCTTGGCGCGCGCGCGTACCTCGCGTTCGACGGCGGCATCGATGCGCCGCTCGCGCTCGGCAGCCGCAGCACTGATCTGCGGGCGGGATTCGGCGGCCATCACGGACGTGCGCTGCGTGCCGGCGACAGCTTGCGACTGGGCATGCCACGCGCGGCGGGCAGCGGATCCGGCCCGGCGCAGATCGCTTCTTGGTGGATCGGCGACGCCACCGACCTGGATTTCGCCGACAGCATCGCCGTGCGCGTCCTGGCAGGCAGCGATGCGACGCTTCCCGACGATGCGCTGTGCGCCGTCGAATTCTCCGTCGATGCGGCGAGCAACCGTCAGGGCCTGCGGCTGCGCGGCACTCCGCTGCGACTCGCCGACCTGCGCGAACGCATTTCGGAACCGGTTGTTGCGGGCACGGTCCAGTTGCCGCATGACGGTCAACCCATCGTGCTGCTGGCCGATGCGCAGACCGTCGGCGGCTATCCGCGGATCGGCCACGTGATCGCCGCCGACCTGCCCCGGCTCGCGCAGCGGCGCGCGGGCCAGCATCTGCGTTTCATCGCCGTGGACCGGTTGCAGGCGCTGCGGGCGAATGCCGCACACCATGCGCGGCTGGCGCGGATCGCGCTTGCCATTGCGACCCGGCGATGACGCCACTGTTGCAAGGCGCGTTGCGGTCGCGCCTGCGATTGCCTACTGTGCCGGGTCGAACCCTGTGAATCCACGCCGTCGGAGATCGCCCATGCACCGCTCCATCCTGCGCCACGCCGCCCCGCTGGCGCTCGCCATCGCGTTTGCATTCACCGGCTGCGACAACGCGCAGTCCCTGCCTCCGGCCAGTGCGACGCCAGCGCCCGCCTCCACCGCGGACGCACCTGCAGTCCCGGCCGACGCGCGCAAGCCCAATGCGGCGTGGCAGGCGCAGGTCGATGTGTTCATCGACGGCTTCTTCCAGCGGTTCCCGACCGATGCCGCCAGTGCCGGCAAGCACGATTACGACGGCAAGCTGCCCGACTGGAGCGCCGACGGGCTGAAGGAAACCATCCACTGGCTGCACGCGCAGCGCGACGGATTCTCCGCGTTCACCGACGACAAGCTCGACGCGACCCAGACGTTTCAGCGCGAATACGTGCTGGCGGTGATCGATGGCCAGCTGTTCTGGCTGGAAGACTCCGGCTTCGTGAACCGCAATCCGGCGTTCTATGCCGGCGCGATCTCGCCGAGCATGTACCTGACCCGCGAGTACGCACCGCTGCATACGCGCATGGCCGCGTTCGTGACCTACGAGGACAACCTGCCGGCCGCTGTCGCGCAGATCCGCGCGAACCTGCAGGCGCCGCTGCCGGCGAGCTACATCGATTACGGAATCGGCGTGTTCGGCGGACTCGCGGACTTCTTCCAGAACGACGTTCCAAAGGCGTTCGCAACCGACGACGACAAGGGCCTGCAGGAACACTTCAAGACGTCCAACGCGAAGGCGATCGCGACGATGCGCGACCTCGCCAACTGGCTGAAGGCGCAGAAGCCGCACGCAACCCAGGATTTCGCGATCGGCGCGGACCGCTTCGCGAAGATGCTGCACGCGACCGAACGCGTGGACATACCGCTGGACGAACTCAGGAAGGCCGGCGAAGCCGACCTCGCGCGCAACCTCGCGTCGCTCAAGGCCGCCTGCGACCAGTACCTGCCCGGCAAGCCGCTCGCCGACTGCGTTGCGAAGGTCAACGCCGACAAGCCGGAAGGCGGTGCGGTCGAAGGCGCGCGCGCGCAGTTGGCCGGCCTGCGCCAGTTCATCATCGACAAGGACCTGCTCACCATTCCAGGCACGGAACAGGCGAAGGTCGACGAGGCGCCGCCGTTCAACCGCTGGAACTTCGCCTACATCGAGATCCCCGGTCCTTACGAAAAAGGCCTGCCTTCGACCTACTACATCGCGCCAGCGGATCCGAAATGGCCGAAGGCCGAACAGGAAGCCTACGTGCCGGGCAAGGCGGTCTTGCTGTTCACCTCCTCGCACGAGGTGTTCCCAGGCCATTTCGTGCAGTTCCTGCATGCGAACCGTTCCGACTGGATCTTCGGTCGCCTGTTCGTCGGCTACGCCTACGCGGAAGGCTGGGCGCATTACTGCGAAGAGATGATGTTCGACGCCGGCCTTGAAGGCGCGACCCCCGAGGTGCACATCGGCCAACTCATCGAGGCGCTGCTGCGCAACGTGCGCTTCGTGTCCGCGATCGGCATGCACACCGGCGGCATGACGATGGCCGAGTCGGAAAAGATGTTCCGCGAAAAAGCCTTCCAGGACGCGGGCAATGCGCGCCAGCAGGCCGCGCGCGGCACCTACGATCCGGCCTACCTGAACTACACGCTCGGCAAGCTCATGATCATGCAGTTGCGCGAGGACTGGACGAAGGACCACGGCGGCCGCGCTGGCTGGAAAGCCTTCCACGACCAGTTCCTGAGTTACGGCGGCCCGCCGATCCCGCTGGTGCGCGCGCAGATGCTCGGCGGCAAGCCGGAAGCGGTGCTGTGGCAGAAGCCGGCGGACGCGACGAAATGATTCCCTGATCCGCGATCGCGGCAGGGGCGCATCCCGCGCTCCTCCGGATCGCCCACAGACTACGAGAGTGCCGCATGCGTCCGTATCTTCCCGCAATCATCCTGATCGCCCTGGGCGTGCTGTTCCTGTTGCAGAACCTGGGGATCGCCGACGTCCACATTGGCGAACTGGTCAGGAAATGGTGGCCGCTGATCCTCATCGTCCTCGGCGTGAGCATGCTGTTCCGAAACGGCTCAACGCGAAAATAAGCATCCCCGATGATTCGCCGCATCGACTTCAACTGCGACCTCGGCGAGGGCTGCGACGATGCGGCGGTCATGCCGTTCGTCAGTTCGGCCAACATCGCCTGCGGACAGCACGCTGGCGATGAGGACACGATGCGGCGCACCGTCGCGTTGTGCCAGCAACATGCTGTCGCGATCGGCGCGCATCCGTCGTTCGCCGACCGCGACGGTTTCGGCCGCCGCGAACTTGCATGGACGCCGGCCGATGTCTACACGCTGGTGCTGGACCAGATCCTGGTGCTGGCCGACATCGCAGCTGCGCATGGCGCACGACTGGCGCACGTCAAGCCGCATGGCGCGCTGTACAACATGGCCGCGCGCGATCCGGTGCTGGCGGACACCGTCGCGCGGGCGGTGCGCGATGCCGACCCGATGCTGCAGCTGGTCGGGCTCTCCGGCAGCGCGTTACCAGCTGCAGGCGAGGCAATCGGCCTGCACGTGCTGCACGAAGTGTTCGCGGAACGTCGTTACGAGGCCGATGCGACGCTCACGCCGCGCAGCCATTCCGACGCAGTGATCCACGCCATCGACGACGCGATCGCGCAGGCGCGCGACATCATCCGCGACGGTTGCGTCGTGGCGCGTTCCGGCGAACGCGTCGTGTTGCGCGCCGACACGCTTTGCCTGCACGGCGACCGCAGCGATGCCGCGCAGTTCGCACGTGCGGTGCGCGAGGCATTGGAAGCCGAATGCGTCGAAATTGCCGCGCCCGGGATCCGCGCATGAGCTACTGGCCGCTGCTCGGCGTCGCGGTGGTCGTGCTTGGATTCGCACTGCGGCTGAATCCTGTACTTGTGGTGGTGTCGGCCGGATTCGCGAGCGGGTTCGCGGCGGGCAAGTCGCTGCTGGAATTGCTCGCCCTTGTTGGCGCGAGCTTCCTGACCAATCGGACGCTGATGCTGTTCGTGCTCACCCTGCCTGTGATCGGCGTGCTCGAACGCGCCGGCCTGCGCGAACACGCGCAACGCTGGATCGCGGCTTTGCGCGGGCTCACGCTCGCTAGATTGCTGATCGGCTATCTCGTTCTGCGTCAGTTGCTGAGCATGCTCGGACTGACAAACGTGGCCGGGCATGCGCAGACCGTGCGTCCGCTGCTCGCTCCGATGAGCGAAGCCGCCGCGGAGAAAGTGCATGGCGAACTCAGCCACGACGAGCAGCAAAGCGTGCGCGCGATGGCGGCGGCAACCGACAACGTCGGACTGTTCTTCGGCGAGGACGTCTTCCTCGCGCTCGGCGCGGTACTGTTGATCCAGGGCTTCTACGCAACCAATGGCATCAAGCTGGAGCCGTTGCAGATCGCGCTATGGGCACTGCCGACGGCGATCGCGGCGTTCGTGATCCACGCAGTGCGGATCGTGCTGTTCCAGAGCCGGCTCCGGGGTGGCGCAGCCAGAGCGACCGATGCTGCGGATTGAATACGCCTGGTGGTTGCTTGCTGCGTTTTTCTTCGCGGCGGCGGGGATGAACCTGCGCGAACGTCGTTGGGCCGCAGGCGCATTCTGGGGCGTGCTCGCGCTGCTGTTCGCGGGCGGCGATTTCGCATTGGCCGCAAACAAGGCGGGCGACGCGCGACCCGCGCAAATGGCCGGACTCTGCGTGATCGCGCTCGCGGTGCTTGCACCGATGATGCGACGGCCAGGGACGGCCGAACGTCCGATCGACGAACGCCTTGCAGCGGCGCTGGTATTGAAGCATCGATTGTTCGTCCCGGCGTTGCTGATTCCCGCGGTGACGGTGGTGTTCGCCCTGATCGATCTCGCGGCGAAGAAATACGACCGCCCCATCGACTGGCTGATCGGCAGCGGCTCGGCGACGCTGGTCGGCTTGGCGGTCGCCTGCGTCGTCGCGCTGATCGCCGCGCTGCTGATCACGCGCAGCCGCCCAACCCTCGCAGTCAGTGAAGGCCGGCGCCTGCTCGACACGCTCGGATGGGCCGCACTGCTGCCGCTCGTGCTCGCTGCGCTCGGCGGCGTGTTCATCGCGACCGGCGTCGGCGATGCGGTCGCAGCGATCGTCGCGAACATCGTGCCCACGCAACATGCCTTCGCCTGCGTGCTCGCCTATGGCCTGGGCATGGTCGCGTTAACCGTGATCATGGGCAACGCCTTCGCGGCGTTCCCGGTGATCACCGCCGGCATCGGCCTGCCCTTGCTGATCCGGTTGCACGGCGCCGACGCCGCGGTGGTCGGTTCGCTCGGCATGCTCACCGGTTACTGCGGTACCCTGCTCACGCCGATGGCCGCCAACTTCAACATCGTCCCTGCCGTGCTGCTCGAACTCGACGACCGCAACGGCGTGATCCGCGCGCAGTGGCCGACCGCGCTGATGCTGCTCGCGGTGAACCTCGCCCTGATGATGTGGCTGGCATTCCGATGAAGACTCCTGTCGTCCTCCTGTTCGGATTCGGGCCCTTCGGCGGCGAGGACGTGAATCCCGCGCAGGACGTCGTGCGCGAGCTCGCGGGCGTTCGCTTCGGCGGTCAGCGCGTCGTGCCGGGCGAATTGGCGGTCGCGTTCGTTGGCGTGCTGGCTGCGTTGTCCGACGCCATCGCACGGGAACAACCCGCGATCGTGATCGGTGTCGGCCAGGCCGGCGGCCGCGCGCGCATCGCGATCGAGCGCGTCGCGATCAACCTGATCGACGCACGCATCGCCGACAATGCCGGCGCGCAACCGATCGACGCGGTTGTGATCGAGGGCGCGCCTGCTGCCTACTTCACGACCCTGCCCGTCAAGGCGATGCTGTCGGCGATGCAATCCGCCGGCGTGCCTGCCGAGCTTTCGTTCAGCGCAGGAAGCTATGTCTGCAACGCGGCGTTCTTCGCACTCATGCATCTGCTCGCGACGCAGCACCGTGGCATGCGCGGCGGCTTCATCCACATTCCCTACCTGCCGCGCCAGGCCGCGGCGCACGCCGGCGCGCCGAGCATGGAACTCGGCACGCTGTCGAAGGGGATCGGGATCGCGATCGAGGCGGCGTTGCTGAGCGACGGCGACCTGCGTTTCGCTGGCGGCGAAACGCACTGACAACGGATCCCTCGCTGCGCCCGGGATGACAGCTGATGGTCCCGCGGCTGTCTTATGTCTTCGGCAAGGTCACGCCCGTCTGGCCCTGGTACTTGCCGCCGCGGTCCTTGTACGAGGTCCCGCAGATTTCGTCGGATTCGAAGAACAGCATCTGCGCGACGCCTTCGTTCGCGTAGATCTTCGCGGGCAGCGGCGTGGTATTGCTGAACTCGAGCGTCACATGGCCTTCCCATTCGGGTTCGAGCGGCGTCACGTTGACGATGATGCCGCAGCGCGCGTACGTGCTCTTGCCGAGGCAGACGACCAGCGAGCTGCGCGGGATGCGGACCAACTCCACCGTGCGCGCGAGCGCGAACGAATTCGGCGGGATGATGCACACGTCCGCCTCCACATCGACGAAGCTCGACGTATCGAACGCCTTCGGATCGACGATCGTCGAATTGATGTTGGTGAAGATCTTGAATTCGCGCGCGCAGCGCACGTCGTAGCCGTAACTCGACGTGCCATAGGACACGATGCGATGGCCGTCGGCGGCATGCCTGACCTGGCCTGGCTCGAACGGCTCGATCATGCCCTGCTGCTCGGCCATGCGACGGATCCAATGGTCGGACTTGATGCTCATCGAAAATTCCTGGTTGATGCGTTGTGGATGTCGTCGATCACAGGTGCGTGCTCGCGATGGGGAACTTCCAGCGGAAATGCCCCACGATCGTCCATGCGAACAGCACGTCTTCTTCCTGCGTGCCGGCGCCGATGTTGTGGATCATCAGCGGCCGGGCGGAACCGTCCGTCGCGCGCCGATCCGAGACGAGACCGATGTGGGCGAGGCCGTTCGGCAGGCGCCAGCTCACGACATCGCCCGCATGGTAATCCTCCGCGATCGAGCTGATCGGCGCTGCGGCGCCCTGGCGACGGAAGAACGTTTCCAGGTTCGGCACGCGGCGGTGGTCGATGTTGCTGTCCGGTCCGTGCAGGTTCCAAATCCTTGGGTACGCGGAGAAATGCGCGCGCATGTCGTCGTGGACGCGCTGCTGCAGGTCGATGCCGGCCGCACGGAACGCACGGACCAACACGTCGGCGCAGACGCCGCGTTCGATCGGCACGTCGCCCATCGGATAGCCGATGCGTGCATAGGCCGGGTCGTAATGCACGGTGACGCCGACTTGCGTGCGCGCGGATGCGACGACGGTCGTCGCGTTCTGCGCCGCGGCTATTCCTGCGAAAAGAAAAAGCAGCACGAACAGCAACGAACGGGAAGCGGAGAACGGACCACGTCCACGGCAATCCCTTGCTCCTACTGTTCCCTGTTCCCCGATCTCCGTTTCCCACTTCATGTGTTCTGGATCACGATGTTCGGGAATGCGATGGACTTGTTCTTCGCTTGCAGCGACAGCCGTGCGGCGGCGTTGCGGGCGATCGCGCGATAAGCCAGCGACACCGGCGAATCAGGGTCCGCGGCGACGCTCGGCGTGCCGCCGTCGGCATTCTCGCGGATGCGGATGTCCAGCGGCAGCGCGCCGAGCAGCGGCACGCCGTACTGCGCGGACATGCGCTCGCCGCCGCCTTCGCCGAACACGTGTTCGGCATGGCCGCAGTTCGAGCAGACATGCACGGCCATGTTCTCGACGATGCCGAGCACCGGCACCTCGACCTTGTTGAACATCTGCAGCGCCTTCTTCGCATCCAGCAGCGCGATGTCCTGCGGCGTGGTCACGATGATCGCCCCAGAAACGGGCACGCGCTGTGACAGCGTCAGCTGGATATCGCCGGTGCCTGGCGGCAGGTCGATGATCAGGTAGTCGAGGTTCTTCCAGCGCGTTTCGCCGAGCAACTGCTGCAGCGCCTGGGTGACCATCGGGCCGCGCCAGATCATCGCAGTGTCTTCGGCGACGAGCAGTCCGATCGACATCGCCTGCAGGCCATGGCCGTGCTTGGGTTCGATCGACTTGCCATCGGGGCTGTCCGGGCGCCCGCTCAGGCCAAGCATCTTCGGGATGCTCGGGCCGTAGATATCGGCGTCCAGCACGCCGACGGTCGCACCTTCGGCCTGCAGCGCAAGTGCGATGTTCACCGCGGTCGTGGACTTGCCGACGCCGCCCTTGCCGGACGCAATCGCGATGATGTTCTTCACTTCCGGAAGCGGCGTGAGTTCGTTCTGCACGCGGTGCGCGAGCACGCGAGAACGCACTTCGACGGTCGCCTTCGCGACGCCCGGCACCGCGAGCGCGGCAAGGCGCACGAGTTCCGCCAGCGTCGCATGCCAGCCGGCGGCCGGATAACCCAGCACGATCTCGATCGCCACGCGATCGCCGTCGATGCCGATACCCTTGACCGACCCCGCCGCGCCAAGATCGGCGCCGGTGTGCGGATCGGGGATGCGGGCAAGCGCTTCGGCAAGGCGTGATCGCAGGTCGTCGGTCATGGCGATTCCGGAGTCGGGGCGCGCAGTGTAATCCATGCGCCGCAAGCGGCCGACCTGCAGGCCGTTTTCCCGCGCACAAATGCGGCGAAGCGCCAAGGCCATCCCGCCTGGTGCGCCGGCGCCGGCGCCGGAATTGTCCGACGGTCGACTGCTTGAAGCAGATCCGCCGCAGCAGGGCATGCAGCCGGGCCTCCCCGGCACCCCCGCTGGTGCATGCGCTATCGGGA